>NZ_LR594036.1:1800000-2160767 GCF_901542335.1 Streptococcus porcinus | reverse complement strand
CTTAGTGTCCTTCTATGGATAATACTAGAACTATTCTAACATAAAAAAAGCTAGTTTTCCACAGTCTCAATTTAAGGTTTAAGACTTACCCACAACATGTGGAAAAAATGTTAACAATGTGAGTTAAGGTTTTCCACAGATTGTGGAAAAATTCAAAAAGTAAGAGAATCTAAGCTTTTTATCATGTTTATTCGTGTGGATAAACTTGATAAAAAAAAACAGAATATCAACAAGTTATTTTAATTTGTTGATAATTCTGTTGAGTTCTTCATCATCATGAAAGAGGCAAGATAATTGTCCACTACCATCTTTTTTTAGTTTTATATGAATAGAAAGGCCTAGAGATTTTGCGAGCTCTTCTTCTAGGGCTTTAATAAAAATATCCTTATCTATCTGTGGCTTTTTAGTTTGCTTTTTTAATTTTACGAGCTGCTCAGTCTGACGTACGCTGAGGTCTTGGTCGATAATACGATGAAAATAGTTTTCTTGATCCTGACTCTTATTCAAAGTAACTAAACTACGGGCATGCCCAGTACTAATTTTTCCCTCTTCTAGTGCAGATAAAATAATATCAGGTAACTGTAAAAGGCGGATACTATTAGTAATGTAAGGACGCGATTTGCCCATAAAAGTAGCTAGTTGTTCATGAGTTAATTGTTTTTTAGTAAGAATAGTTTGAAAAGCCTTTGCTTCTTCAATTGGATTTAAGTCGGATCGTTGAAGATTTTCAACTATTGCTTGGTGCATACTTTCAGTTGTTGAAATATTTTTTATGATTGCTGGAACTTTTTCTAAACCAGCTAGTTGAGAAGCTTTTAAACGTCTTTCACCCGCAATTAATTCATAGCCATAAATTTCGGATGGTCGGACGATAATTGGTTGGATAAGTCCATTTATTTTAATAGAATTTGCTAATTCTTTTAGTTCGTCATGATTAAAGTGAAGTCTAGGTTGATAAGGATTAGCAACAATATCTTCTATTTTTATTTCTTTTAATTCTTCTGTCATAGTTATCCTTTGCATACTAAAATACCTTTACGATATTGTAAAGGTATTTTACATAACTTGTCAATACTAATTGATCTTATTCATTTAAATCTTTTGTTGTTTTGGTCAATTTGATAGTAGTTGTTTTCTTATCTTTACCGCGATAGTAAGTAACTTTAATGCTATCATTTATCTCATGACTATAAAGTATAGTTTGTAAATCAGATTTTGTATTTACTGTTTCACCATCGATTTCAGTGATTATGTCATATTGTTTCAATTTACCAACAGCAGGCATATTGTCTATCACGGAAGCAACTACAATACCACCTTTAACATTTTCTGGTACTTGAAGTTGGTTCAAGGCATTTGTCGATAAGTCACCAAGGTTAACCATTCTAATTCCGATAGCTGGTCGAATAACTTCACCCTTAGCTTCCAGCTGATTAATAATTTTAATGACATCATTAGCTGGAATTGCAAATCCTATTCCTTCAACTGCATTGCCAGAAGCATTAGATTGTGAGATTTTGCTTGAATTAATACCAATAACTTGTCCTTCAATATTAATTAAAGCACCTCCAGAATTTCCTGGATTAATAGCAGCATCTGTTTGAATAGCATTTGTTGAAATTGTCTGACCCTCATCATTTTTAAGTGTTACTGTTCTACTTAAGCTTGAGACTATTCCTTCAGTGACAGAGTTAGCATATTCAGTTCCAAGGGGACTACCAATAGCAATAGCTACTTCCCCAACGTTTAAATTGGCAGAGTTAGCAAATTTAGCAACTGATTTTATTTTTTCAGAAGGAACTTTAACAACTGCTAAGTCAGAATAGGTGTCCGCTCCTACTAGTTTACCAACTATTTTTGAACCATCAGCTAATAAGATTTCAATTCTATCTGTTTTGTCAATAACATGGTTATTCGTTACAATATAGGCATCCTTACCTTCTTTTTTGTAAATGACTCCTGACCCTTCGCTGTAGATAGAGTAACCATTATCGTCATTTAAAGAGGATTTAGGTTCACCAAAGATATCATTTGCTTGATTAGCAGGACTAGATTTTCGATAATTAATGACCGAAACGACAGCATTTTGAACAACCTTAACAGCTTTTGTAGTATTGGTTGTATTTTTATAAGTTACTTTACTAATTGTTGTAGGCTTAGTAATTCCTTCTTGATTATTAGTAAAATCAGGGTGAAAGACACTTAATGTGAAAAAAGCGATTATACCACCAAGAATACCAACAACCAAGATACCAACTAGTTTCCAAATATTTTTTATTATTGTCACACCTTTGACCTCCACTTATTTTTATCATCATACAAAACTCTGCTTAATTATACCTTAATTTAGAGAAAAAGAAAAGAAATCCACAGCTTGTGGAAAAGTTTTCAGAACTATTGATAAGTCCTAGATTAAGAGAAAAAAATGGGAAATATTTTTGTGGATAAATCATTTTCTTAGAGGATATGGTACAATGTTTTTTATGAAAGTGAAAATAATAAGTGTGGGGAAACTCAAAGAAAAATATTTAAAAGATGGGATTACAGAATACCAAAAAAGGCTATCCCGTTTTTGTCAATTTGAAGTAATTGAACTTATTGATGAAAAGACACCTGAAAATGCTAGTCAAGCTGAGAATACAAAAATTTTAGCAAAAGAAGCTGAACGTATTCAAAAAAAGATAGGATCCAGAGATTTTATTATAGCACTTGCTATTGAAGGCAAACAATTTCCTTCAGAAGTATTTAGTCAGCAAATTACAAATATTACAGTCCAAGGTTACTCCAATATTACCTTTATTATTGGCGGTAGTTTAGGACTTGATGCTTCTTTGAAAAAAAGAGCTAATGTGTTAATGAGCTTTGGGCTACTGACTCTCCCTCACCAATTAATGCGTTTAGTTTTAGTTGAACAAATTTACCGTGCATTTATGATTCAAGAAGGGAGTCCTTATCATAAATAATAGTGTTTCACATGAAACATAAAAAAACATCATGACCTATAAAGCATGATGTTTTACTTTGATCCCAGCAGGATTCGAACCTGCGACCGTTCGCTTAGAAGGCGAATGCTCTATCCAGCTGAGCTATGAGACCTTAACTCCCTTATTTTAACAGAAACTAGGTGTTTCTGTCAATGCTAATAACAGGAAAGATAGCTTCCTCAAAAAAATTGAAAAACTTTTGAAATTTTTTTAAAAAAGTTATAGACAAAACCAAAAGTTCTGATATAATAATAAGAGTGTTAAGGAAAGTATTCCTTATAAACCTTAAGGTCCGTTGGTCAAGGGGTTAAGACACCGCCTTTTCACGGCGGTAACACGGGTTCGAATCCCGTACGGACTATCATAATTGCTGAGAAGCAATTTTTTTTATAACAATTTTCCGGCATAGCTCAGTTGGTAGTAGCGCATGACTGTTAATCATGATGTCGTAGGTTCGAGTCCTACTGCCGGAGTAAATAAAGTAAATTTAAATCAGCCCTTAATTATAGGGCTGATTTTTTTGACGTATTAGTTTTAAAATAAACTGAATAGAGAATATAACAAAAGCTACTAATGATAGTACAAGACCTTGTTTAAAACCTTTAGGAATAAAAGTTAAATAAATTTTTCCTTTTCCTTTAGGAACATCTATAGCCATAAATCCTTTTTGTGCTTTTCTAATTACAATTGGTTTATTATTATGCTTAGCACTCCATCCTTGATCGTACGGCAAGGTCAACAGAATTGAAGAATCTTTAGTTGTCTGATAGTCCAAACGTAGTCTATTTTGTCTTTGACTAAGGCTAACTTTGCGGTTTTTAATTATAGAAAGTGCCTTTTTATAGTTATCAATATCTAGACCATAAAAATGTGGGGAATCAAAGGAAATAGATTTATTTTTGGGAAATATAATATAAATATCAGCAACCTGTTCATCCTTAAAATAACCTAAATCAAAAAAGGTAAATGTATTATCTGTTGTATAGTGACTTGTTTTACCGTTAATAGTAATCAATACATCTTTTTCTTGTCGATTTTCAAAGGATACATTTGGTAAACTTAAATACATTTGTTTATTTTCTGGAATCTTAAGACGATAGCTTACAACAGTATCTTCAGCATTAGGTTCTGCTTTGTTAGAAATCTGCTTACCTACCATTTTTCCTGTCGACTTCAACTCAGCACTTTGTTCTGTAAAGTAGGTGTAATCCTTACCAGAGAGCCTATTTAATAAGCGGGTCTGATTGTCTAATGTATTAACAGTAAAGTTAGCGTCAACGAATTTTCCATTAGTCATAATAGCAAGTGGGAGGGCATAGTTATTTTTATAGAGACTAACCCTATCGATTTGATTAACCTTTGTAAAGCCAAATTTTTTATTATCAGATTCACTTAAATTATACTTAACTGCAAATAAGCTATCAGCAATTAAAGTGTTATTTTGATATCTTAGGTTTAGATTAGTTCCTTCTGATTTGAATCCAAGCCTATCAAGAACTCTACTTGATAGACGATTTCTGATAGATGAAAATTGAGAAATACCATGATAATTGAATTTCATACTATCATTCCCTGTTTGGGGAATGATACGCTCAGTTCTGTAAAAATCTGTGTCAACTTCATTTTGTTTCTTTACTAAGTTATCAATTTCTTGTAAATTTCTATTATAGCCTTGTCGAGTGGGGAATACCCATTCTTTTTCCAGGCCAGTAATAACATAATAGGTATTTAAGGTGCTTTCTAGAGTTGTAAAGATAAGTGTAAATATAATGATAATAATGATAGGGAACTTAAATTCTTCTAGACTCAATAATATTATAGTGTAGGCTGTTAAAAAAGCGATTGTTAAAAAAAATAAACTGGGTGTCAAAAAAGAATAGTGCTCTAAAAATAGATAAGGACTAGCTAGAGATAAACTAATAATCGTAAAGGCAAAAACAATTTTATTAATAGATAATTCTTCGATATGAGTGAGTGTTTCACATGAAAGTAATACCAATAGGAGCGGTATAGTCCAAGCATAGCGATGTAGAAACATATTCGGCGCATGCATTGCTTGCCAAAATAAATCAAGAGGTTGAAAATAATAACTCAGACAGATAATGACAATAAAAATTAAATATGCAAACTTCACCTGCCACTTAATTGACTTCACTGTAAAATATAGAGCAGTAAGTAGTAAAGGTAGTAAACCTACAAAAATCATGGGAATAGCATTAAATTTTGTCGTATCGTAAGTTCCTATAACGTACTTTGACAGTAAATCAAGAGACCAACTATTTTCAGTTATAAGTTTTGAAATAGGTGTAAACTTTTCTCCTTGATTGCGTAAGTCCAAATATGTAGGTAAAAGCATAAACGAGGCAGACAAGGCAGAAAGAATAGAAATGTTTACAAATCTTAAAAATGTTTTGACACGCCCTTTACAAGTCTCTTGATTTAGTAACTGTATAAGTAAATATATTGTCAAAAAGATAGAAACCATATAGGCAAAATAATAATTTTGAATAAATAAAATAGTAAGCGTAAAATAATAGCAACCAATTTTTTGATTGATGAGTCGGTGTAAACCGAGGATAATTAGAGGAATTAGTATAAATACATCCAGCCAAGTGTTAATTTCCAGTTGACTAGTTAAAAAACTCATTAAGGCAAATGAAGTAGATAGAGTTAAGATAAAATATGGCTTTACTTTACTGTAAATATTATGTAAAGAGAAGTAGGTTGATAGACCGATTAAACCAAATTTTAGTAAGGTAAATAAGTAGATTGCATCCGGCATTGACCTCAAATTAAAGAAATAAACAAATGGAGAAAAGAAACTCCCAAGGTAATAGCTAATTAATGCATAAAAATTGAGCCCTAAACCACTTGTAAAGGTATAAAAGATACTATCTGAGCCATGTAAAATATTTCTAAGAGTTTGAGCAAATATAACATATTGATGAAATCCATCACTGGCTAAAATAGTTTTACCACTTCCCCAATAAATTCCTTTTGAAAGTAGAACTATAAACATGATTAGAGTTGGAAGGGTAAAACTTGCTAGATAAACTAATAGTGTAGAAATATGTTTTTTTTGAATCATAGCTTATTCTTTCTAGTTGGTGATAAAAAACAATAAGGCGTCACCGCCTTATTGTTCTATTTCCAAAGTTCAGCAACCTTTGCCTGTACTTCTTGATTTTCAAGGAATTCATCATATGTTTCATCAATCCGATCAATGACTCCATTTTTTGAAATAACTACGATATGATTTGCGATTGTTTGAATAAACTCATGATCATGACTAGCGAAAATGACAGATTCTTTAAAGTCTTTAATGCCATCATTTAAGCTAGAAATTGATTCTAAATCCAAATGATTAGTAGGATCATCTAAGATTAAAACATTTGACTTTAAGAGCATGAGTTTAGATAGCATAACACGTACTTTTTCTCCACCAGAGAGAACGTTAACAGATTTTTTAACTTCGTCTCCTGAAAAGAGCATACGACCAAGAAAACCACGTAAGAAAGTATCGTCATCTTCCCCTTTGGCAGCAAATTGTCTCAACCATTCTAGAATAGATTCTCCAGATGCAAAGTCTTTTGAGTTGTCTTTTGGTAGATAAGATCGGCTTGTGGTAACTCCCCATTTAACAGTTCCCTCATAATCGATATCGTCCATTAAAGCACGCATTAAAGCGGTTGTTTGAATGTCATTTTGCCCAATTAATGCAACCTTATCGCCCGGACGAAGAATAAAATTAATATTATCAAGTATTTTTTCGCCATCAATTGTGACTGATAGATTTTCAACTGTTAAAAAATCATTTCCCATTTCACGCTCGGCCTTAAAGTTGATAAATGGATATTTACGACTTGAAGGAACAATTTCCTCTAATTCAATCTTATCAAGCATTTTTTTACGAGACGTTGCTTGTTTTGATTTCGATGCATTTGCTGAGAAACGAGCAACAAACTCTTGTAATTCTTTAATTTTTTCTTCTGCTTTAGCATTTCGGTCAGATTGTAAACGTGCTGCTAGTTCGGAAGATTGTTTCCAGAAATCATAATTTCCTACATACAGTTTAATTTTTCCAAAATCCAAGTCTGCCATATGGGTACAGACTTTATTTAAGAAGTGTCGATCGTGTGATACAACAATTACTGTATTTTCAAAATCAATTAAGAAGTCTTCGAGCCAAGAAATTGACTGAATATCAAGACCATTAGTAGGTTCATCTAACAAGAGAACATCAGGCTTACCAAATAAAGCTTTTGCTAAGAGAACTTTAACTTTATCACCATTTGCTAACTCACTCATTGTTTGGTAGTGTAACTCTTCAGCAATATTTAAGTTTTGAAGTAACTGAGAAGCTTCACTCTCTGCTTCCCACCCGCCAAGCTCTGCAAAAATACCTTCTAATTCAGCAGCACGAACACCATCTTCTTCTGAAAAATCTTCTTTCATGTAGATAGCATCTTTTTCTTTCATGATATTATAGAGTTGTTCATTTCCCATAATAACAACATCAATAACACGCTCTTCTTCATAATCAAAGTGGTTTTGACGAAGAACAGAAAGACGTTCATCTTGACCCAGAGAAATATGACCGGTAGATGGTTCCACATCACCAGCTAGAATTTTTAAGAAGGTTGATTTTCCTGCACCATTTGCGCCAATCAACCCATAGGTATTACCAGGAGTAAATTTAATATTAACTTCATCAAAAAGTTTTCGGTCACTAAAACGTAGTGATACATCAGAAACTGTAAGCAATTCGTCACCTCATAATTATTTGTCTAAATCCCATTGTATCTAAAAACCCCTCTTTTTTCAATTGGAAAGGGGCTTGTTTTACATAGGGAGTAGAATATCTTCATCTTCTCTTTTATATTGTTTTGTGACACTAAATCCGCGTCCCATAACTTGTGCTGCAGGCATAACAACTAAAAATGCAGTATCATCAATTTCGAGTATTTTTTCTTGTAAACTAGGTAGTTCATAGGTTGAGACAACAGTCATCAACATGACTTTATCAGAAGTTGTATAACCACCACGAATTGGAATTTTAGTAACCCCGCGATCCATCACTTTTGTAATGTAATCTTTAATGGTTAAATATTCTCTTGAAATAATCATTATATTTTTTGAGGAATCGAAACCATTTTCCATTACAGAAATAACGTAACCAATTACTAATAGACCAATTGTTGAATACATAACATCATCAGCACTTAATGACATAAATCCCATCAAGACACTAATACCGTCGACAATCGTCATTGCAACGCCTAAAGTTAGAGGTGAATGTTTATGTAAAATTTGAGTTAAAATACCGGTACCCCCAGTTGAAGAATTTCCCCAAAATACCATTCCTAAACCAATTCCGACAATAATTCCTCCAAAAATTGCTGCTAATAATTGATTATGAGTTAGAGTAGGTAAAAAACTTGTAAACCTGATGGCAATAGGATAAATCCATGATCCATATAGTGTTTTAACAAAAGTTTGTTTTCCTAAGAAAAAATAACATAAGAGCAATAAAGGGATATTACTAACCATTAAAAAAAGCGATGGGCTAATTCCAAGAAGTTCTTTGATAACAACTGAAATTCCGACCATACCACCTGAAGCAATATTATTATGGACAAACATTGTATTAAAACCTATTGCAGTAATAAAAGACCCTAATGTGACATATAGGATATCCCTTACCTTTTTTTCCATTAGCAGTTTTCTCCTTACATTTATTAATAAAAAGACTAGAGCAACATTATCTCTTAAAACTCCCTTATGAGTCAAGCATATTTTTTAAAATAAAAGGAAGTTGACAAATATTCTAAATTTTCATAGAATGGTTGTGAATTAGAAGAGTAGCTTTTAGCGTGTTTTTAGAGAGCTAGTGGTCGCTGTGAACTAGTAACACAATTAGTGAAATGGGCTGATGGACATTTTTGTAAGGAAACAATAACTTACGGGATTGGCACACCTTATTGTGCTGCTTCTTAATCCGAGAAGACAGAGATGATATTTTAGAATATCAACTGAGGTGGCACCGCGACTAATAACGCCCTCACGCAAGTTTTTGTGTGGGGATTTTTATATGTGAAAAGGAGAAAAATGAAAAAACCAATTATTTTAACTGGCGATCGACCGACTGGTAAATTACACTTAGGTCACTATGTCGGAAGTCTAAAAAGTCGAGTTGTTTTACAAAATGAAGCTAAGTATCAAATGTTTGTGTTTCTTGCTGATCAACAAGCTCTAACTGACCATGCCAAGGAATCAGAATTAATCAGAAATTCAATTGGAAATGTAGCGCTAGATTATCTTTCTGTTGGTTTAGATCCAGCAAAATCAACTATTTTTATTCAAAGTCAAATTCCTGAATTAGCAGAATTGACGATGTATTATATGAATCTTGTTTCCTTAGCAAGATTGGAACGTAATCCAACAGTGAAAACAGAAATTGCTCAAAAAGGTTTTGGAGAAAGTATTCCTAGTGGTTTTTTAGTATATCCAATTTCTCAAGCAGCTGATATTACAGCATTTAAAGCAAATCTAGTTCCAGTTGGCAATGACCAAAAACCAATGATTGAGCAAACTAGAGAGATTGTTAGAAGTTTTAATTTTACTTATAAAACGGATTGTCTTGTTGAACCGGAAGGACTATATCCCGAAAATGAAAGTGCGGGTCGCCTACCTGGTTTAGATGGTAATGCAAAAATGTCTAAATCGCTAGGAAATGGTATTTACTTATCTGATGATGCAGATACCGTACAGAAAAAAGTTATGAGTATGTACACTGATCCAAATCATATAAGAGTAACAGATCCTGGGCAAATTGAGGGCAATATGGTATTCCACTATCTTGATATTTTTGGTAGAGAAGAAGACCAAGCTGATATTCAGGCGATGAAAGAGCACTATCAAAAAGGTGGTTTAGGTGATGTAAAGACTAAACGCTTCTTATTAGACATTCTTGAACGTGAATTGACACCTATTCGTGAGAGGAGATTAGAATATTCACAAGATATGGGTGAAGTTTTTAGAATGTTAGAAAAAGGTAGTCAAGATGCTCAAAGAGTCGCTGCACAGACCTTATCAGAAGTAAAGTCTGCAATGGGGATAAACTATTTTTAGTAAAAGGAGAAGTCAGTTCTAAGGAATTGACTTTTTGCTTATGGTGGGAATCTATTTCTAAAAAAAGAAGAGAGAAATTATGAAATAAAACAACTTATAGACATATAAATTATACTCTATTTATTGACAAATCTATTTAGCATGATATGATAGTAACAACAAAAATGACTAGGCTAAAACCATGGAAAACAAAGAAAGAGGATTATTTGAATGTCGAATTGGGACACTAAATTTTTAAAAAAAGGCTTCACTTTTGATGATGTACTACTTATTCCAGCTGAAAGCCATGTTTTGCCAAATGAAGTTAACATGCAAACAAAGTTAGCTAAAAATTTAACATTAAATATTCCTATTATTAGTGCTGCTATGGATACTGTTACTGATAGTAGAATGGCCATTGCTATCGCGCGTGCTGGTGGATTAGGTGTTATCCATAAAAATATGTCAATCATTGAACAGGCAGAAGAAGTCCGTAAGGTAAAACGTTCTGAGAATGGAGTTATTATTGATCCATTTTTCTTAACTCCAAATCATAAAGTTGCTGAAGCTGAAGAACTTATGCAACGTTATAGAATTAGTGGTGTTCCTATTGTTGAAACAATGGGGAACCGTAAATTAGTTGGTATCATTACAAATCGTGATATGCGTTTTATTAGTGATTATGATTCACCAATTTCTGAACATATGACAAGTGACAAATTAGTAACTGCAGAAGTTGGAACAGATTTAGCAACTGCAGAACAAATTTTACATCAGCATCGTATTGAAAAATTACCGCTGATAGATGATAGCGGTCGTTTATCTGGTCTTATCACAATTAAAGATATTGAAAAGGTTATTGAGTTTCCTAATGCTGCTAAAGACACTTTTGGCCGCTTACTTGTCGCTGCTGCAGTTGGTGTTACTTCAGACACTTTTGATCGTGCAGAAGCTTTATTCGAAGCGGGTGCTGATGCGATTGTAATTGATACAGCTCACGGACACTCAGCAGGTGTTTTGAGAAAAATTGCTGAGATTCGTGCTCACTTTCCTGACAAAACACTTATTGCTGGAAATATTGCAACTGCTGAAGGGGCACGCGCTTTATATGATGCGGGTGTCGATGTAGTAAAAGTTGGAATTGGTCCTGGTTCGATTTGTACGACGCGTGTTGTTGCAGGTGTTGGGGTACCTCAAGTTACAGCAATTTATGATGCAGCAACTGTTGCTAAGGAATATGGTAAAACGATTATTGCTGATGGTGGAATTAAATACTCAGGTGATATTGTGAAAGCTTTAGCTGCTGGTGGAAATGCTGTTATGCTTGGTTCCATGTTTGCTGGTACTGATGAAGCTCCAGGTGAGACAGAAATATTCCAAGGACGTAAATTTAAAACCTATCGTGGAATGGGATCCATTGCAGCAATGAAAAAAGGCTCTAGTGACCGTTATTTCCAAGGTTCAGTTAATGAAGCTAATAAATTAGTTCCCGAAGGAATTGAGGGCCGTGTAGCCTATAAAGGCGCTGTTTCAGATATAGTCTTCCAAATGTTAGGTGGTATTCGCTCTGGAATGGGTTATGTAGGCGCAGCTTCTATTAATGATCTCCATAATAAAGCACAGTTTATTGAAATGTCTGGTGCAGGACTTATTGAGAGCCATCCTCATGACGTTCATATTACAAATGAAGCACCAAATTACTCTGTGCATTGATTTATAGACAAAGCTAAGTATATTTCTTGGCTTTTTTTGGTCTTGTTTCTTATTAAATTTTAAGATATAATATTTTTCTAGGTTAATTTAACCTAAATTTTGTCAATGTGCTTGTCACAATTGTAAAGCAATTGTCAAGTTCATTGTAAAGGAGCAGTATAGTGGAAGGTATACTTTTTGCACTAGTACCAATGGTTGCATGGGGAAGTATCGGTTTTGTTAGTAATAAAATTGGTGGTAAACCTAGTCAACAAACTTTTGGTATGACATTAGGTGCTGTTTTATTTGCTATTATGGTTTGGATAGTAAAAAGACCCGAAATGACAAGTCAGTTATGGATTTTTGGCTTTTTGGGTGGTTTTCTGTGGTCTATTGGGCAGACAGGGCAGTTTTATGCAATGAAACATATGGGGGTTTCTGTAGCAAATCCCCTATCAAGTGGTTCTCAGTTAGTTTTAGGAAGTTTAATTGGAGTCCTTTTATTTGGGGAATGGACACAAGCTTATCAGTATATTTTAGGATGTTGTGCCTTAATCCTATTAATCATTGGTTTTTATTTTTCAAGTAAAAAGGATAAAGATGTTCAAAAGGCAGAATTACATCATTATGGGAAAGGTTTTAGATCTTTAACTTATTCAACTATTGGCTATGTTTCCTATGTTGTCCTTTTCAATAACATTATGAAATTTGATCTCATTTCAGTTCTTCTACCAATGGCTATTGGAATGGTATTTGGAGCGAGTTTATTCATGTCATTTAAACTTAGTTTTGATACCTATGTTTTAAAAAATAGTTTAGTTGGAATTATGTGGGGGATTGGAAATGTCTTTATGCTTTTAGCTGCATCTAAGGCGGGATTGGCAATTGCCTTTAGTTTTTCACAATTAGGGGCTATTATTTCCATTATTGGTGGTATTATTTTTCTAGGTGAGAAAAAATCGAAACGCGAGATGCGTTGGGTTATATTAGGAATTATTTGCTTTATTGCTGGGGCTATATTATTAGGAATTGTTAAAGCTTAATAAATATAAAAAGACGAGGTTTCTTCAACCTCGTCTTTTTATATTTACATTGGTAATAGCATTAAAAGCTAATTGTTCCTTGACTAACATAAAATGTTTTAATATCCGGTGGTAAGCTTGAAAGATGTTCTAGGCTTGTCGTAGTGATAAAGGTTTGAACATGTTCCTGAATGATAGTTTCAAGTAATTTTGTTTGCCTTAGATTATCAAGTTCACTCATAACATCATCTAATAGTAAAATAGGATTTTCCCCAGTTAGCTCTTTCATTATGCTTACTTCAGCCATCTTTAAAGATAATATCAAACTACGATGCTGTCCTTGACTGGCAAAATTTGCATCCATGTCATTAATATAAAATAAAATATCGTCACGATGCGGGCCAATACTTGTATTTTTTTTTAACATATCTTTTTGTCTATTATGTAGCAAGGCCTCCATAAACCTTTCTCTAATTGACTCTTTTGACTTTAGTGCAATAGAGGATTGATAGCTTAATTTTAATTGTTCTAACCCATCTGATATGGCAAAATGGTGTCTATGAGCTTCTTGTTGTAAAGCTTCAATGAATTGCATACGTTGCTGAATGACCCGTGTGCCATAGTCAGCTAATTGTTCATCTAAGACATCTAAAAAATCCTTATTGATAGAAACAGCTGTTTTAAGATAGGTATTTCTTTGCTTTAAAACATAGTTGTATTGAGATAAATCTGATAAGTAGACAGGTTTAATTTGTCCCAAATCAATATCAATGAATTTGCGTCTTAGACTAGGAGCTCCCTTTATAAGTTGTAAATCTTCTGGAGCAAATAAAACAACCTTCATATTACCAACATAATCAGATAATTTTGCTTGTTTTAAGGAATTAATTTTGGTGATGCGTCCTTTTTTAGTTAAGGTAATTTCTAAACTGATAACGCCACTTGTTCTTGCTATTTTTCCATAAACCTTTAAATCATCTTTTAAGAAGTGAATTAACTCCTTGTCAGTTCGAGTTCTGTGGCTTCTAGTTAAGGCGATGAAATAAATTGCTTCTAAAAAATTTGTTTTTCCTTGGGCATTGTTTCCGATAAAAACGTTTAGTCCTGGGACAAATTTTGTTTGTATTTGCTCATAATTACGATAGTTTATTAAAGTTAATTCTTTTAGCCACATATTACATACCAGGGAATCGAATAGGTTTTTGCTTGGCTTTTAGAGGCTTTTTCTGTTTTGATGAAGTAAGTTGTTTTTTGTTGGCTTTATTTATTTCTTTAACTCGTTTTGCGAGTCGTTCTTTTTCAAAAACTTCTGCCTTGAAGGTTTCTTTTTCAAGGGATGTTGGTTCAATTAAATGAATAATGGTTTGATGGCTTGGAATTTCGATACTATCGCCAACTCGAAGTTTTTTTCCACGCCGCTTTTCATCTTGACCATTAAATAAAACAGTAGTTTCAGAGAGAAAAGCTTTGATAGCTCCTCCACTTTGTATTATGCCTACTTCTTTTAATAGGGCTTGTAAAGTAATAAATTCTGTAAAAAGTTTATAGTCCATTATTATTCTCCAATTGCTAATTCAAGTCATTATAGCATAAATTAGTGGTAATTAATATTATTCAAATTAGTAGAAATATTTTGGTTAATATTATTACATAAAAGAGCGATTATATGTTATAATATTTTCAGTATTTTTAAGAATAAAGCCCTAAGAAATAACGTAATACAATTTTATTTCTTAGGGCTTTTATGATGAATCTATAATGACATCATGTTCTCTTGCCACAAGATGAGAAAAAATAAGTTTTACTTAAATCAATTGGTCTAAAAATGGTATAATTTAAGGAACTAGTCAAATGAGTAAGGAAAAACTATGAAAATCGTTGAAGGTGTCCAATTACATCTTATAAAAACAGAGAAATTTAAAACCAATCATATAACTTTAAGATTTTCTGGTGACTTTAATCAGAAATTAGTCGCAAAGAGAGTCCTAGTTGCCCAAATGTTGGCGACAGCTAATGATGATTATCCTACTGCTAAGCTTTTTAGAGAAAGATTAGCTGAGTTGTATGGTGCAAGTTTATCAACAGAGGTGTCTGTTAAAGGTAAAGTGCACATTGTTGATATTGACATTACATTTATTCAGGATAAATACAGTTTTCAAGGTGAAAAACTATTAGAAGAAATTATCCTTTTACTCAAAGGAATTCTTTTTTCACCTTTACTTTCGGTTGCTCAATACCAACCAAAAGTTTTTGAAGTTGAAAAGACTAACTTAATGAATTATATTGAGTCTGATAAAGAAGATTCTTTTTACTATAGCTCGTTACAACTCAAAAAACTCTTTTATCATAATCAAGATTTACAAATATCAAAGTATGGATCTGTGGAACTGGTCGATAGAGAAACAGCATATACTAGTTATCAAGAATTTCACAAGATGTTATTAGAAGACCAAATTGATATCTATATTTTAGGGGAATTTGATGATTATAAAGTTGTTCAACTTTTCCATCAATTTCCATTTGAAGGGCGTCAAAAGGAACTTTTTTATTATTATCATCAGGAATATGCCAATGTTGTTTCGGAAAAAATTGAAAATAAATCCTTAAACCAATCCATTTTAGATTTAGCTTATTATTTCCCAGTTGATGTATTTAAAGAAGATTATTATGCTTTATTAGTTTTAAATGGTTTACTAGGATCTTATACCCATTCTTTATTATTTACCAAAGTAAGAGAAAAAGAAGGTATTGCTTATAGCATTGGCAGTAGTTTAGATAGGCATACTGGGTTATTAGAAATTTTTGCAGGTATTAACAAAGGGGATAAAGCGCGAGCTTTACAACTAATTGTTAAAGAAATGAATGATATCAAAATGGGAAGATTTTCTAGTCATTTAGTTGAAAAAACTAAGGTTATGCTACAGACAAATGGGAAGCAGTCAGAAGATTACTGTAAAGCTTTAATTGATAGTTCATATATAAAATCCTATGTGAATCCTGACTTTAGCCTAGAAAAATGGTTGACTGGAATAAGAGCTGTAAAGAAAATGGATATTATAAAAGCAGCTAATAAATTGAAATTACAAGCAGTATACTTTTTGGAGGGGAATAAGTGACACAGTTAAAAAAAATAACCTATCCCAGAGTAGATGAGAGTATCTATCAAGTAGAATTCAAAAGTGGGTTTCAAGTTTTTTTTATTCAAAAACCAATGTTTACAGAAAAAACTGCGTTGTTGACAGTTCATTACGGATCACTTGACAACTCCTTTACAGTTAGAAATAGAAAATATTCCTACCCTGAAGGAATTGCCCATTTTTTAGAACATAAGGTTTTTGAGGATGAAAAAGGACAAGATGTTTCACATCGCTTTACACAGTTTGGGACAGAAGTAAATGCTTTTACAACCTTTGATAAAACTTCTTACTTCATTTCTGCTAGTAATCACTTTACAGAGTCGTTAACTTTGCTTCAAGAATTTGTAATGTCTGCATACTTTACAGAAGCATCTGTTGAAAAAGAGAAAAAAATTATCGCTCAAGAGATTGATATGTATATGGATGATCCTGATTATCAGTCTTATATTGGTATCCTACAGAATCTATTCCCTGATTCTTATCTGTCAAGAGATATTGCTGGAAGCCGACAATCAATTGAAGCTATCAGGGTCGCTGATTTAGAAAAAAATTACAAACAATTTTATCATCCATCAAATATGACTCTTATCGTGGTGGGAGACATTAATGTCGAAGAAACCTTTAAGTCAATTGAAGAATGTCAAAATCGTTTAAAAAGACGAAAACCTGCTAAGCCGACCATTTCTCCTTTACCCTATCATCCAATAGTAAAAACCAGTTCTATCAGTATGGATGTTTCTACACCTAAATTAGCAGTTGGCTTTAGAGGAAAAAAACTTCCTAAAGATATTTCATTATTAGAATATAAAATTGGCCTGCGTTTACTTTTATCTATGCTGTTTGGATGGACATCAAAAACTTATCAGACTTGGTATGATGATGGAAAAATAGATGATTCGTTTGATATTGAAATTGAAATACAGGCAGATTTCTCCTTTATTTTGATAAGCATGGATACCAGTGAGCCTATTGCGATGTCTAGTAATATCAGAAAAAAAATCAAAGATTTTATGAAATCAAAGGACATTAATCAAAATCATCTAACCCTTTTAAAGAAAGAAATGTTTGGTGATTTTATGCAAAGTTTAGATTTTATGGATCAATTTGTAAATCAGTTTAACATTTATTTATCTCCTCAGAATTCCTATATGGATATTCCGCAAGTCATCGAAAAAATTAGTCTTGAAGAGATATTACTTATAGGTCACGATTTTTTTGAGTCTGCGGAAACCTCTGATTTTACTGTCTTTCCTAATTAGCATATATTTTGATATAATAGAAATAATATTTTAGTGTTGAGGTACCTGTATGAGAAATCAAACTTTGGGCGAGTTTCTGAGAGAATCGCGAGTTAACAGAAAAGTTACTTTGGATGAGATTGAAGATAAAACTGGGATATCTTCTCATTACTTATTGGCTATGGAATTAGATCAATTTAAAATTATTCCAGAAGATAAAATAGATTCTTTTTTAAGTCAATATGCGAGTATGGTGTCGTTAGACTTTGAAATGATAAAGAAAATGTATTTGGAACAAATATCAAATACTCAGTATCATGAAAAACCTAGTATTACTCAGCAGGTTGAAGAAAAATTAAGTCAAAGACGAGAACCGTTTGTTTTTCCTCTAAAATCTGAACTGAGAGTCTCTGAGCCAAGTGTTTCGGCTAATAAAGAAAATAATTTTAAGAAAAAGGAAACAGATGTTGAGGCGAGTGCTTTAGCTGATGATAATCAGGAAGAAAAAAAACGTGATAGTTTATTGGCAGATAATCACAGAGATAGAGAGGTTTCGCGTTTAAGTCGCTATCAAGAGGATCATAAGAAATCAAAATCTATTTTTTCAGTAATCTTGTTAGCTGTTATCGCCTTAGCTGTGTTTGCTTTTGTTTTCTTTGCTGTTTGGCAGCAATTTTCAAAAGAAAACAATCTTACTCTTGATAAGGTAAAGAGTGTCTTAATGAAAAAAGATGAAAACAAGGCTTCAAGTTCTAAAACTCCTGAGGTGTCAAGTCAATCAAGTAGTAGTGAAAAGAAAACTGTTATTAAGACAGAAGGGCAAGACAATTATCTAGTAGCTGATATTCAGAAAGCAAAGGATACTGTCGAAGTTTCGGTTTCGTTAGCTGGTGCTGAGAGTGCTTGGATTTCATTATCAAATTCAGATATTGGTGAAGCCGGAACAACTCTTACTCAAGAAACACCTACTTACACAACCACCTTACCTGCTGATACTAAAGAGTCACTCTTAATGCTCGGTGTTAGAGAAGGGGTCTCAGTCACTGTTGATGGGCAGAAGTTAGACTTAACGCCTATGACAAGTAATGATATTAGTTATATCACGCTAAAAATTCAATAATTTTAAGGAAAAATAATGTTAAAAAAAGAAAATATTCCTAATTTACTAACTGCAATTAGAATTGTGATGATTCCCATTTTCTTAATTGTCACAACCCTTTCACAATCCCTTACTTGGCATATTGTGGCAGCTATTATTTTTGCAGTTGCTAGTTTTACTGATTACCTTGATGGCTATCTTGCAAGGAAATGGCATGTCGTGACGAATTTTGGTAAATTTGCTGATCCCCTTGCTGATAAAATGCTTGTCATGAGTGCCTTCATTATGTTAGTTGGTGCGGGCCTAGCACCAGCTTGGATTTCGGCTATTATAATTTGTCGAGAATTGGCTGTAACAGGCCTACGCCTCCTATTAGTTGAATCAGGTGGTGAAGTTTTAGCTGCAGCGATGCCTGGAAAAATCAAAACTGTTTCACAAATGCTTTCAATTATTTTCTTATTTTGCCACCTGTCAGTTGTGGGAACAGTCCTATTGTATATTGCTTTATTCTTTACAATTTATTCAGGTTATGATTACTTCAAGGGAGCGGGTTTTCTTTTTAAAGATACCATTAAGTAACGATGTCGAATATAATTGAAGTTAAAAATATCAAATTTAAATACCAAGAAAGCCAAGAAAATTACACTTTAAATGATGTATCGTTTCACGTGAAACGGGGAGAATGGTTATCAATTATTGGGCATAACGGTTCTGGAAAATCTACATCCGTTAGGTTGTTAAACGGTCTACTTGTAGCTGAGTCAGGCTCTATTCAAGTAGATGGTGACTATTTGACAGAAGCTAATGTTTGGGAAATCAGAGAAAAAATAGGTATGGTTTTTCAAAATCCAGATAACCAATTCGTTGGAGCTACTGTAGAAGATGATGTTGCCTTTGGGCTAGAAAATAAAGGTGTCCCGCATGAAGAAATGGTTGAACGAGTTGATCAAGCATTAAAACTTGTGGGAATGGCAGAGTTTAAGACACGAGAGCCTGCTCGACTATCTGGAGGTCAAAAACAAAGAGTTGCCATTGCTGGTGCAATTGCAATGAGACCTATGATTATTATTTTGGATGAATCTACTAGTATGCTAGATCCCAAAGGACGGATAGAGTTGATTAAGACTATACAATCAATCAGAAAAGATTATCAATTGACAGTTATTTCGATTACTCATGATTTGGATGAAGTTGAGCTAAGTGATCGTGTATTAGTAATGAAAAATGGACAAGTCGAGTCTAGTTCAACTCCAAAAGAACTCTTTTCTAGAGGGGAAGAATTATTAGGTTTAGGTCTAGATGTCCCTTTTACAAGTACAGTAACAAAGGGTTTAATAGAGGATGGGTATGATTTAGACAAAGCTTATCTAACAGAGAAGGAATTAGAAAATCAGCTATGGCAATTAATTTCCAAAATGTGAGTTTTACTTATCAGGCAGGGACACCCTTTGAAGGGCGTGCCCTTTTTGACATTAATCTTGAAATTGAGGATTCTTCTTACACTGCTTTTATTGGGCACACGGGTTCTGGAAAATCGACTATAATGCAATTATTAAATGGTCTATTAACGCCTACTTCTGGAATTGTGAGTGTCGGGGGAAAAACAATTACCAGTCAATCGAAAAATAAGGATATTAAATCTATTCGTAAAGAAGTTGGACTTGTTTTCCAGTTTCCTGAAAGTCAACTTTTTGAAGAAACTGTCTTAAAAGATGTTGCTTTCGGGCCTCAAAATTTTGGTGTTTCAAAGGAAGATGCTGAAAAATTAGCACGTGAAAAATTAGCTTTAGTAGGTATTTCAGAGACTCTTTTTGAAAAGAATCCTTTTGAGCTCTCTGGGGGACAAATGCGTCGCGTAGCTATTGCAGGAATTCTAGCAATGGATCCAAGAATCTTAGTTTTAGATGAACCAACAGCAGGACTTGATCCTAAAGGTCGTAGAGAATTGATGACCCTATTTAAAAAATTACATAAGTCCGGAATGACAATTGTGTTGGTGACTCATTTGATGGATGATGTGGCCAATTATGCAGATAAGGTATATGTTCTTGAAAAAGGTAAGATTATTTTATCTGGAAAACCGAATGAAATTTTTCAAAGAGTAGAATTATTAGAAGAAAAGCAACTAGGTGTCCCCAAAATTACTAGGTTTGCTTATCATTTAGAAAAAAAAGGTTTCCAATTTTCAAGATTACCAGTTACTTTAGAAGAATTAAGGGAGATGTTGAAATATGGATAAACTTATTTTAGGGCGTTACATACCAGGGAATTCTATGATACATCGTCTTGATCCAAGAAGTAAACTAATTGCAATGATGATTTATGTTGTTATTATTTTTTGGGCTAATAACTTAGTAACAAATGCAATCATGTTTGCTCTGACAATGTTAGTTGTTATTCTCTCTCAAGTAAAAATTTCCTTTTTTTTAAATGGGTTAAAACCCATGATTGGTATAATTTTATTCACGACCATGTTTCAAATTTTTTTTACAAGAGGTGGTCAAGTATTAGTAGATTTTTGGATTATTAAAATAACAAGTCACGGCTTAAGCCAAGCTTTGTTAATCTTTATGAGATTTATATTAATTATCTTTTTTTCCACTTTATTGACATTAACAACCACTCCATTAAGTTTATCTGATGCAGTAGAGTCTTTACTTAAGCCGTTTAGACTATTGAAAGTTCCTGCACATGAAATTGGACTAATGCTCTCCTTAAGTTTAAGGTTTGTGCCAACTTTAATGGATGATACCACGTTAATTATGAATGCTCAGAAAGCAAGAGGCGTCGATTTTGGTGAAGGAACTCTAGTTCAAAAAGTAAAATCAATAATTCCTATATTAATTCCCCTTTTTGCTTCAAGTTTCAAACGTGCTGACGCTCTAGCCATTGCCATGGAATCAAGAGGGTACAAAGGTGGTAACGATAGGAGTAAGTTTAGATTATTGAAATGGCAATTAGGTGATACTTGTGTAGTAGTTGGAATGCTATTCTTAGGTTTAGTCTTGTATTATCTAAAAAGCCCTATTTAACTCTATATCTAGTAGTTGAGCTTCTTTTGTCTGCTAAAAGTTCTGAACTTCTTATAAAATCAATACTATTGTAATATTTTTAATATAACTTCTATAGATAAGTAACAAACTTAGGTTAGTATGATACTTGGAGAAAAAAGAGGTGTATTAAATGTTTAAAAATGAGAATTTTAAAAAACGATACGTTAGTTTTGGGGTATTTGCATTCGCAATTTCTTTAGTTGCCCTTGTCTTTGCATTTTCAAGTAGAAGTGTTGATACTGAATCTTTTGCAAAAAAACCAGAAACTAAAGTTATCAAAAAAGAAACAAAATCAACTTCAACTAATACAGAAGTTAAAAAAGAAAAAACAAGTAACTCATCATCGTCAAGTCAATCGAGTTCAACAAGTCAATCAGAAACGGTAATTGTGGAAGGTTCAACTACTGAACCAGTGACAGAGATAGTTCAGACTCCTGCGCAAGAGGTTAACCCAGTAGTTCAAACGCAACAAGTCACAGTGCAGCAATATGCTTCACCTACTAATGTTTATCAATCCAATGGTAATACTGCAGGCGTGATTGGTAGCCAAGCAGCTGCTCAAATGGCTGCAGCTACAGGTGTTCCACAAGCAACTTGGGAAGCTATTATTGCTCGCGAGTCAAACGGTAATCCAAATGCATCAAATCCTTCAGGAGCTTCAGGTTTATTCCAGACTATGCCGGGGTGGGGTTCAACAGCAACAGTTCAAGACCAAATTAATGCAGCTACTAAGACTTATCATGCTCAAGGTTTATCTGCTTGGGGTTATTAGGGTAAATGAACTGAAAAAAGCACGAGTTATTTTAGCTCGTGCTTTTTAATGTGGTGGAAGCTAAGTCATTTTTTCTATAGTTGGAGTAATTGGACTTGGGTCATGATTGATATAGTCAGCGCCAGCCTTTACTAAATCAATTTCCGATCCAAACCCCCATGTTATTCCTAGGGTTGTAATACCAGCAAATTTTCCGCCAACAATATCAAATTGTGTATCTCCGATAATAAGAGTCTCACTTGCCAGAATATTTTCTTGTTTCAAACATGCTTCTATGATATCTGCTTTTATGAACCTATCAGGTAGTGAACCATAAATTCCAGAAAAGTAGCTATGAATTCCAAGTTCTTCAAGCATATGTAAAGCCATAGGTTCATGCTTGCTAGTGGTAACAAACAGATGATAACCAGAATTGCTAAGCTGGGCTAACATTTCTTCTATGCCTTCATACATCTTAACTTGATAAACTCCAATGTCTTGATAATATCTTCGGAAATGTCTAATAGCAAGATCAATATCTTCTTGTTTGGAAAAATAATTCGAAAATGTTGTTTCTAGCGGAGGCCCAATGTACGTTGACAATAGGTTTACATCTGGGACTTCCAAATTAATATTTGTAAAGGTATATGTAAAGGCATTTATAATCCCTTTACTGGAGTCAACTAGAGTTCCATCTAAATCAAATAATATATTTTTCACTTTATCACCTTAGTTAGTCACCGAAAATTTTTTTACTGTAATGACGTCCAGTTGGAGTTGCCGCAAGGCCTCCTTCAGCAGTCTCTCTGAAAGCGGTTGGTAAAGCTGAGCCCACCTGATACATGGCATCAATGACTTCATCAACAGGAATTTGTGATGTTATCCCCGCTAATGCCATATCGGCTGCTATGATTGCAAAGCTTGCGCCTAGAGCGTTTCTCTTAACACAAGGCACCTCAACAAGCCCAGCTACTGGATCACAAATTAAGCCTAGCATATTCTTAATGACAAAAGCAATGGCTTGGCTGGCTTGGAAAGCAGTACCTCCTGCAGCTTTAACCATTGCAGCGGCACTCATTGCAGATGCAGAACCGACTTCTGCTTGACAACCTCCCTCTGCACCCGAAATAGAGGCATTGTTTCCAATAACTAATCCGAAAGCACCAGCTGTAAAAAGAAAGTCAAGCTGCTCTTCCTCATTTAATGCCAATTTATCGATGGCAGTTGCTAAAACAGCAGGTAAGCAGCCCGCAGACCCAGCGGTAGGGGTTGCGCAGACAAGTCCCATTTTAGCATTTAGTTCGTTAACTGCCATGGCATTACGGACAGCAGTAAGTACTGTTACATCAGCAAGCGTTTTACTAGATTTGATGTAGTTGTCCATTTTTAAGGCATCTCCGCCAGTTAAGCCACTTATAGATTTACTAGGGGTTAATCCATTAACAACAGATTCTTTCATAACTTCTAAATTACGCCCCATAATTAAACGAATCTCATCACGTGATCGACCAGTCATTTCAACTTCTGTTGCAATCATCAATTCTGCAATGTTGCCATCAAATTTTTCATTAGCTTGTTTAACAAGTTCTTCGATTGTATAAAACATAGAGTAATCTTTCTAGTCAAAGAAATTGACATTATGTAAATGTGGAATATTTGCAATTTTATCAACAGCATCTTGACAATCATGGGTATCAACTTCAATAATCATTATAGCCTTTTCGCCGGCGCTTTCACGAGTAACGTTCATTTGTGCAATATTAATATCATATTCTGATAAGATGTCGGTAACTTTAGCAATCATGCCTGGAATATCTTGATGAACGATGATAAGGGTTGGTGTATTCATCGTTAGAGAAATAGAGAAACCATTTAACTCGGTTACTTGAATATTGCCCCCACCAATGGAAACTCCAGTGATACTCATTGATTTGTCTTTCTTTTTGACTGCGATTTTAACCGTATTTGGGTGAGGAGCATTGCTATCTTTTAAAATATCCCAATAAATACGGATTCCTCTTTGGTGAGCAATTTCCAAGGAATTTTTAATATCAGGGTTATCAGTATCCATGCCAAGAATCCCCGCGACTAAAGCTTTATCAGTTCCGTGTCCCTGATAGGTTTTGGCAAAGGAATTATAAAGATGGAATGTGACTTCGTCAGGAGTCTCACCAAGAATAGAGTGGACGACTTTACCGATTCTGACAGCCCCTGCGGTATGACTACTTGATGGTCCAATCATCACAGGTCCAATAATATCAAAAACAGATTGAAATTTTTGTGTTTTCATAGTTACTCCCAAAGTTTACTGTAGGTTTATTATAACAAACTAGTAGATATCTTGTCTTAATTTTTGTGAATATTAAGTAGTTGATTTCGTCTGAATTCTTGTTATAATAGTCAGTGCGTCAGAGACGCTTCAAAATCGACCTTCAAATCGACTTTTGGGAACGACGACCTTCAATCGTACGTTAAACGAAAAGATGGGAGACTATATATGACGGATAAGTCAAAAACGCGTGTCGTAGTCGGCATGAGTGGTGGCGTTGATTCATCGGTAACAGCTCTTTTATTAAAGGAACAGGGTTATGATGTGATTGGCGTTTTTATGAAAAACTGGGATGACACAGATGAATTTGGCGTCTGTACAGCAACAGAGGATTATAAGGATGTGGCAGCAGTAGCTGACCAGATTGGTATTCCTTATTACTCTGTTAATTTTGAAAAAGAGTATTGGGATCGGGTATTTGAATACTTTTTAGCAGAGTACCGTGCAGGACGAACACCAAATCCTGATGTTATGTGCAATAAAGAAATAAAATTTAAAGCTTTTCTTGATTACGCCTTAAATTTAGGAGCAGATTATGTAGCTACTGGACATTATGCACAAGTAGAACGTGATTCAGATGGGATAGTACATATGTTAAGGGGAGTTGACAATGGAAAAGATCAAACATATTTTCTTAGTCAATTATCCCAAGAGCAACTGCAAAAAACTTTATTCCCGTTAGGTCACTTACAGAAATCTCAAGTTAGGGAAATTGCTGAGCGGGCAGGGCTTGCCACAGCTAAGAAAAAAGATTCGACTGGAATTTGCTTTATTGGTGAGAAAAACTTTAAACAGTTTCTAAGTCAATACTTACCAGCTCAGAAAGGGAGAATGAGAACCGTTGATGGACGTGATATGGGAGAGCATGCGGGCTTAATGTATTATACAATCGGGCAAAGAGGTGGTCTTGGTATTGGTGGACAACATGGGGGTGATAACCAACCTTGGTTTGTTGTTGGTAAAGACCTTATTCAAAATGTTTTATATGTTGGTCAAGGATTTTATCATGAATCCTTAATGTCAACATCACTAGATGCTTCGATGGTTCATTTTACACGTAATATGCCTAAGGAGTTTACGCTCGAGTGTACTGCTAAGTTCAGATATCGTCAACCAGATAGTAAAGTAACTGTAAAGGTATCAGGAGATAAGGCAGAAGTTTTATTTGCTGAACCTCAACGAGCTATCACGCCGGGACAAGCAGTAGTTTTCTATGATAACCAAGAATGTCTAGGTGGCGGTATTATTGATCAAGCTTATAAAGATGGTCTTGTTTGTCAATACATTTAAATGTTACACAACTGTCAAGTGATAAGAGGAAACAATGATTAGTAAATTGATACTTACTTTTATGGCATTTTTTGCGATAATGAATCCTATTTCAAATTTACCAGCCTATATGGCCTTAGTTGCAGATGATGATCAAAAAATTTCAAAAGCCGTTGCAAAGAATAGTTTAATAATTGCTTTTACAATTATTCTGGTGGTTACTTTCAGCGGACACTATATTTTTCAAATTTTTGGAATTACGATTCATTCTTTAAGGATTGCTGGAGGTATTTTAGTAGCCTTAACAGGCTACCACATGATTAATGGTATTCATGCACCTTTAACAAATCATCTTGGTGCAAATGAGAAGACGAACCCAATGGATATTGCAATTTCTCCTTTGGCAATGCCTCTATTTGCAGGTCCAGGGACTATTGCAACTGCAATCACACTTTCACAAGGAAGTTTTGAAAATCAATTAATTACTTTGGTCTCATTTTTTATCCTTTGCTTAATTACTTATGGTTTGTTAATTAGTGCTAAAACAATTTCAGAGTTTTTAGGAAAAAATGTGATGAGTGTGATTACACGCTTGATGGGGCTAATTTTAACAACAATTGGAATCCAGATGCTAGTTATAGGAATTAGAGGATCCTTCCATATTTAATCTTTACACAATCTTTACAGTTGTTGACAACCGTGTAAATAGTAGTGGCAGAAAATAAAGAGATGATCCGTCTCATTATTGACTTTTTATATCTATTTGCTAAAATAAATTTATAAAAACTGTGATGGTCAAAGCTCATGGAAATTGTAAGCCTTTTTGTGTACAATTTTCTAGAGTTTTGGCTATTTTTCTTTAACTTTAATGACCAAGTGTGAGGATGTCGATGAGCGATTTTAGATTTACCAAAGAACAGACAGTAAGTTCAATTAGGGCAACAGCTCTCCTAGTTAGGAACGGCCAGATATTTTTAACAAGAGATAGTAACAAACGTTATTATCCAATTGGAGGAGCAGTTCATATCGGAGAAAGGACTGAAAAAGCTGTTTCACGTGAAACGATGGAAGAGCTAGGGATAGAAATTTCAGTAAAAAAGTTAGCATTTATTGTCGAAAATCATTTTGGGGATGAGCAGTTTTACTGGCATAATATTGAATTTCATTATATGGTTACACCATTAGAAGAGCCTAGTTTAAATATGCGAGAAGGAGCTAAAGTTCAAGTTTGTGAGTGGGTAGATATCAATAGACTGTCAGAAATTGATTTAGTTCCAGAGTTTTTAAAAGATAGTTTGCCGAATTGAGATGGGCAACTAAAACATATCATCAATCAGTAAAAAAAGAGGAAATTAAAATGCTACATGAATTTACAGAATCCTATGATATCATTGTTATAGGGGCAGGTCACGCTGGTGTTGAAGCGAGTTTAGCAGCAGCTCGTATGGGTTGTAAAACTTTACTTGCTACTATCAACTTAGATATGCTTGCTTTTATGCCTTGTAACCCATCAATTGGAGGATCAGCAAAAGGAATTGTTGTCCGTGAAATTGATGCTCTTGGTGGCGAGATGGGAAAGAATATTGACAAAACTTATATTCAAATGAAGATGTTGAATACTGGAAAAGGACCAGCTGTTCGCGCCCTTCGTGCTCAAGCTGATAAGGCCTTGTATGCTAAGGAAATGAAGCAGACCGTTGAAAATCAAGAGAATTTGACGCTCCGTCAGAGCATTATTGATGATATTTTGGTGGAAGCTGGAAAAGTGGTTGGTGTTTTGACAGCTACTGGTCAGAAATTTTCTGCTAAAGCAGTTGTAGTAACGACTGGAACTGCTTTAAGGGGGGAAATTATTTTAGGAGAATTAAAATATTCTTCTGGTCCTAATAATAGTTTGGCCTCTATTACCTTGGCTGATAATTTAAAAAAGCTGGGCTTAGAAATTGGTCGTTTCAAAACAGGGACACCTCCACGTGTTAAGGCTTCGTCCATTGATTACTCCCAAACAGAAATTCAGCCCGGTGACCACGAGCCAAATCATTTTTCATTCATGTCTAAAGATGAGGATTATTTAAAGGATCAAATTCCATGTTGGCTAACATATACTAATCAAAATAGTCATGATATTATTAATAAAAATCTTTACCGTGCTCCAATGTTTTCAGGAATTGTAAAAGGTGTTGGACCTCGATATTGTCCATCGATTGAGGATAAAATTGTCCGTTTTGCTGATAAAGAAAGACATCAGTTATTTTTTGAACCGGAAGGGCGTGATACTGAGGAAGTTTACGTTCAAGGACTTTCAACAAGTTTACCTGAAGATGTTCAAAAGGACTTATTGCATTCGATTAAGGGTCTAGAAAATGCTGAAATGATGCGGACAGGATATGCCATTGAATATGATATTGTTCTCCCCCATCAACTGCGCGCAACGCTTGAGACCAAAGTTATTTCTGGCTTATTTACAGCTGGTCAGACTAACGGTACTTCTGGTTATGAAGAAGCGGCGGGGCAAGGGATTATTGCTGGGATTAATGCTGCTCTTAAGGTACAAGGTAAACCGGAACTTATTCTTAAAAGAAGTGATGCCTATATTGGTGTTATGATTGATGATTTAGTAACTAAGGGAACCTTAGAGCCATACCGTCTCTTAACTTCTCGTGCTGAGTATCGATTAATTTTACGTCATGATAATGCAGATATGCGATTAACAGAGCTGGGTCGTCAAATCGGACTTGTTGACGATGAGAGATGGAGTGCTTTTGAGACTAAGAAGAAACAATTTGAGAAAGAGCTAAGGCGTCTAAGTAGCATCAAACTAAAACCTATTAGAGAAACTAATGAGAAAGTAGAGGCATTAGGGTTTAAACCTTTAACTGAT
This sequence comes from Streptococcus porcinus, assembly GCF_901542335.1. Taxonomy (NCBI): domain Bacteria; kingdom Bacillati; phylum Bacillota; class Bacilli; order Lactobacillales; family Streptococcaceae; genus Streptococcus; species Streptococcus porcinus. The sequence continues at coordinate 2,132,202 of NZ_LR594036.1, read as the reverse complement.
GCTATGACAGCTAAAGAATTTATGCGTCGTCCAGAAATTGATTATGCTACTGCTATTTCGTTTATCGGTTCCGCTGATGAAAACCTAGACACTAAGGTTATTGAGTTACTAGAAACAGAAATTAAATATGAGGGTTACATTAATAAAGCTTTGGATCAAGTTGCAAAAATGAAAAGAATGGAAGAAAAAAGGATTCCAAAGAATATTGACTGGGATGCTATTGATTCCATAGCAACGGAAGCGCGTCAAAAATTTAAAAAAATTAATCCAGAAACGATTGGTCAAGCCAGCCGGATTTCAGGAGTTAACCCGGCCGATATATCAATCTTAATGGTCTATATTGAAGGGAGTGGTAAAGCAAGAAGAAAAACACAATAGGTCACAAAAATGTAACCTTAATAGATACGTAAAGCTCTGTATTTCAGGGCTTTTTTGTGATATAATAAGTCCTTAAGAGGTTATAGGATGAAAAGATTTCGTTTTGAAACCATCCATTTAATGTTGATGGGTTTAATTTTATTTGGATTATTAGCACTCTGTGTCAGTATCGTTCAATCAAGAATGTTACTTCTGCTAGCTATTTTTCTTGTGCTTTTATTTATTATTGCACTTCTCTGGTATCAAAAAGAGATTCATGAGTTATCTGATTTAAATCATATTGAAATTTTAAATGAACAAACAGAAAATAATTTAAAATCCTTACTGGATAAAATGCCTGTTGGAGTTGTTCAGTTTGATAAAGAAACTAATTTAGTTGAGTGGTATAACCCTTATACTGAACTGATCTTTACAAGTGAAGAAGGCCTATTTCAAAATCAAATGATTCACGATATTTTACTAGAAAAGCGAAAAGGTAATATATCTCAAACTTTTGAAGTCTCAGGAAATCGATACACATCTTATTTAGATGAAGCAGCGGGCGTCTTTTATTTCTTCGATGCTTTTATAGGTAACCGTCAGACAATAGATGCTAGTATGTTGCGACCGGTTATTGGTATTATTTCAATTGACAATTATGATGAAATTACTGATAATTTAACGGATGCTGATATCTCAAAAATTAACAGTTTTATTGCTAATTTTATTGCTGACTTTATGGACACACGTCACATTTTTTACCGTCGTGTTAATATGGATCGCTATTATTTCTTTACAGATTATCAAAATCTGAAAGAACTAATGGATAATAAATTTGCTATTTTAGAAGTTTTTCGAAAAGAAGCTCAGGAAAGACAGTTACGCCTAACATTGAGTATGGGTATTTCCTTTGGGCAGAAACATCACGACCAAATTGGTCAGGTTGCTCTTGAAAATTTAAATATTGCTTTAGTACGTGGTGGGGATCAAACAGTTATTCGGGAAAATGAAGAGGGGAAACCCCCAATTTATTTTGGTGGTGGATCTGTATCAACTGTTAAGCGATCAAGAACTCGAACAAGAGCAATGATGACAGCTATTTCTGATCGGATTAAGACAGTTGACAATGTTTTCATTGTTGGTCATAAAAAATTGGATATGGACGCTTTAGGAGCTTCAGTTGGGATGCAATTTTTTGCCAGTAACATTATTGATAATTCTTTTGCAGTTTATGAGCCAGATGATATGGCGCATGACATTGAAAGAGCTATTGAAAGACTACAAGCGGATGGAAAAACTCGCTTGATAAGTGTCACTCATGCTATGCGTTTAGTCACAAAAAATTCACTTTTAGTTATGGTGGATCATTCGAAAACATCCTTAACATTATCTAAAGATTTTTATGAGATGTTTGATGATGTTATTATTGTAGACCATCATAGAAGGGATGATGATTTTCCTGAGAACGCTATCTTAACCTTTATTGAAAGTGGGGCAAGTAGTGCTGCTGAGTTAGTTACAGAACTAATCCAATTCCAAAATGATAAGAAAAGACTTAGCAAGGTTCAGGCTAGTATTTTGATGGCTGGAATCATGCTTGATACCAAGAATTTTTCTACTCGAGTTACAAGTAGAACTTTTGACGTTGCTAGTTATTTGCGAAATAAAGGCAGTGATAGTGTTGAAATTCAACAAATATCAGCTACCGATTTTAATGAGTATAAACAGGTTAATGAAATTATACTTCGTGGCGAACGGATTTGTGACAATATCATTGTGGGAACAGGTGTGGAAAATCATCTATATTCTAACGTTATTGCAAGTAAGGCTGCGGATACTCTCTTGTCTATGGCGGGAATTGAGGCTAGTTTTGCGATGGTTCAGACTCAAAGTGATAAAATTGTCATCTCAGCTCGAAGTAGGAGTAAAATAAATGTTCAACGCATAATGGAAAAACTAGGCGGTGGAGGACATTTTAATCTAGCTGCCTGTCAAATTGAAAATCAACATTTTGATGATGTAAAACAATTATTAATTGAGACAATTGAAAACACACTAAAAGAAACAAATGAGGTAGAATAATGAAGGTTATTTTTTTAGAAGATGTTAAAGGTAAAGGAAAAAAAGGACAAATAAAAGAAGTCCCTACTGGTTATGCTCAAAATTTTCTTATTAAGAAAAATCTTGCTAAAGAAGCAACAAGTCAATCAATTGGTGAATTGAAAGGGAAACAAAAAGCTGAAGAGAAGGCTCAGGCTGAACTACTTGCAGAAGCTCAAGCTACAAAAAAAGTGCTTGATGATGAAAAAACAGTTGTTTCCTTTACTGAAAAAGTTGGTCCTGATGGGAGAACTTTTGTTTCAATTACGGCAAAGAAAATTGCTGAAGAATTAAAAAACCAGTTCAATATTAGTGTTGATAAGAGACATATTGACTTGGATCATCCAATTAGAGCAATTGGTCTAATTGAAGTCCCTGTTAAGCTACATAAAGAAGTTAAAGCAGAAATTAAATTAAAAGTTGATCAGGCATAAGGCCTCGATTATTTAATTAGAAGTGGAGGAGTAAGATTTGCCTGATGTACCAGAATTAAGAGTTCAGCCACAAGATTTACTAGCAGAACAATCTGTCTTAGGCTCAATATTTATTTCGCCGGACAAACTCATTACAGTTAGAGAATTTATTAGTCCTGACGATTTTTATAAATATTCTCATAAAATTATTTTTCGGGCAATGATTACCCTCAGTGATAGGAATGATGCTATTGATGCCACTACAGTTCGAACTATTTTAGACAATCAAGGAGATTTACAAAACATTGGTGGCTTGTCTTATATTGTTGAACTTGTCAATAGTGTCCCAACGAGTGCAAATGCAGAATACTATGCTAAGATTGTCGCGGAGAAAGCTATGCTCCGAGACATTATTTCGAGGTTGACAGATACTGTAAACTTGGCATATGAAGGGGCCTCTGATTCTGAGGATATTATTGCTGGTGCGGAAAAAGCATTAATTGAAATTAATGAACATAGTAACCGAAGTGGGTTTAGAAAAATTTCAGATGTTTTAAAAGTTAACTATGAAAATCTTGAAATTCGTTCTAAACAAACTACAGATGTTACAGGACTTCCGACTGGTTTTAGGGATCTTGATAAGATTACAACAGGTTTACATCCTGATCAACTTATTATTCTTGCTGCACGTCCAGCGGTTGGTAAGACAGCCTTTGTGCTCAATATTGCTCAAAATGTTGGAACTAAACAGAAACAAGCTGTTGCTATTTTTTCTTTAGAAATGGGTGCTGAAAGTTTGGTTGATCGGATGTTGGCTGCGGAAGGAATGGTAGATTCTCATAATCTAAGGACAGGGCAATTAACAGAACAGGATTGGAATAATGTAACAATTGCTCAAGGGGCACTTGCAGAGGCTCCTATTTATATTGACGATACACCAGGGATCAAGATTACTGAAATTCGTGCTAGAGCTCGTAAACTCTCTCAAGAAGTAGAAGGTGGCTTAGGACTTATTGTTATTGACTATCTTCAGTTAATAACAGGAACCAAGCCAGAAAATCGTCAGCAAGAAGTTTCAGATATATCACGTCAGCTAAAAATACTGGCTAAAGAGTTAAAAGTTCCTGTTATAGCACTTAGCCAACTATCACGTGGTGTTGAACAAAGACAGGATAAGAGACCAGTATTATCAGATATTCGAGAATCAGGGTCCATTGAGCAAGATGCTGATATTGTTGCTTTTTTATACCGAGATGATTATTATCGTAAAGAAGGCGAAGAAACTGAGGATGCTATAGAAGATAACACAATCGAAGTGATTTTAGAAAAAAACCGTTCTGGAGCGCGTGGCACTATTAAATTAATGTTCCAAAAAGAATATAATAAGTTTTCAACTATAGCACAATTTGAAGAGAGATAAGAGGAATAGAATATGAGTGATGCATTTGCAGATGTTGCAAAAATGAAAAAAATTAAAGAGGATATTAAAGCTCATGAAGGTCAACTGGTGGAATTGACCTTAGAAAACGGTAGAAAAAGGGAAAAAAATAAAATTGGTCGTCTGATTGAAGTTTATAGTTCCTTATTCATTATTGAATATAATGACAATGTTGATCAATCTGGGGATTATAACAATAGCTACGTTGAATCCTATACTTATTCAGATATTCTGACAGAGAAAACCTTAATTAGATATCTAGATTAAAAAAGGGAACAAGAACCATCTGAATTTTAAAATATGTTTTACAGATTTTGATAATCATGTTATAATACTTTTTGTGTGAAATAATAGCAGAAAAATATGAAGCTCGTCAACAGGTGGTTATCTATTCAAGTAACCTTTGCTGTTTAGGTGAAAACCCTCTGCACGAATCAGGATTTTTCAAATAGTTATTTCCTCAAAATATTTAGAGGAGGACATTAAATATGTCACGTTATACTGGTCCATCATGGAAACAATCACGTCGCCTTGGTTTATCACTTACAGGCACAGGTAAAGAATTAGCACGTCGTAACTACGTACCAGGTCAACACGGTCCTAACAACCGTGGTAAACTTTCTGAATACGGTTTACAACTTGCTGAAAAACAAAAATTACGTTTTTCTTACGGTTTAGGTGAAAAACAATTCCGTAACTTGTTCGTACAAGCTACAAAAATCAAAGAAGGAACTCTTGGTTTCAACTTCATGGTTCTTTTAGAACGTCGTCTTGACAACGTTGTTTACCGTTTAGGTCTTGCAACTACTCGTCGTCAAGCTCGTCAATTTGTTAACCACGGTCACATCCTTGTTGATGGCAAACGTGTTGACATCCCTTCATACCGTGTTGAACCTGGACAAGTGATCTCAGTTCGCGAAAAATCAATGAAAGTTCCTGCAATCCTTGAAGCTGTCGAAGCTACACTTGGACGTCCAGCATTCGTATCATTTGATGCTGAAAAACTTGAAGGATCATTAACTCGTTTACCAGAACGCGATGAAATCAACCCAGAAATTAACGAAGCACTTGTCGTTGAATTCTACAACAAAATGCTTTAATTCTTACATTAAACACTTTAAAAGCCTATTTGATAGGCTTTTTTTGTACTCTCTTTTGAGAGGTGGGAATAAGTATCCATAGTCATTGCTAGAGTGAGAATGGTCGACCTAGTTTGTAATTTTTAAAAATTATTTTTCACTGATGATTACAATAGCTATCAGAGGAAGTTAAAGCTTTGGTACAACTTTCAACTAAATATAGTCAACTTAATAAAGGTATATAAGTTAGATCAAAATAAAAGGCACTTTGTAAGTGTCCTTTATTTTGATCTATTAAGCATTTTTAAAACAAAATCAGTCATTTGTTGAGGAGTTTCTTTTTTTCCTCTAGCAATCCAAGTCTGACAAGTACCAAAGAAAGCATAAGCCAAATAAATACTTTGATAATCTAATTCAATTTTTGACATTCCTTCTTTTGCAAGTCGTTCATGTAATTCAGATGAAATTAAAATTCGAACCTTGTTAATTATAAAATTTTGAAGTTCTTTAGTTCCATTTGATGAGATGAGAGCAGATAATAGTTTTTCACGTGATAAGAAGGTAAAAACCTCTAAAAAAGTTTGTTGATTATCTTCATAATCTTTATCAAAAATATACTCAAGTTGATGGAATAAGGTTTGTTGGTAGCTATCAATCATTTCATATTTATCTCGATAATGGGTATAAAAGCTAGAACGGCTTATTCCTGCTGTTTCTGCTAGCTCGGTTGTTGAAATATCGTCAAAACTCTCTTTATTTAAGAGCCTGACCATTGCATCTAATAGAGCACGTTTTGTGCTTTCTTTGCGACTATTCTGCATTAAGGCCTCCTTTTTGAACAATTTGGACAATGTGTCTAAAAATGGTAGTTATTTCTTGAGTTTTTTTTGCTTCAATGTATAATATATTTTATCATAAAATGAATGAAGTACAATCGTTTGAGGAGTAAAAATGTTAGAAGAGTTAAAAGCACTTTTAAAAAATCCAAAATTAATTATCACAATGATAGGTGTGGCACTAGTTCCAGCCTTATATAATTTATCTTTTCTTGGTTCAATGTGGGATCCTTATGGTCGAGTGGAAGATTTACCAATAGCAGTAGTTAACCATGATAGGGAAGCTAAGTTGGATCAAAAAGATTTACATATCGGTAAGGATATGGTAGACAAGATGTCTAAAAATAAAGATTTAGACTATCATTTTGTCTCAGAAAAAAAAGCTGAAAATGGCTTGCGTGATGGTAAATATTATATGATTGTTACTCTGCCTAAAGATCTTTCGAAAAAGGCAACTACTTTATTAGAGAAAAATCCTGAGAAGTTAGTTATCCAATATCAAACAAGTAGAGGACATGGTATGGTTGCTTCCAAGATGAGTGAGGCAGCTATGGCTAAATTGAAATCATCAGTCTCTGATAATATCAGTCGAACCTATACAACATCAGTTTTTCAGAGCATGAGTAACCTTCAGACTGGCTTAAAGGATGCTTCAACAGGCAGCGGTCAATTGGTTCAAGGTGCGAACGATGCTAAAGTGGGTAGTCAAGAGATTACAACAAATCTTGGAAGCCTTGCCAGTGGTAGTCAATCTTTAAAACAGGGAGTTAGTCAGCTTAATTCAGGGTTAGTGACTTATACTGGTGGTGTAAACCAACTAAATAATGGTATCAGTAAATTCTCGTCGCAGTTGCCACTTTATCTAGATGCGATTAGTCAGCTTTCTAATGGAGCATCTCAGCTAACAGACGGTTTAAGTAAGTTATCATCAGAAACTACAATGAGTCAAGAAGAGACGCAAGGGATTCAAGCATTGCAAGTAGGCTTACCACAGTTAAATAATGCCATACAAGAGCTTAATACTGCTGTAAGTGGCTTGTCTCTCCCAAATACAGCTGACTTAATGGGAGCCTTAACGGGTATTTCAGATTTAGCGCAAGAGATTATTGCTACTGAAGCTACTACAGCAAATAGTAAGTTGGCCTCACTGCAAGCAACATCAACTTATAAAAGTTTGAGTCCTGAACAGCAAGCTGAATTAAACAATGCTATTTCAGGGACACCATCACAAGCGACTGCTGGAGCCCAAGCTATTGTTAATACTATAACTGTCTTGAAAACCAAATTATCAAATCTACCAAGTAATTCAAATACTGGACAGTTGAGTCAGTTACAGGCAAGTGTTAATAAAATTGCTAATGTGTCGAACCAAGCTTTACCACAAGCAAGTACCGCACTAACAAAACTTTCAACTGGTGTAAAAGCTGTCAATAATGGTGTCACAAATCAGCTTTTACCTGGAAGTAACAAACTAAGTTCCGCTCTTGCAAGTCTTAATAGCAAAAATCAAGAAATATTGACTGGATTGACAGCAATTTCAAGCGGATCTACACAACTGAATGCTAATTCAAATGCTTTATTGGATGGCACTCAAAAGTTAGCTGTAGGGACGAATACCTTGTCCCAAGGAGCTTTACAGTTGACAAATGGCAGTGCTAAATTGACAGATGGATTGACAAGTATGTCAAATGGGTTGTCAACTTTACAACTGTCATTGGCAGAGGCTTCTCATAAACTCAATTTAGTAAGTGTCAAAGAAAAGAACGCGAAGGCGGTAGCTTCTCCAGTCGCTTTATCTGAAAAAGATAAAGATAATGTTAAAACAAATGGTATTGGTATGGCCCCCTACATGATAGCTGTTTCATTAATGGTAGTAGCCTTATCAACGAATGTTATCTTTGCCACCTCATTGTCAGGAAGACCTGTTAAGGATCGTTGGGATTGGGCTAAACAAAAATTCATTATCAATGGTTTTATATCAACTTTAAGTTCCTTGATTCTATATGGAGCAATTCAGTTCCTTGGCTTTGAAGCAAATTATGAATTAAAAACGTTAACCTTTATTATCTTAAGCGGCTGGACTCTTATGGCACTAGTGACTGCCCTTGTTGGTTGGGATGATCGTTATGGTTCGTTTGCCTCTCTAGCAATGCTATTACTACAAGTCGGGTCATCGGGAGGCTCCTACCCAATAGAATTAAGTGGTCGGTTCTTCCAAACCTTACACCCATATCTTCCAATGTCTTATATTGTTTCAGGTTTACGCGAAACAATTTCTTTGAATGGTCATATTGGACTTGAAGTAAGTATTTTGACAGGATTTTTAGTAGGCTTTTTAGCACTTGCACTAATTATTTATCGACCAAAAGGCTCACAGTAAGGAGTAAAAATATCTCCTTTAAGCTTGCAACTTTCAATTTTGACAGTATTTAAGGAGCTTTAAATTATGTATTTAGAAACTTTTGTGTGGGAGGATAAAAAGTAGTTAGCTATTGAGCCCTTAATCAGCAATTTTATAGCAAAATGAAGAGACCTTTTCAGGTCTCTTCATTTTGCTATTCTACTGTAATATCGCCGAGTTTATTAGTAACCTCTAGTTGATTTTGAGAATTTTCTTTTAAGTTAGCGGTTATATCGGAATTACCTGAATTTTTATTGGTTTTAAGTGCTAAATCATGATTTTTTAAGTGGATGTCAGCGTTACCCATATCTAATCTTAAACTGTTTTTATTGCTAAAGCCAACATCAGTAGCGGTAAAGTCACCAGCCTTCAATGTTAACTGTGAATTTGCAATACTTGAAGTTTCAAAATCTATATTTCCGGCATCAACATTTATTTTACTATTACTAACGTGGCTATCTGTAAATGTCATATCACCTGTATGAAGGGTTACTTGTCCATTCATTATCTTAGAAGAACCAACTGAAAAATTTCCGGATGATAGTAGGAAGTCAATCATTTGAATCTGACTATTTTCTATCTTTAATTCTCCAATTTTTAAATTTCCTTTGAGACTGCTGAGTTTATGACCTTTAGGAAGGGTAATTTGGATGGAATAGTCAGTTTTTATGCCAAAATAACTATTTTTTCCGATATTAGTGAGATTTCGCAAAGTTAAAAAGTTGATGATTGGTTTATTTTGAAAAACTTTAGATTTTTCGCTTATGGATAAGCTCTTTCCAGTCTGCTCAATCTTGATGGGGTATTTTTTATCGACATAATAGGTAATACTAGGTTTCTCTTGATTTCCAGTCTTTATGATAATATCTGAAACATTGCAGTTAAGTAAAAGGTGATCAAAATCTGCTACTTTTTTAGTTTGATAATGATTATTCTTTGAGGGATTTGTGTAGCTTGATAAATCTGACCAACCACCTCTAACATAGCCTAAACCTGCCAAGGTAAGTCCGGAAAGCAATAAACAAAGTGCTGTAATAAAGCTTATTTTTTTAAAAGTTTTCATACTGTTTGACCTCTCTTAATCATTTTCTGAATGAGGAGTGCCCCACCACGTATAAGGGCAGCACAAGCTTCAAATCCAAGCATTATAGCTAATAGAGAACCTCCAATCATCATCAGCCCCATACCGAAACTAAGAATTGTTGTATTGATAGAATTTGATAGGTAACTGAAACTGTCAAATAGGACATAACAACCATTTGCGAAAAATGAGATGCCTAGAATAATTAATGAAAAGATAATTACTGCGATGGCTACTATTATAGCGAACATTAGGGATAAGATAGCTAGAAAGATTGGTATAGCAGTCGGTGCTGCTAGGATTGACAAAATTGTTAACCAAATAATTTTAGCGTAGTGTTTTGGTCTCTTATCTTCGCTTTCAATTTTGTTTTCAAGTAAGCGTCCTATAATTTCACTGGCAGCTTCTTTAGGACTGCCAAGATCAGCGATTACTTTATCTTCATTTTCAGGACCAGCTTCGTCAAAGTATTCGGTAAAGTAATCCATTGCTTCTAGATAATCGTCTTCTGGCAATTTTCGGAGCTGATTTTGTAACTCTGTTAAATACTCAGTTCTTGTCATGGCGGAGACTCCCTTCTATAATTGCATCTAAATTTGCTTTGTAGTTTTCCCACTCTTCTTCAAGAAAAGCAAGTTGTGTTTGTCCTTCTGTAGTTAATTGATAGTACTTGCGTCGACGTCCTTGATGTTCTTGGCTATAGGTTCTAAGATACTCGGCCTTCTCCAGCTTTTTGAGGATGGGATAAAGGGTTGATTCCTTGATATTGGCGACCAGTTTGATATTTTGACTGATATCGTAGCCATAGGAATCCTGCTCTTTGACAATAGACAAGATTAAAAATTCAATCAAGGTAGCTGATACGGGAAAATACATACCATTACCTCCTTAATGAGTAAAAATTTTATATATAAATATTTTATATATAAAGTATAAGATAGAATTTAAAAGAAGTCAATAGATTATATGTAAAAATTTTATATATTTAAAAAACATAAAAAGCAATTTCTTGACCTCGGCTATTATTTTTTGTACCCTTGGAACATAAGAATGACAAAAAGGAATAATATGAAGAAAACAATTAAGGATTTGATTGAAGAATATAAGCCACAGCCCTTAGGCGAACAAAAACAGTATGCTGTTTTTTTACCTCTACTTTGGCAAAATGAAAAGTGGCATATTTTGTATGAGGTAAGGAGTCAACATATTTCACAGCCGGGTGAAGTATCATTTCCTGGTGGTCGAGTCGAAAGGAATGAATCTTATCAAACTGCTGCTATTAGAGAAACTGTGGAAGAATTAAACGTTTGTGCAGATAAAATTGATATCTGGGGTGAAATTGACTACATTGTACAGCCAAGGCGGACAATCCACTGTTTTGTCGGCCAATTACATTGTCAAGACTGGAAAGAATTAGCTTATAATGAAGAGGTTGACCACCTGTTTGTAGTTCCGTTAGATTGTTTACAGGAAATAAAGCCAGTTTATTATGAGTTGCCTCAAGGAGTTAAAGCAGACAATAATTTTCCTTTTGATCGGATTCGTAACGGACAAAAATATGCTTTTTCAAATCAGGTTGCACGCATTCCTTTCTATGAAGGTTTAGAGGAGATAATCTGGGGGATGACTGCTCAGTTTACAGATTGTTTCATTCAATTGATAAAAGATAATGAAAAATAATAGTATGATAGTAAGGGTTAGTTATTATTTTAGACATGGAAAATTAATGAGCTAGAATACAAAAAAAGTGTTGGATTTCCAACACTTTTTTGTGATACTATTTGTATTTGTCCTCTAATTTGCTCATCCATAGACCTAACCAAATACCAAGTCCGAATAGAAGCAAAGCCATACCCCAAGTAAATAATCCTGCTCCGCTATAATCAATAGCTTCGGGACTATGTGGAACAGGGATAAGTATCAGAAGGGTGCTAGACAAAATAATACCAATAATAAAATGATAAACGCGTGAATGGTGGTATTCTAGAGCAAAGTCCATTGCTTTTGAAAATCCAGCAATAGCTAAGATGCCACCAATTGCAATCGGAAGAAAGGTACCCAATAAATCAAGAGATTTAAAACCATTAAGCATCGGGGAGTATAGACCAAGTATCAGCAGTAGGTTTGATGGACTAAGACCAGGTACTAATACACCAAGGGCGATGAGAGCTCCAGCTAAAATAAAACTTAAGAAGTTAACAGGAATATTACCAACTAAATCGTTTAGGAAGTAAAGCAGTATTCCAGAAATTACAAAAGTCATTATAAGCCAAATACAATCAATTAAATCACGTTTAGATTGTTTGGTAGATTCCTTAATTAGACTAGGAAGAGTCCCGATAATTGCTCCAGCAAAGCCCCACAATATTGGAACTTGGAAATGTTTTAAGAGGTATTCTACAGGGAAGGAAAAGAGTGCAATACCTAAGATACCACCAATCCCGACGGGAAGAAAGAAAAGTACATTTTCCCAAAAATTCTCACGGATGTGGGCTAGAAAACGGATTAAGCGTTCATATATGCCTAAAATAGCTGCTAAGACGCCACCAGATACACCTGGTAAAATGAAGCCAAGAGCAATAATCATACCTTTTATAAGGCGATTTAAAATAGAAAACATTATTTCCTCCTTGGTAATGGTCCATTAATTGTACCATAAAGTTATTGCTAAATAAATTGGAGTCATTATCAAGGACCTTACAAGGGTGTAAAGTAAGAGTTGTTAGACAAATAAAAAAAAACAAATTATGGTTATGTCAAAGATATTTGATAGTCAAGAAAGCTCTACTAAGATAAACTTAAGCTGAAAGGAGAAAAGATGGAGTTAGGAAAAAAATTGAGTTCGTGCAGAAAAAAGGCAGGATTCTCACAAGAAGACTTAGCGGAAAAAATCTATGTTTCACGTCAAACAATTTCAAACTGGGAGAATGACAAATCTTATCCTGATATTCACAGTTTAATTGCTTTGGCCAATCTTTTCAATCTAAGTCTTGATCAGTTAGTAGAAGGAGATATTGATGAAATGAAAAAACTTGTTCAAAGTGATGACTTAAAACAGTTTAACCGAGATGGTTGGGCAATGACTCTCGGCTCACTAATCATGGCCCTAACAGCTTACCCACTTATCCATTTTTTAGGTAAAGTAGGTTTTGTTATTTTTATTTTTGAATGGTTTACAGTTATGGTCTTTGCCTTACGGATTGAAAAATTAAAAAAAGAAAATAGCATTCAAACTTATAAAGAAATTTTAGCTATTTATAGAGGACAAGCTTTAGATAAAAATGAAAGCATTGAGGAAAGAGCTAAGTATCCTTACCAAAAACCTATGATTGTCATAGGATTTACCATTGTTTTTTGTCTAATAATGGGTTTGACAATCTTATTAATAAATAGTCTTTTCTAAAAAGGAATAAGGTGCCCCTTGGAGCACCTTATTTTTTCATCTCTAAATAATGGTCTAAAAACTTAGCTGCCAAGCTATTTTGGAAGATGTGTTGTCGTGCTTCCTCAGGATAATACCAGTCGTAAGCATCTATCTCGTGATTAGCTTGAAAATCACTGTCGTCTTTGACAATTACTGTAAAGTTGCACATGAGAGTGTTTGAAGGCTCAAAGAATTGGCTTTTGTTAAAGGAGATTGACAAGCCTGTCAAGCCAGTTTCTTCTTTCAATTCCCGTAGGGCAGTCTCTTCAAGGTTTTCACCTTTACCAACGTAACCCGCCACGAGTATTTTTCGCGGGCGGCCATATTGTTGGATAAGGAGAATTTTATTATTGCTTTGATTGACCACAATTAAGCTAATTGCAGTGTTGAAACTTGGGAAACGAAATTGGTCACAAGTTTCACAAAAGGGAATTTGTCCCTCGTTTTCCAATTCTTTAGCAATGAGTTTTGTTCCGCATTCTTGGCAATGTTTTTGCATGAGTAACTTCCTTATATATTTTAAATGTCTTTGATTATTATAGCATGAAGGCATGACTGTAAAAAATAAGCCCCAAGGACTTCATGAATAGTTAGTCTAAGGGCTGTTCATGTAAATTCCTACTGTAAATGTCCTGGTCAACCCACTGACCATCTTCAAAGGCAAACTTAGGACGGCGACATTCATAGACAAAACCTAATTTTTCAGCCAATTGCTGTGAAGCTCTATTCCCCGGGGAAATCTGAGCTTCTAAGCGGTGAAAGCCCAGCTCCTTCCAGCTGGCCTCTACTAAAGCGGACAAAGCCTCGTAGGCAAAGCCTTTACGCCAGTGCTGGTTATGAATAAAATAGCCCAGTTCGCCCCACTGCATGTTGGTGCGAGCTAAGGTGGTGATATTAAGCATGCCGAGGTGCTGACCCTTCTTATCAAAAATAGCAAAGATATAGGTGTCATCCTTTTCCCAAAGCTCTTGATGCCGAGTCACTAACTGCTGAAACCACTTGAGGTCACAAACAGACATATCCAGCTGACCGTCGTCAAAAGCATGTTGTGAAACTTTACGTCCTTCAAAACCTTGATACCAGGCCTCATAATCCTCTGCAACAAGAGTACGAATAACTAAGCGGTCTGTTTCAATTTTAAATTTTTCCAAAAATAATCCTCTTTCTTAATAAAACTAATAGTTCCTGAGTCCATTTTGTTTAATATAAATTGCAATATATGCATAACTTCCTTGATTTTATTGCATTAATTATAGCATAATGAGCATAAAAAAAAAGTCCTTGAAAGTTATCTTTCAAGGACTTTAGTTGTTTCAATTATTTCACTTCTGTAAATGTTACGTGTTTACGTAATTTTGGTGAATATTTTTTCAATTGAAGTCGGTCTGGAGTGTTACGTTTGTTTTTTGAAGTAAGGTACAAGCGTTCACCAGATTCTTTGTGTTCAAGTGTAATATTTACGCGCATGGTATCTCCCTTCTATTATTTAGCTTCGTTAGCTTTAGCGATTTTACGTCCTTTGTAGTATCCTTTAAGTGATACGCGGTGAGAACGTGAGAAATCTCCAGTAGTTTCGTCGAATTGTACAGACGGAGCTGTTAATTTGTAATGTGTACGACGTTTATTCTTTTTAGCTTTTGACGTGTGACGTGCAGGTACTGCCATTGTTTCTATCCTCCGATTAAAATGTTGGGCATTGGAAATAAACTTTAAAGCTTATAGCCCAGAATACTTTTTGTGTCTATGGCTTTCGCCAACTTTAATATAGTAACATAACTTTTTTGTAAAGTAAAGTTACTTGACAAAAAAGTTTTTTTAGAGCTCTGCTCTATCCAAAAGGCTTAGAAAAATGCTAAAATAGGAGTGATTAGAATGCAGAAAGGAAGAGAGTGTTTTTGTAGACACTCAGGCACCAATTATTATGAAACTTCAAAAACCTAAAGGAACTCAGGACATTTTACCTGAAGAAGCTGCTAAGTGGCAATATGTTGAAGCTGTTGCGCGTGAAACATTTGAAAAATATAATTACGGGGAAATCAGGACTCCAATGTTTGAACACTATGAAGTCATTAGTCGCTCAGTCGGTGATACGACTGATATCGTGACTAAAGAAATGTATGATTTCCATGACAAGGGGGATCGTCATATTACGCTTCGTCCAGAAGGGACAGCCCCGGTAGTGCGTTCTTTTGTTGAGAATAAGCTTTTTGCACCAGAGGTTCAAAAACCAGTTAAGTTATATTATATTGGCTCAATGTTCCGTTACGAGCGTCCACAAGCAGGGCGTTTACGTGAGTTCCACCAGATTGGAGTAGAGTGTTTTGGTTCTGCCAATCCAGCCAGTGATGTGGAAACAATTGCTATGGCTAACCATCTTTTTGAAACGTTAGGAATTAAAGACATTACTTTACACATCAATAGTTTAGGGAATCCTACAAGTCGTGCGGCTTACCGTCAGGCTTTGATTGATTACTTGACACCTATGCGTGAGCAATTATCTAAGGACAGTCAACGACGTTTAGATGAAAATCCATTGCGGGTTTTGGATTCTAAAGAAAAAGAAGACAAAACAGCCGTTGAGAATGCACCATCAATTTTGGATTATTTAGATGAAGAAAGTCAGGCTCACTTTGAAGCTGTTAAAGCTATGTTAACTGACCTTGAAATCCCTTATGTTATTGATACCAATATGGTACGTGGCTTGGACTACTATAACCACACTATTTTTGAGTTCATGGCAACTGTAGATAAGTCGGAATTAACTATTTGTGCAGGTGGCCGTTATGACGGTCTGGTTAGCTACTTTGACGGACCGGAAACGCCAGGTTTTGGTTTCGGTCTTGGTCTTGAACGTCTTTTGCTTATTTTAGAAAAGCAGGGCATCACACTGCCAGTTGCATCTGAGATGGATGTTTACATCGCTGTCTTGGGAGATGCTGCCAACAGCAAAGCTTTAGCATTAGTGCAAGCTCTTCGTAAACAAGGGTTTAAAGCGGAACGGGATTATCTAGGCCGTAAAATCAAGGCCCAATTTAAATCAGCAGATAGCTTTAAAGCTAAAGTTATTATGACTTTAGGGGAAAGTGAAGTAGAAGCTGGTAAAGTCAGCCTTAAAAATAACCAAAGTCGTCAGGAAATTGAAGCTAGCTTTGAAGAAATAAGTAACGATTTCCCTAGGTTGTTGTCTAAATTAGTTTGATAAGTATTGAGGGTTTTTAGCCCTCTTTTTGATTGAGCTTTTTTGTGTTAATTACTGACTGGCTTTAATTCTCTTTAAATGGGTGGGGTTTTTAGATGGATTTTGTTATAATAGTAGAGACAAAAAAATATATCGGAGATAACTAGATGAAACGTAGCATGTATGCTGGACATGTTCGATCAGAACATATTGGACAAGAACTTACTTTAAAAGGTTGGGTTGGACGTCGTAGAGACTTGGGCGGCCTTATTTTTATTGATTTACGCGACCGTGAAGGTATTATGCAACTTGTTATTAATCCAGAGGAAACTAATGCTGATGTGGTAAAGAATGCAGAGGCTATTCGTAGTGAGTATGTCATTGAAGTTCAGGGTGTGGTTCAGGAGCGTCAACAGGCAAATAATCAATTGGCGACAGGTTCTGTCGAGCTAAAAGTTACTGAGTTAACTATTTTAAACACCTCTAAAACAACACCTTTTGAAATTAAAGATGCTGTTGAGGTCGGCGATGAGACTAGACTTCGTTATCGCTATTTAGATTTACGTCGCCCGGAAATGTTGGAAAACTTCAAGCTACGTGCTAAGGTAACACATTCAATTCGTAATTATTTAGATGATCTCGATTTCATTGATGTTGAAACGCCAATGCTAACCAAGTCCACACCAGAAGGTGCGCGTGACTACTTGGTACCAAGTAGGGTTAGCCAAGGGCATTTCTACGCTTTGCCACAAAGTCCGCAAATCACGAAGCAGCTACTAATGAATGCTGGTTTCGATCGTTATTACCAAATCGTTAAATGTTTCCGTGATGAGGATTTACGTGGTGATCGTCAACCAGAGTTTACACAAGTTGACTTGGAAACATCTTTCTTATCTGAACAGGAAATCCAAGACCTAGTTGAAGGTATGATTGCTAAGGTTATGAAAGACACTAAAGGTGTTGACATCAAGCTCCCTTTCCCTAGAATGTCTTATGACGATGCCATGAATTTCTACGGTTCTGACAAACCAGATACTCGCTTTGACATGCTCTTGCAAGATGTGACGCAACTTGTAAAAGATGTTGATTTTAAAGTTTTTTCAGAAGCTCCCGCAGTTAAAGCCATTGTTGTAAAAGATAGAGCAGATCAATTCTCACGTAAAGATATTGATAAACTAACTGAGTTTGCTAAGCAGTTTGGCGCAAAAGGCCTAGCCTGGGTGAAGAAGGTAGATGGCTTGCTAGCAGGCCCGGTTGCTAAGTTCTTAACGGAACTTGACAGCAGATTGACAGAATATTTACAGATAACTGACAATGACCTGATTTTATTTGTTGCTGATGAACTAGCCATTGCCAATAATACACTCGGTGCTCTGCGTAATCGCTTAGCCAAAGAACTTGGTTTAATTGATAACAAAAAATTTAATTTCCTTTGGGTTGTTGATTGGCCGATGTTTGAATGGTCAGAAGAAGAAGATCGTTATATGTCGGCGCATCATCCATTTACACTACCAACAGAAATATCTACTAAAGAACTGGAAGGTGATTTAGCCAAGGTTCGAGCTGTAGCTTATGATATTGTTTTAAATGGTTATGAACTTGGGGGTGGTAGCCTAAGGATTAATCATAGGGACATGCAAGAACGCATGTTTAAAGCTCTAGGTTTTACAAGAGAAGCTGCTAATGAACAATTTGGCTTCCTACTAGAGGCTATGGATTACGGATTCCCTCCACATGGTGGCTTAGCTATCGGTCTTGATCGTTTTGTAATGTTACTTGCTGGTAAAGATAATATTCGTGAGGTTATCGCTTTCCCTAAAAATAACAAAGCAAGTGATCCAATGACGCAGGCACCGAGCATAGTGTCAGACAAACAACTAGATGAATTAAGTCTTCAAGTAGAAAGTCATGATTAGAAAAACAACTTACAAGAAAAAAGTAAAATATGTTATTAGTCGCGGTGCTAAAAAAGTAGGGCTATTACATGCCCTGCGAAGCATTTCTAGGGAGAAATATGCAGAAAAAATTTCTGCTTCTATCTTATATGGGATTCTTTCCAGTATTGCTGTTAATTTATTTTTTCAACCGGGTCATGTCTATTCCAGTGGAGCAACAGGTTTAGCACAAGTTATTTCGGCGGTGAGTCATCGTACTTTAGGAATGTCACTGCCAATTTCACTTGTTTTTTATGTGATAAACCTTCCTTTACTAGTTTTAGCTTGGTATAAAATTGGACATAAATTTACAATTTTCACTTTTATAACTGTTACCATGTCCTCCTTCTTTATTCAGATTATCCCACAGTTGACACTGACAGAAGATCCATTAATAAATGCCATTTTTGGAGGACTTTTTATGGGGATTGGTGTCGGTTTTGGGTTAAAATCACGAATCTCAAGTGGAGGAACTGATATTGTTAGCTTAACTATCCGTAAGAAAACTGGCAAAGATGTGGGGCAGATCGCTCTAGTTCTTAATGCTGTTATTATGGTTTTTGCTGGGATTTTATTTGGTTGGCAATATGCACTTTATTCCATGGTAGCTATATTTGTTAGTACACGGATAACGGATGCTATATATACTAAGCAAAAGAAAATGCAAGCGATGATAGTAACTGAACAACCTGATAAGGTTATAAAAGCTATTCATAAAAAATTACATCGTGGAGTAACATGTATAAATGATGCTGAAGGGACCTATAAACATGTTCATAAGACTGTCCTTATTACCATATTGACTCAGGAGGAGTATATCGGCTTTAAGGGATTAATGTTAAAGACAGATCCAGATGCATTTATCTCTGTGGCCGAAAATGTTCGGATAATAGGCCGTTTTGTTGAAGATGATTAGTGTTTAGACTCACAAAGGAGGTTGGGATGCCATTTGACAGTAAACTTGAATTTAAAAAACTATCATACATCATTGGTGGATCAGCAGTATATGCTTTTGCCTTTGTTTATTTTTATATGGCAAATCGTATCGCAGCTAATGGGATGTCGGGGTTAACACTTGTCGGAAAGGCACTGTTTAATATTGATCCCATTATTTCAGGCTACCTCATCAACTTGCCACTAGTTTTTATCGGAGCTAAGTATTTTGGTAGAAGATCTACAGTTTATACTGTGACGGGTGTTTTATCCCTCTATTTTTTCGTTTGGATGTTTCAAAAAATACCACTCTTGATTGACCTTAATCATGATAAGTTAGTTATCTCTTTGATGGCGGGGATTATCGGAGGACTTGGTGGAGGCCTAGTTTTTCGTAGTGGAGGAACGATTGGCGGATCTGATATCATTGGTAAAGTTATTGAGACTAAGTTCGGTTTACAACTCAATCAAGCACTACTTGGAATTGATATTTTTGTTATGATTCTATCTTTGACTTACATTTCTATCCCAGATATGATGTATGCTCTAATAGCTAGTTTTATGTACGGAAGGATTGCTCATATTGTTCAAAATGGTGGTTATTCCGTTAGGGGAGCAATTATTGTTTCAGACTTTTCCGCTGAAATATCACAATTTATCATGGAAGAATTAGGTAGAGGAGTTACCTACTTGAATGGTGAAGGTGCTTATTCTGCTCGAGAGAAAAAAGTTATCTATGCTGCTCTGAGTAGAACAGATGTACGTGAGCTTAAAGACATGATAAGTGAAATTGATCCGAGAGCATTTGTTTCGATTTTTGATATGGATGAGATAAACAGTCCGGATTTCTTTATACCTAAGAAGAAAAAAAGAAAAAAGAAGATAGGTAACTAGTTTGCTTCTCAAAGAAGCAACTAGTTTTTTATCGATAGAGGAGGGAATGATATGACACAATTTCATATTTGGTTTGGACGCCTGAAAGCTTTGTTTGCGATTACGTTAGGCGTTGCCATTTATTCTTTTGGCTTTGTTAATTTTAATATGGCAAATAGACTTGCAGAAGGTGGAGTATCTGGACTGACATTAATGTTGCACGCATTAATGGGAGTGAACCCAGCCTTTTCTTCTTTGCTATTTAACATTCCGTTATTTATAGTAGGTGCCATGATATTTGGACGACGTTCCTTGGCTTTAACTATCTATGGAACGATAAGTATGTCTATTTTCATATGGTTTTGGCAGAAGGTACCGATTGCCTTGGGACTTGAGCATGATATGATGTTAGTAGCAGTCGTTGCTGGTTTATTTTCAGGTGTTGGGTGCGGATTGGTTTTCAGATATGGTGCCACAACAGGTGGAACTGATATTATTGGGCGTATAGCTGAAGAAAAGATGGGTATTAAGCTGGGTCAGACCTTACTTGCTATAGATGCTGTTATTTTGATAGCTTCTTTGACTTATATTGATTTGAAACAGATGCTTTATACCTTGGTTGCTAGCTTTGTTTTTAGTCAGGTCTTAACTATCGTTCAAAACGGTGGTTATACTATACGGGGAATGATCATTATTACAAAACATTCTAAAGCTGCAGCACATGCTATTTTAACAGAAATTAACCGAGGGGTTACCTATCTTAAAGGAGAAGGCGCCTACTCTGGTAATGAGTATAATGTTATGTATATTACTCTAAGTCCGAATGAAGTTAGAGATGTTAAGCGCATTCTAGCAGACTTGGATCCAGATGCCTTCATTTCAATTGTTGATGTTGATGAAGTCATTAGCTCTGATTTTAAAATTAGGCGTAAAAACTATGATAAGCCAGTTTAGCCACAAAAAAAGTTCTGTACTTAAGAGAGTACAGAACTTTTTTCTTACATTTTTTCTGGAGCTTGAACACCTAGAAGGCGAAGCGATTCTTTGAGGACGACCGCTGTAGAATAGCAAAGTGCTAGACGACTGTCACGTTCATCAGACTCATCAAGAATACGCGTATGGGCATAGTATTTGTTGAAAGCCTGCGCCAACTGGATAGCAAATTTTGCGATAATTGATGGATCGTATTTATCAGCCGCACGCTGAATGTTAGTAGCAAAGCTTTGAAGTAATTTAATAATCTCCCAAGATTCATCATCATTTAAGGAATAATCTTTGTTTAAGCCTGGTGTGAAGTTTGCCTTGCGTAGGATAGATTGAATACGAGCGTATGTGTATTGAACATAGGGACCAGTTTCACCTTCAAAAGAAACCATTGCTTCAAGGTCGAAATCATAGCCATTATCACGATCAGTTTTAAGATCGTAAAACTTCACTGCACCAACACCAACGGCATGCGCGACAGCCTCCTTATTTTCAAGATCTGGATTTTTAGATTCAATTTGGGTTAGGGCACGAGCAACAGCTTCATCAAGAGTTGGCTCAAGACGAATAATATTTCCTTTACGAGTAGATAGTTTTTTCTTGTTTTTTGTAACTAAGCCAAAGGAAACATGAATCATGTTATCTGCCCAGTCAAATCCCATCTCTTTTAGAACGGCTTTAAGTTGCTTAAAGTGGTGAGATTGTTCTTGTCCTACAACGTAGATGTTTTTAACAAAATTGAAGGTGCGTTGGCGATACATTGCTGTCGCCATATCACGCGTAATATAGAGAGTTGCTCCATCAGATTTTTTGATAAGAGCTGGTGGTAAATCATATTTTTCAAGGTCTACAATTTGGGCACCTTTAGACTCTTTAAGAAGATGTTTATCTTCAAGGATTTGAATACCTTCATCCATTTTATCATTGTAGAAAGCTTCACCATGGAAGTAGTCAAAAGTAACATCTAGTTTATCATAGATACGATTGAACTCAACAAGACTTTCATCGCGGAACCATTGCCATAAATCCCAAGCTTCTTTATCCCCGTCCTCAAGTTTTTTGAACCATTGACGAGCTTGTTCATCTAATTCAGGATTTTCTTCAGCTTCTGCATTGATTCTTACATAAAGTTTAAGAAGTTCATCGATTGGGTTAGCTTCAATAGCTGCTTGATCCCCCCAAAGTTTGTAGGCAACAATCAGCATTCCAAACTGTTTACCCCAGTCACCAAGATGGTTAATACGGATTGAGTTGTAACCAAGTTTAGAGTAAATGTGACCAATAGCGTCAGCAATGACAGTAGAACGTAAATGCCCAACTGAGAATGGCTTAGCAATGTTAGGGCTAGACATGTCTAATGTGATATTTTGGCCATCACCAATATGTTGTTGACCATAATCAGCTTTTTCTTCAATAACGGCGTGGAGCACATTTTTTGAAATCGCGGTTTTATCAAGGAAAAAGTTGATGTAAGGTCCAACTGCCATAACTTTTTCAAATTGACTTGAGTCGATTTTTTCGGCAAGCTCTGCAGCAATCATTTGAGGGGCTTTGCGTAGCACTTTAGCAAGACTAAAGGTAGGAAAAGCAATATCCCCCATGTCAGAATTTTTTGGCGTTTCAAGCAAATTATAGATAGTCTCTTGGTTCAATTCAGGAACCACTTTTGCAATCTCACTTGCAATCAATGATTTAGTATCCATCTTGTTTCTCCTAAAATAGTTTGTCAATCCATTTTAACACAATTTCTTAAAATAAACGAGAAATGATTTGATAAATTATACTGTCATTATATTTTATATAAAAATGTGATGAATCTAACACTTGCTTTTATTGTGAAAGTTTAAAATAAAAGGGTTAAGTAGATTTTAAAAGGTTTTTGGAACAAGAAAAATATGATAGTCAATAAAAATATAGGGTAAGATAATGAATTATTAAGTTTTTTTTGTTATAATTTGAAAGGATAATTATACAATTAGGGTGGAATCATATGAATAAAATTGAGCGTCAAAATCAGATCAAGCGAATTATTCAATCAGAACATATTGGTACGCAAGAAGAAATCAAAAATTTTCTCAGTAAAGAAGGAATTAGTGTTACTCAGGCAACCCTATCTCGTGACTTGAGAGAAATAGGTCTCTTAAAACTACGTAATGAAAAAGGAAAACTCTATTATAGTTTGTCAGAACCAGTTGTTTCTCCCTTTAGTCCAGATGTTCGTTACTACGTTTTAAAAGTTGATCGTGCTGGTTTTATGCTAGTTCTCCACACCAACCTAGGCGAAGCAGATGTCTTAGCAAATCTGATTGACAATGGTGATATTGATGAAATCATAGGTACGGTTGCAGGAGCGGACACGCTGCTAGTTATTTGTCGCAATGAAGATATTGCTGAGCGTTTTGAAAAAGATTTGGCTCTAAGTATATGACCCCATATGATACTTCCCTAAAGCAGTTATTAGATACCATTGAAAAACATCCTAGCGTACAAGCATACAAGCAGATTGATAATCAGATGAAGGAAAATCCTGAATTGACTGCCTTGGCCTTTGAAATGAAAAAGAATCAGCAAAAAGCTATTCTTTTTGATAAAATAGAGAAGAAGCAGGCAGCCGAACAGTCGCTGACCTTAGCTGAAAACTTAGAAGAAAATATTATAGATCAGCCCTTGGTAACAGAATACCGAGAGAAAATGCAAGATGCTAGTGACTTATTACAATACATTACAAAAACAATCGAAGAGAAAATAAATAAGGAGGTTAGGAATGACCAATCCTAAGATTTCTCCTGGAATGCAACAGTATCTGGACATCAAATCCAATTATCCAGATGCTTTTTTGCTTTTTAGGATGGGAGATTTTTACGAATTATTTTATGAAGATGCAGTAAAAGCAGCTCAGATACTAGAAATTGGTTTAACTAGTCGCAATAAAAATGCTGAAAACCCTATTCCCATGGCAGGAGTGCCCCATCACTCAGCTCAACAGTATATTGATGTTCTTATTGAAATGGGATATAAGGTTGCCATCGCTGAACAGATGGAAGACCCCAAAAAAGCAGTTGGGGTGGTCAAACGTGAAGTTGTTCAAGTGATTACACCAGGAACAGTAGTTGATTCTGCTAAACCAAGCACAGCTAACAACTTTTTAGTTGCTATTGACTATGATGGCCAGACTTATGGTTTGTCCTATATGGATTTGGCAACAGGAGAATTTTTTGTAACAAGTTTGGCTGATTTTACAAGCCTTAACAGTGAAATATTAAATTTAAAAACTAAAGAGGTTATCCTTGGTTTTGAATTGAATGACGATCAAGAAAAACAGTTAAAACAAGACAGTAATTTGCTCTTGTCCTATAGTGATGAGAGCTATGAAGATTCGGCTCTGCTAAATTCGCAACTAGCTCCGATTGAACTGAGAGTGGCGGGAAAATTATTAGCTTATGTTAATCAAACTCAAATGCGCGAACTCTCGCACCTGCAAAAAGTTAGCCATTACGAGATTAAAGATTATCTGCAGATGACTTATGCCACAAAAGCGAGCTTAGATTTGCTAGAAAATGCTCGTACAGGTAAGAAACATGGGAGTCTTTACTGGCTATTGGATGAGACGAAGACTGCTATGGGGATGCGTCTGTTACGAACTTGGATAGATCGTCCACTCATTCATCAGGCGGCCATTGAAAAAAGACAAAGGATTATTCAAACCTTTCTTGATAATTTTATCGAGCGGGCAGATTTAAGTGATAGTTTAAAAGGGGTCTATGATATTGAACGTTTGTCCAGTCGAGTTTCTTTTGGGAAGGTCAACCCCAAGGACCTCCTTCAATTAGGGCAGACATTAGCTCAAGTTCCTTATATTAAGGCTGTTTTAGAGTCTATGACCAGCGCAGACTTAGAAGAGTTGGTTGGTCAAATTGATGCCATTCCAGAACTAGAAAACCTTATCCGCTCAGCTATTGACCCAGATGCTCAAGCCACCATTAGTGAAGGTAATATTATAAGGACCGGCTTTGATGAGCGTTTGGATCACTATCGGAAGGTGATGAAAGAAGGAACCGGTTGGATTGCTGATATTGAAGGTAAGGAACGCCAAGCCAGTGGGATTAATAATCTAAAAATTGATTACAACAAAAAAGATGGCTACTATTTCCATGTGACGAATTCTAATCTATCACTAGTTCCTGATCATTTCTTTAGAAAAGCGACGCTGAAAAATTCAGAACGATATGGCACAGCAGAACTGGCTAAAATTGAAGGGCAGATGCTAGAGGCGCGTGAAGAATCAGCCCAGTTGGAGTATGACATTTTCATGAGGGTCCGAGCACAGGTGGAAACTTATATTGCACGATTACAAGCCTTAGCCAAGGCCATTGCAACCGTAGATGTCTTGCAAAGTTTAGCTCAAGTTGCAGAGCAGAATCACTACGTTTGCCCTCGCTTTAATCAAGATAAAGAGGTTAGTATCATAGATGGGCGTCACGCGGTCGTTGAAAAGGTAATGGGCGTGCGGGAGTATATTCCAAACAGTATTCGTTTAACAGAACAAGTTTCTATTCAATTAATCACCGGGCCAAATATGAGTGGGAAGTCGACCTATATGCGTCAGCTAGCTTTGACCATTATTATGGCTCAAATGGGATCCTATGTATCTGCGGAGCAGGCTAATCTTCCATTATTTGATGCTATCTTTACTCGGATAGGGGCTGCGGATGACTTGATTTCAGGTCAGTCTACTTTTATGGTGGAAATGATGGAAGCTAATCAAGCTATTCAGCGTGCTAGTCAAGACTCACTTATTCTATTTGATGAGCTGGGACGAGGAACAGCCACCTATGATGGGATGGCTTTAGCCCAATCAATCATTGAGCATATCCATAATCATGTGGGGGCTAAAACACTCTTTGCTACTCATTACCATGAGTTGACAACCCTGTCAAGTCAGTTACAAGGTTTACAAAATGTCCACGTGTCTACTTTGGAAAAAGGAGGAGAAGTAACCTTCTTACATAAAATTTCTGAAGGTCCTGCGGACAAGTCTTACGGAATTCATGTTGCTAAAATTGCAGGTCTCCCAGCGGGATTACTTTCAAGAGCAAGTCACATTTTAGAAAAACTAGAAGGTAATTCAAAAGGAGGGAGCTTAGCCCCTACTTCAACAAAAGTGGCTCAGGAGTTCAGTGATAGTCAACAACTTGACCTCTTTGCAAATGATTCTAAAGATGCTATTATTGACAGACTTAGAGCCACTGATATCATGAATCTTACTCCTATGGAAGCAATGACTGTTCTTTATGAGTTAAAGAAAGAATTATAAAAAACCAATTCAGAGGATTGGTTTTAGAACGTAGACAAATTCCTAAAAATAAAAAATTGAATAGACTTGCGTAAAATGACAAAATATTAAACTCTTAGAAATGTTGATTTCCCAATGTTTCTGAGAGTTTTTGATTTTCATAATAAAGAAAAATGATTGAAGAAATTGTCCAAAATGAACTTTTTCTTCAATCTGAAACCAATCCAGAGGATTGGTTTTTTGGGAGCTTGACAACCCTGTAAAGTGAGGATTTTAATCAAAGGCTTATATAATTTTTTGATAATGCATAAGTTAAGCTGAAAAGATGAGACTAATAGTGATTGACGGTTACTTTTTCGACGATAAGAAAACCCTCCTGTATTGACGGGAGGGTAAAGATTATAAGGACTTAGCCCTGCCAGGTAGGACTTCAGAGAGTGTAAATACCATATTTCCTCATGAATCTTTTATTATCTACTGTATACGATAGTGACTATTCAGGATGACTTGACGGTTAGATATCTGCAATTTTCCTTACATTATTATCTTTTAGTCAAGGTATTTGTCGTGACGTTTTTTGTTTAGAAGACCTGCTGCTCCAATGATTGCTAATGCTGTCATAGTAAAGAAGGCTTCACAGCTATTTTCCTTATCTCCAGTTTGAGGAAGTTGGTTGTCACTTGTAGCAGTAAGTATTGGAGGAACCTGGTCAGTTGTTTTATCTGTGATCTGAAGAAGATGGTTAACTTTTTCATTTTCTTCTAACATAGATATTTGGGAATCTTCATTATTATCTTTTTCACCGGTAGAATCCTGTGGAAGCTCGGCCTCACTATTAGGATCTTCATTATCGAAGTGAAGGATAAGGTTAGGATGTGTATCTTCTTCGATAACTGTCTCTTCATTTGATCCAGACATACCCACTTGAGTATCTTCTATACTATCTAAAAGGTCACTTTGGCTACCGACAATTAAATGATCACGTTCAGTGGCCAAATCTTCAGTAGTTGTTGTATAACTAGGCTGTTCAATTGTATCTGGTTGCGTATGATCTGTAATGACAATAGGAACACTTTGATTATTTAGGTCTTCACTTGCTGGTGTTTCAACCTTAGTTCCAATTTTAATGACTTCGTGACGAGGGTTCTTAGTGATTTTTAGCAGAAGCTTGCTATCTATCAATTTGTCACCAAGGTACGTATTTTGAAATTCTGATGTGATTGAACCATTTTCACCTTTTGTAACAAGGACCTTTTGCCCCTGTGGAAGCGTATTGTCAAGGAACTCTTGAGTCTTAAATGTCAAGATTTCATGTTTGGTTTCATTAACAATTTTCTTAACAAGCTTTTCTTTAGAATAGGTCAGAGTAACATCATCAAGTTTTTGCTTGTTAGCTTTTTGATCATTGATGGTATAAGAAATAGTGTTGGATATAATTTTTTCACTACGAGCTTCTTTACTATTCAGTAAAGAGAGGTCACGTTTTTTCCGAATATTGCCTTTAAATTTTTCTTTATCAATTTTCAACTTATAAGTCAGCATTAATGGTTGATTTTCCTCAAAAGCTTTCTTCAGCTCATCTCTAGAAATGGTCCAAGTGAGGCTTTCTTTTGTTGAGCTAGAGAACCAACCACCAGGATTAGCAGACTTGTGTTCAACAGTGTTTTTGGGTTTACTATTGCCAGTGAGCGAATGGAATTGCCAAGACTCTTTTTCAACATTAACCTTATCTGTAAATTCGTCTTTGATTGTAATGTTTTTCAGTATATCTTTGAATTTATCTGGATTATTAACATCTTTCAAAAAATCTTTGTTTTCAGACATTGACTTCAAGTAACTATCAAATTTCTTGTTACGTTTTTCCGAAGTCTCCTTTGCTTCTTTTGCTTTTGTATTTAAATATTTAGCATATGCTTCACTATGGTTATCGGTTTCATGTTGGTTGGTAACACGGTTAGGATCGGTGACATCAAAGGAATAGAAAGTGATACCTTCATCTCTTGCCAGTTTAGCTTCAGCTTGAGCAGAAAGGTTATGATTATAATAGATATACTCACGCTTGTAGAAGAGATATTCTAAAACCTTCAAGAGGGCATCTTTTTTGGCTTGATTATAATAATCGGTTAATGAAACTGCATCCAAAATGCTTTCAAACCAAGTTTTTGCACTTTCATTATCTTTTTTGAAAAATTTATCGAGATGGCCTGGAAGGCTGTTTTTGTAGGGCATATCTTTAGTTTTTCTCTCAGAAAAGCTATGATGATAGTAGCCTTCACCGATGCGTGTTTTATAATCAAATTGATTCTCATTTAATGCTTTAGAATCATATTCTTTAAGTGTAAGGTATTCTGTTAAACTGCCTCCTCCCAGTACGTTTCCTAACAGAACGCTTCCAATGCCAGCAGTATTAAGTAAGGTATCAATGTCAGATAGTCCGTTTACACCTAATTCCTTAGCCAATGTTGCAAATTGTTTAAGGTCCTTAATCATATCTGCATTTTGATTAGTATGGTTAAAGACAGGAAGCCAAGGAAAAAGAGGGTTAGAAGTTGTAATTTTTTCATTTACTCTGTTTTGCTTCACATGCTTATCATCGCTTTTATTCTTGATATCATAGCTAAAAGTCGCTTCTCCTTGAGAAAATAGGACAATATGTTGACGTTTACCAGATTGTTTTTCTTTGTTAAATATTTCTCTGGCTTTATGAATAGCTCCTTGTAGATCAACTCCCCAGTCATAATCCTCTTTGGCGTTTTTCCAAACTTGGTCAAGGGTATTATTGACATTTTCTGTTGTTAGTTCAATCGGATCATTAACTTTACGGTAAAAATTAATTAGACGTATTGAGTTGCGAGCATTGTGGGGGTGGGATTTATCGGTCAAAGTATTAACCAATTTTGTGATATTTTCTTTAGCAGTTTTAAAATCTTCCTGGGTCATCTTTTGTGAAGTATCTAAAAGAACAATCACTTCTGCCCCTTTATCGATTTCTTTGGGATTAAGGCTTAATGTAACGTTAAGAGTACCATCTTGATTGTCGATTACTTCGCGATGAATATTAAAAATGTCACGATTTTTACCGTCGCGGTTTTTGATAAGTTTATCAGTGCCCTCACCATCGGTAACTGTAAGATCTGATTGCTCATTATCTACCTTATAGGTAGCAACCTCAATGGTTTCAGATGTCACGTCTACCTTTTCCACATCGTTCGTAGCGCCTTGGGGTGACGTTGTTTCTGATGATTCTGTATTTGAAGTTACAGTGTTGTTCGAGTTGGATTGAGTAGAGGTGAGGGGTTGAGGCTCGTCTAAATTTTCTTTTGCTTTTTCCGTAGTTTCTAAAGAAGATGAGGTCACGTTATTTTCTGTCTTACTTACTTCTGCAGAATCGTTATTTAAAGAGTTGTTAGGCGTATCAATAGTGTTGCTCGCAGTTATTTGAGCTGAGTCAGTACTGTTACTATTAACACTCTCTTGCGCTGCTACTGCTGTTGTCATAAATACAGTTCCTACTGAAACGAGTCCAATCGACAGTTTCCTTAGTTTATACTTACGATTTATCATTTTCATTTATTCTCCCATTTTCCATTTTTTTCCAACTTAAGTAGTATACTCTAATTCTAATATTTTTTGAAAACCATTATTTTTGAAAATGAAGAATTTAGTAAATTTATTTTTTGGTAACCAATCAAATAAATAGATAGAAATATTATAATATAATTAATTTCGTAAACTCCTTAACAAAAGGATCTACCATGATAAAAAATAATTATAATCTAATTTTAAAATAATTATTTTAATAAAAAACAGCATATAAACACCTACAAAAAAAGTTCAAAAATTTTAAATTAAGTAAAATCCTTGATTTTTTATTAATTAAAAAATTATTATATGTGTTAAAAATGACTTTTTGATAATATTAATATTAATTTTTAGGTAAAATTAACTTGCTGTGACATAGCCTTTTAGAAAAATGGCATGTCGTAATCTTATTTTGAAACTCATTGATTTAACCATTTGACCTTAACAAACACTACTTTTTTAATTTCTAAATAGTTCAGCTGGATTAGGATATTGGTAAGTTATAAGATACTCTCTTAACTCTCTATGACGTCTGAAAACTGATAATGGGTTAATTTAAAGGTAAAAATAAAGGAAACGAATGGTTTAAATGATTTGATTAAGAAAAGCAGGTTAACTTAGTATGAGAACCTCCTTTATAAAAAATAGAGGAGGCAAGCTATATAACCATTCTATAACGTTACATAGCTGGACTTGGATACTATCACTAATACACTGGAACCATGTTGTTGCATTCTTGTAGTTGATATGGTTGTGATACATATTTTAAACAAAATGTATAGTGTGAATAAGGAGCGTTCCATACTCTTTAAAAAGGTATTTCTAGTTATTGTTCTGTGATAAAATTTTGGAAATATAGACTGTCAATTTTGTCAGCTACTAAGGTAAAGCAAGGTAAGATAAAGCTGTTAACAGTATTAGTAAACGCATCAACAACATTTTGTTCAAAGACTATTTTCCAATCTAAGAAAGATATGCTAAGATAGAGAAAAGAAGGATAGTTTCCCTAAACGGAGAGGATAAATGAAAATCTTAGAAGAAGTAAACGTGACTAGTAATAAGAGACTGCTTATAGTTTTAAATCTCTTTTCCATTTTGCTATTCTTGTGCTTTCTATACTTTTTTACCCGTATAGCAGATGTAATCAAATCTTTTCGAAGTGGTAGTATTGACTTTAATTTTGCGTCTCTTCTCTTAACGACTGGTTTAATCATTTTCCTCCTAGTAGTACATGAAGGAATACATGGAATTTTCTTTAAGTTTTTTCAGCCAGAAGGAAAAATAAAATTCGGTGTTAACCCTAAAAATATGGTGGTTTATTGCATCTCTCCAAATAGTTGTTATTCGCGAATGCAGATGATTTGGATTAGTATGGCTCCGTTTATTTTTATTACTTCTGGATTAACTCTTCTATATTACTTAGAAATATTATCGCCATTTTTATACATTATGCTTGCTGCACTACATGCTGGAGGTTGTGTTGGGGATTTTTATTATTGTTATCTATTGGGAATCAAATATCTTAAACTACCTATTATGGCAGAGGATACGGAGGCTGGACTCATCATTTACCATAAGTAAAGAAAGCACAAATGTGCTTTTTCTTTTATGTTATAATAGTCCATAAGAATGCGAGGACAAATGAATGACTAAAATTATTGAATTACCAGAAATTCTCGCCAATCAGATTGCAGCTGGGGAAGTTATTGAGCGTCCAGCAAGTGTCGTTAAAGAATTGGTAGAGAATGCCATTGATGCGAAAAGTAGTCAGATTACCATTGATATTGAAGAATCAGGCTTAAAATCGATAACAATCACTGATAATGGTGAAGGCATGTCAGAGCAAGACTTACCGATGAGTATCCTTCGTCATGCCACCAGTAAAATAAAAAATCAAGGTGATCTTTTTCGCATTAGAACACTTGGTTTTAGAGGAGAGGCATTACCCTCAATTGCTTCTATTAGTGAACTGACCATTGCCTCAGCCACAGAAGAATCTGAGTATGGCAGCCAACTTTTCATGCGTGGTGGTAAGATTGAAGGGCAAGAAACTATTTCGATGCCTGTAGGAACTCGAATAAGAGTTGAAAACCTTTTTTATAATACACCAGCGCGTCTAAAATACATGAAGAGCCTCCAATCAGAATTGGCTCATATTGTTGATGTTATTAATCGTTTAAGTTTAGGACATCCTGAAATAGCCTTTACTCTCATATCTGACGGGCGAGAAATGACTAGAACCTCTGGAAGTGGTCAATTGAAACAAGCTATTGCAGGTATTTACGGCCTAAAAACCGCTAAAAAAATGATAGAAATAGCAAATGCGGATTTAGACTTTGACGTCAGCGGGTATGTTAGTTTACCAGAGCTGACTCGGGCAAATCGAAATTATATTACCATTTTAATTAATGGTCGCTATATCAAAAATTTTTTGCTTAACCGCGCGATTTTAGATGGCTATGGTTCCAAATTAATGGTGGGGCGTTTTCCGATTGTGGTTATTGATATTCAAATTGACCCTTATCTTGCCGATGTCAATGTCCACCCGACAAAACAAGAAGTCCGTATCTCTAAGGAAAGAGAATTAATGGCTTTGATTAGTACTGCTATTGCAGAAAGTTTAAAATCCCAAGATTTAATTCCTGATGCCTTGGAAAACCTGGCAAAATCAAGCACCCGATCTTTGCCAAAAATAGAGCAGACACGCCTGCCTTTACAGAGTCGTAAACTTTACTATGATCCGTATGAAAATGATTTTTTTGTCGAAAAGAATGACGTTAGCGAAGCTAAGACTCCGCTTTATTCTGACCGATCTGAGCTTGACAAATCTGTCAACTTAGCGAAAGAGGCGCCAGTTGAAGCATCATCGCCTGCTGTTAAGCATGCTAGTCGCCCAGAGATAGAAGAGCTAACCGGAGACCATTCTGATTTGACTTTTAAAAATAAGCACAAGTTGGAACAAGTTGTGGAACGTTTGGAAAATGAGGAAGCGTCAGTATTTCCAGAATTAGACTATTTTGGACAAATGCACGGTACTTATCTCTTTGCTCAAGGAGTAGATGGGCTTTTCATTATTGATCAACATGCAGCTCAAGAACGGGTTAAGTATGAATATTATCGTGAGAAAATTGGACAAGTTGACAGTAGTTTACAGCAACTGCTTGTACCCTATTTGTTTGAATTTTCTGGCTCTGATTTTTTGACTTTGCAAGAAAAGATGTCTCTTTTAAATGATGTGGGGATCTACCTAGAGCCATACGGTCAGAATACCTTTATTTTGCGGGAGCACCCTATTTGGATGAAAGAAAGTGAGATCGAAGCTGGGATTTATGAGATGTGTGATATGTTACTTTTGACTCAGGAGGTCTCCATTAAGAACTATCGTGCTGAACTGGCTATTATGATGAGCTGTAAAAAATCGATCAAAGCTAATCATACTTTGGATGATTATTCTGCGAGACAGTTGTTATTACAATTGGCACAGTGTAAGAATCCTTATAACTGTCCACATGGGCGTCCAGTTTTGATTCACTTTAGTAAATCAGATATGGAAAAAATGTTCCGTCGTATTCAAGAAAATCATACTAGTTTGAGAGATTTAGGAAAATATTAGGAAGAAATTTATGAAGGAATTTTTTAATTTATCTAGACAAATCCAAATTAGGCAACTGGTTCGGTTTGTAACGATTACTCTTGGAAGTAGTATCTTTCCATTTATGGCCATGTACTACACTACTTATTTTGGCACACTGTGGACGGGATTTTTGATGATCGTGACTAGTTTTGCTGGTCTTCTAGGAAGTTTATATGGAGGCCATTTGTCTGATGCAATTGGACGCAAAAAGGTAGTTATTTATGGTTCTATTGGAACGACCATTGGTTGGCTTTTAACGATTGTAGCGAACGTGCCCAACCATGTTATGCCAGATTTGATGTTCCTCGGCATCCTACTAGTAGAACTTGCGTCTAGTTTTTATGCTCCAGCGTATGAAGCTATGCTGATTGATTTAACTGATTTGAATAATCGGAAATTTGTTTATACTATTAATTATTGGTTTATTAATATTGCTGTTATGCTTGGTGCAGGTTTGTCAGGCTTATTCTACGATCATTATTTTCTTGACTTATTGATC
The DNA here is from genome assembly GCF_901542335.1 of Streptococcus porcinus. Classification (NCBI taxonomy): domain Bacteria; kingdom Bacillati; phylum Bacillota; class Bacilli; order Lactobacillales; family Streptococcaceae; genus Streptococcus; species Streptococcus porcinus. Next base: position 2,098,163 of record NZ_LR594036.1, on the reverse strand, counting down.
GCCCTTTTTCTCGTTAACATTCTTTGTTTCCTAATTGCTTATTTCTATTTCGATGAAACCAAGCCAGAGGATCATTCCTTTGTCCATAATCGAGGCCTTGGTGGGACCTTCCGAAACTACAAAGAAGTCTTCAAAGACAAGCCCTTTCTTATTTTCACTTTAGGATCGATTCTCTTTTCAAGTATTTGGTTACAAATGGATAATTTTGTACCTGTTCATTTAAAGCTTGCCTTTCAGGAAACAAGAGTTTTTGGGTTTCAGATTACGGGCGCTAAGATGTTGTCTATCATGGTTTTCACTAACACGATTTTGATTGTAACTCTGATGACATTATCGAATAAATTGACTGAAAGGTGGCCGTTATTGCAGCAGTTGATTTTAGGTTCAGGTATTTTTACGGTTGGAATGTTTTTGGCTTTTTCATTTAATCACTTTACAGGTATTATCATTGCAGTTATTATCTTTACTATAGGTGAAATGATAAATGTTCCGGCGAATCAGGTGCTAAGAGCAGAAATGATGGATCAATCAAAAATTGGATCCTACACAGGATTTATTTCTATGACGCAACCTTTGGGAGCAGTATTAGCAGGTCTAATAGTATCACTCAGCCATTTCACTGGGCTCATTGGTGTTCAAGTCTCTTTTTTACTTATTGCGATAGTGGGTCTGTACCTCATCATTTTAGCTGCGAAACAGAAGGAAAAGGTTTAATATGTTTGACTATATTAAAGGAAAATTGAAAAAAATTACTGCTAAATATATTGTTGTAGAGGCAAATGGTTTAGGTTATATTATTTATGTGGCTAATCCTTATAGCTTTACAGATAGTGTCAACCAAAATGTAACTATTTATCTACACCAAGTGATTAGAGAAGACGCTCATGTTTTGTTTGGCTTTCATACGGATGATGAAAAGGATATTTTTTTAAAACTTATTTCTGTTTCAGGTATTGGTCCGATGACTGCTTTAGCCATTGTTGCTGTAGATGATAACCAAGGCTTGGTTACAGCCATTGATAATAGCGATATTAAGTATTTAATGAAGTTTCCTAAAATTGGTAAAAAGACGGCACAGCAAATGATTCTTGATCTTGCTGGTAAATTTGTGGATAGTTCAGAGCCTAGTCAGCAGCAGAGCCAAGCTAAACGAAATAGTAATCAACAGCTTGATGAGGCTATCGAGGCCCTCTTGGCGCTAGGCTATAAAGCAACAGAATTGAAGAAGATTAAGGCTTTCTTTGAAGGTACAGATGAAACGGCTGAGCAATATATCAAGTCAGCTTTGAAGATGTTAATGAAGGGGTAGTTTATGGTTCAACGATGCCACTGGGTTCCTGTAGCTAACACACTATATTGCGATTATCATGATAAAGAATGGGGGAGGCCGATTTATGATGATCAAAAATTATTCGAGTTGCTGTGTTTGGAAAGTTATCAGTCAGGTCTATCTTGGTTGACGGTTTTAAGGAAACGCTCTGCTTTTAACAAGGTTTTTTACAACTATGATATTAAAAAAGTGGCTCTCTTCAGCTCAAAAGAGATGGCTGACGCTTTGCAGAATCCGTCCATTATCCGCCATAGGTTAAAGCTGGAAGCTACTGTCAACAACGCAAAAGCAGTTCAGAAAATTCAAGAAGACTATGGTTCGTTTTCTAATTTTCTGTGGGAATTTGTTAATCATAAACCCGTTGACAACCTTGTCAATAAAGACCATCCTGCTCCTGCTCAGACAAGTTTATCAATCAGCTTAGCTAAGACTTTGAAAAAACATGGTTTTAAATTTCTTGGGCCGACAACCGTCTATTCTTTTATGCAGGCTTCAGGAATGGTTAATGATCATGAGGAGAATTGCGCTTATAAGTAGAACCGTTATGATTAACGGTTTTTCTTTTACAATACAGCACTAAATCCTTTACTTAAAATATAATGTCTAACTTTTGGGGGTCAGTACATAGAATGCTAGGAGTTTTTTTGATAAAATGAAGGAAAATATCGAATAGATAAGTAGGTGACTAAATGAAGGCGGAGATTGTTACAGTAGGTACAGAAATCTTAACTGGTCAAATTCTCAATACCAATGCTCAGTTTTTATCAGAAAAAATGGCAGAGATAGGAGTTGATGTTTTTTTTCAAACAGCTGTTGGTGATAACAAAGCACGATTGCTAGAAGTTCTTTCCCTTGCTAGTAAACGTAGCGATCTTGTTATTTTGTGTGGTGGACTTGGACCAACTGACGATGATTTAACGAAGCAAACCTTAGCAAGTTTCTTGGACCGTGATTTGATTTTTGACGAAGAAGCTAGAGATAAATTGGATAGCTTTTTTGCTTCCCGATCACAAAGTTCACGAACTGCTAATAATGAGAGGCAGGCACAGTTGATTGAGGGTTCAATTCCTATTCAAAATATTACGGGGCTAGCAGTCGGAGGATTAGTGGAAAGTAACGGTGTTTCTTATGTTGTTCTACCCGGACCACCTTCTGAATTAATACCAATGGTAAATCAACAGTTGTTGCCTATACTGACTGTGACTCAGACAAAACTTTATTCGCGCGTATTACGTTTTTTTGGTATTGGCGAAAGTCAACTAGTCACTGTTCTAGGGAATATCATCTCTGAGCAGACGGATCCCACAATTGCGCCATATGCCAAGATAGGTGAAGTAACTCTCCGTCTATCAACTAAGGCTTCCGGAACGATAGAGGCTGATCAAAAGCTTGACGCACTTGAGAAAGCTATCTTAGCCACACTATCGATGGAAGGTATTCCTTTAAGTCAGTTTTTTTATGGCTATGGTGAAGACAATAGTTTATCAAAGGAAGTTGTCGAGTTACTCAAGAAAAAAAAGAAAAAACTTACTGCAGCTGAGAGTTTAACAGCTGGACTTTTTCAGGCGACCTTGGCTAATTTTGCTGGGATATCTGAATTTTTCTCAGGTGGTTTTGTGACATACAGTATGTTAGAAAAGTCGAGGATGTTGAATATTCCCCTATCTGACTTACAAGCTAATGGAGTGGTTAGCCACTATACAGCCCAAGCAATGGCCGAGAAAGCACGCTTGTTAACTGAGTCGGATATAGGAATTAGTTTGACCGGTGTTGCAGGACCAGATTCCTTAGAGGGCCATCCGGCGGGGACTGTTTTTATTGGTATTTCGACAGAGGAGAAAACAGATTCTATTCAAATAATAGTTGGTGAACGAAGCCGTTCTGATATTCGTTATATAGCAACGCTACATGCTTTTAATTTGGTCCGAAAAACTTTATTAAAAAGTTGAAATTTGATACAATATATTAAGTGTGGAAATAATAAAAATGACCGTTTGTGGAGTCGTTTTTAAGGTTTTCCCGTGAAGAGGAGAATGAATTGGCAAAAAAAGTGAAGAAAACAGAAGAAATTACCAAAAAATTTGGCGATGATCGTCGTAAAGCTTTAGATGATGCTTTAAAAAATATTGAGAAAGACTTCGGAAAAGGTGCAGTTATGCGTCTCGGAGAAAGGGCAGAGCAAAAGGTACAAGTTATGAGCTCTGGAAGCCTTGCTTTGGACATTGCTTTAGGAGCGGGTGGCTATCCTAAGGGCCGTATTATCGAAATTTATGGGCCAGAATCATCAGGTAAAACAACTGTTGCTCTCCATGCAGTTGCTCAGGCTCAAAAAGAAGGTGGAATTGCTGCTTTTATTGATGCTGAACATGCCTTGGATCCTGCGTATGCCGCTTCTTTAGGTGTTAACATTGATGAGTTGCTGCTGTCGCAGCCAGACTCTGGAGAGCAAGGGCTTGAAATTGCAGGTAAATTAATTGACTCTGGTGCTGTTGATTTGGTAGTAGTGGATTCGGTTGCAGCCTTAGTGCCACGTGCAGAAATTGATGGTGATATTGGGGATAGCCACGTTGGTTTGCAGGCTCGGATGATGAGTCAAGCCATGCGTAAACTTTCGGCCTCTATCAATAAAACTAAAACGATTGCCATTTTTATTAACCAGTTACGTGAAAAAGTTGGAGTTATGTTTGGTAATCCAGAAACAACGCCTGGTGGTCGAGCGCTGAAATTCTACTCTTCTGTTCGATTGGATGTTCGTGGAAATACACAAATTAAAGGTACTGGTGAACAAAAAGATAGTAACATAGGGAAAGAAACTAAAATCAAAGTTGTTAAAAATAAAGTTGCTCCGCCATTTAAGGTAGCCGAAGTGGAAATTATGTATGGAGAAGGTATTTCACGCACAGGTGAGTTGATTAAAATTGCTTCAGATTTAGATGTTATTCAAAAAGCGGGTGCTTGGTTCTCTTATAATGGCGAAAAAATCGGACAAGGTTCTGAGAATGCTAAAAAATTCTTGGCCGATCACCCTGATATCTTTGAAGAAATTGATCATAAGGTACGTGTGAAAGTAGGTCTCTTAGAAGATGACTTAGAGCAAGAAGACATTATGGAGACGACATCGAATCAAAGTACTGATGAGCTCGTTCTTGAGTTAGATGATGCTATTGAAATTGAAGATTAAGGAAAAGGCCCTAGGGTCTTTTTTGCTTAATATTAGATAAAAATAGGTTACCAAGACCAACTCAGGGGGGTAATTAAAAAACAAACTCTAAAATATGGAAGCTATGGACTTGTTGAAAATAGAATCTTCTTCTTGATTAAGGTCCTCTCAATAAGCTGGAATGAAGGGGAGAAGTTCTAGACACGATAAGAGTAAAGGGAATATAGAATTAACAAAACATTTAGAGTAGTTAAGGGTAAACCTGTTAGTAGATAGGAGAGTTTAAAAACAAAAAAGCGCTTACAACATCTTAGTAATGGGAAAAGATTCACAAAAAAATAGGGGAGAAAAGGCCAAAAATGACAAAAAATAGGTCCGGAGACCTATGTTCAAGTTTTTGATCTATGTTACAATTATCGTATCACGAGATAGAAAGTGAGAACAACATGATAAAAATTTATACGATTTCAAGTTGTACGAGCTGTAAAAAGGCCAAAACTTGGTTAAATGGTCACAAGCTCCCATATAAAGAACAGAATTTAGGAAAAGAACCTTTAACAAAAGAAGAAATTTTGGAAATTCTTTCAAAAACAGAAAATGGTGTTGAGAGCATTGTCTCATCTAAAAACCGTTATGCAAAGGCACTAAACTGTGATATTGAAGAATTAAGTGTTAGTGAAGTTATTGATTTGATTCAGGACAATCCTCGTATTCTCAAAAGTCCTATTTTGATTGATGATAAACGCCTTCAAGTTGGCTATAAAGAAGATGATATTAGGGCTTTCTTGCCACGCTCTATTCGTAATATTGAAAATACAGAAGCACGTTTGCGTGCTGCCCTGTAAAAAGCTCTGTTTAGGAGCTTTTTTTATGCTCTAATAACTAGATTTCTTGTTAATTATCAAAAAATAAGCTATAATATATCATAGCACTTAGTTTAGAAAGAAGGTGTAAGTATGGGATTTACAGATGAAACAGTCCGCTTTAAATTAGACGATGGGGATAAAAAGGAAATTAGTGAAACACTTACTGCTGTTTACCATTCTTTAGAGGAAAAAGGTTATAATCCAATTAATCAAATCGTTGGTTACGTGTTAAGTGGAGACCCTGCTTATGTTCCGAGATATAATGATGCCAGAAATCAAATCCGTAAATATGAACGTGATGAAATTGTAGAAGAACTTGTCCGCTATTATTTACAAGGAAATGGGATTGACGTTAAATGAGAATAATGGGTTTGGATGTTGGTTCAAAAACCGTAGGTGTTGCCATCAGTGACCCACTTGGGTTTACTGCTCAAGGTCTCGAAATTATAAAGATTGATGAAGACAACCAAGCTTTTGGCTTTGATCGGCTCAGTGAGTTGGTAGCGCAGTATGATGTCTCACAATTTGTTGTTGGCTTACCAAAGAATATGAATAATACCAGTGGTCCTCGGGTGGAAGCAAGCCAAGCCTATGGTCAAAAAATACAAGAACTATTCAAGATTCCAGTTGTCTACCAAGATGAGCGATTGACAACTGTTGAAGCTGAACGAATGCTAATTGAACAAGCAGATATTAGTCGGGGCAAGCGCAAAAAAGTTATTGACAAACTTGCTGCACAACTTATTTTGCAAAATTATTTAGATAGAACCTATTAATTAAGGAGAAAAAAATGGGACACAATCACGATCATGACCATGAACATGAAGTTATTACACTTGTTGATGAACAAGGAAATGAATCATTGTTCGAAATTTTATTAACCATTGATGGAAAAGAAGAATTTGGAAAGAATTATGTTCTACTCGTACCTGCTGGTTCTGAAGAGGATGAATCTGGAGAGATTGAAATTCAAGCCTACTCATTCACTGAAAACGAAGATGGAACTGAAGGTGACTTACAACCAATCCCTGAAGATTCTGACGCTGAATGGGACATGATTGAAGAAGTCTTTAACAGCTTTTTAGACGAAGAATGATAATAGGCCCTTTGGGTCTTTTATTTTTCCTAAAAATAGCTTGGTAGCTATGGCTTTAGAACTTCAAATTGACTAAATGTTATAATCTGATATACTTGTTGTATGACATTTCAAGGAGAAAATAAGTGAGTCAAATGACTGATAATACTACTGCAACTACAAAGGATTTTCAGGTTGATGATGGTCCAACTATTCATACAACAAAGTACGAAACAAAGGTTCCAGGTTTACATAAAATTTATATTCTAATAATCAGTTTTTTAGTAGCTTTTTTTAGTGTGGCCAATCCTTTATTGACGCATTGGGCAAACCCATTACAAAACCAAAACCTTTACATTGGGATGATGTTAACCAAAGGACAAATTCCCTACAGTGATATTTTTACAACCGGAGGAATGCTTTACTTTGTCTTAATAGCTTTAAGCTATTATTTATGCTCAACTTGGTGGTTGGTTTTCATGGAAGTAGTGGCATTCTATATGGCCGGAATTTATTTTTATAAATTGGTTCAGTTTGTAACAGCAAATCGTAAAATTTCATTGGCTTTTACGATACTCTATTTTATTTTGCTTGCTAGCCTAGGTTTTGGGGGTATCTATCCTATTCAATTCGCAATGCCATTTGTCTTGGTAACGCTTTGGTTTTTGACAAAATATTTTGCTGGATTAACCAAGGATGAGGCCTTTATTTTATTTGGAATTGCAGCTGCACTATCTATGCTCTTAGAACCTAGGACACTAGTTTTTTGGTTTATAGTTACCTTAGCTATCATAAGCTATAATTCTAGATTAAGACATTTCGCAAGAGGTTTCTACCAATTATTAGCCATTATATTAGGACTCCTCTTGGTCTTCTATGTTGTTGGCTATTTTATTTTAAATTTACAAATTTTAAGCCCGTACTTGTCTCAAGCCGTTTTGTATCAATTTTCTTATTTTAGAGTTGGGACTTTGCCGATTTTTCTTTCTTTTTTGGTTTATTTTGGTTTTTTAGGGGGTATCGGCTTCTTTTATAGTTTGGCTTCCTCTATAAAAGGAAAAGAAGAACAAATAGATGCTTATATTAAGTATCCTCTTCTCGCTACAATTATGATTTATCTTATTATTGCTGGTTTAAGTGGTGATTATTACCCATATCATCTTTTACCATTATTACCTTTTAGCTTATTTTTGATTACCGCACCATTTGGTCAACTTTATCATGCGTCTCAGAAAATACGTAGTCATCGCCGAGTAAGAAGACAGCCAAATGGTCTGCTGGCTATTATCAATCTTTATTTCAAAAAAACCTATTATCTACCTCTTATTGTCATTACTTTGTCTCTTGCTTTGGCGATACAACAATATCGTTATCAAAATCATCTCAATCAAGGAAGACAAGAGGTTGTTAGCTATATCAAGGGACACATAGCAAAGTCAGATAAAATTTACGTATGGGATAGCAGTTCGCAAATCTATTTAGAAAGTCAGCGGAAAGCCGCTTCACAATTTGCCTCTCCCTCTGTTAATGTTAAGAAGGCGGCGCATAAACGTATCTTGATTGATGAACTACTTCAAAATAGAGCTCAATATATTATTGTGAATAAGAATTGTCCATTACCAAAAACGCTAAAGAAACAGCTTAAGCGAGACTATCGATTAATCACTAAAACTGATATAACAAGCTTTCACATTTATCAGCAAAAATAAGTTGAAAATCAATATGTTGTGTTATTAAAAATTTATTAACACAACATATTGATTTTTTTGAATGGAGTGATATAATAGTCCAAGTAAGGAGAAATGACAAGATGACACATGAAAAAGAAACATTAGTTGTTCAACCGGATATAAAAGTGATAAAACGTGATGGTCGTTTAGTGTCTTTTGACACAACTAAAATCTATAGTGCTTTGTTAAAGGCTAGTATGGAAGTAACCCCAATGTCCCCCTTGGTTGAAGCAAAGTTAGAGGCTATTTCAGAACGTGTTGTAGCTGAAATTAGAGATCGTTTCCCTAAGAATGTTAAAATTTATGAAATTCAAAATATTGTGGAGCATGAATTATTATCAGCAAATGAATATGCTATAGCAAAAGAATACATTAATTATAGAACACAGCGTGATTTTGCTCGTTCTCAAGCAACTGATATTAATTTTACCATTGATAAACTGTTACAAAAAGACCAATCGGTGGTTAACGAAAATGCTAACAAAGATAGTGATGTTTTTAATACGCAAAGAGATTTAACAGCTGGTATAGTGGGTAAGTCTATTGGTCTTAAAATGTTACCTCCCCATGTTGCAAACGCTCATCAAAAAGGAGACATTCATTATCATGATTTGGACTATAGTCCTTACACTCCGATGACAAATTGCTGTTTAATTGATTTTCAAGGGATGTTAGCTAAAGGATTCAAAATCGGTAATGCCGAAGTGGAGAGTCCAAAATCTATCCAAACTGCAACGGCTCAAATCTCTCAAATCATTGCTAACGTTGCTTCAAGTCAGTACGGGGGATGTACAGCAGATCGTATTGATGAGTTTTTAGCTCCATATGCTGAGTTGAATTACAAGAAACACATGGCTGATGCTGAAAAATGGGTAGTTGCGGAAAAGCGTGAAGAATATGCGTTTGAAAAAACTAAAAAAGATATCTATGATGCAATGCAGTCTTTGGAATATGAGATTAACACTCTCTTTACTTCTAATGGTCAAACACCATTTACATCGTTAGGTTTTGGTTTAGGAGAATCTTGGTTTGAGCGAGAGATTCAGAAAGCCATTCTAGAGATACGTATTAAAGGTTTAGGGAGTGAGCATCGAACAGCGATTTTCCCAAAACTAATTTTCACCTTAAAACGTGGCTTAAATCTAGAAGAAGATTCTCCTAATTACGATATCAAGCAACTAGCCTTAGAATGTGCTACAAAACGCATGTATCCTGATATGCTATCTTATGACAAAATTATTGACTTGACAGGATCATTTAAAGCACCTATGGGTTGTCGTTCCTTCCTTCAAGGATGGAAAGATGAGCAGGGACAAGATGTTACATCTGGACGTATGAATTTGGGTGTTGTGACTTTGAATTTACCACGGATTGCCCTAGAATCAAATGGTGATATGGAAAAATTCTGGGAACTTTTTAAAGAAAGGCTCACTATTGGTAAAGATGCCTTGGTCTATCGTGTTGAGCGAGTTAAGGAAGCAACCCCTGCAAATGCACCAATCCTTTATCAATATGGTGCTTTTGGCAAACGTCTAAATAAGACTGATAGTGTTGATGAACTTTTCAAAAACCGTCGCGCAACGGTATCCTTAGGCTATATTGGTCTTTATGAAGTAGCATCTGTTTTCTATGGTGGGGACTGGGAAGATAATTCAGAAGCAAAAGATTTTACTGTAGCTATCATTAAAGTTATGAAATCAGCTTGTGAAGAGTGGTCAAATAGCTATGGCTACCATTTCTCTGTTTATTCTACACCATCAGAAAGCCTGACAGATCGCTTTTGCCGCTTAGATATTGAAAAATTTGGAATACTTGAAAATATTACAGATAAAGAATATTATACGAATTCATTCCACTATGATGTGCGTAAAAATCCAACACCTTTTGAAAAGTTAGACTTTGAGAAGGTCTATCCAGAAGCCGGAGCATCTGGGGGGTTCATTCATTACTGTGAGTACCCAGTATTGCAACAAAATCCTAAAGCTTTAGAAGCTGTTTGGGATTATGCGTATGATCGTGTTGGTTATCTAGGGACCAATACCCCTATTGATAAATGTTATCAATGTCAGTTTGAAGGAGACTTTACACCAACTGAACGTGGCTTTGCTTGTCCTAATTGTGGCAATAATGATCCTAAGACAGTCGATGTTGTCAAACGTACTTGTGGTTATTTAGGCAACCCTCAAGCTCGCCCAATGGTTAAGGGTCGTCATAAAGAAATATCAGCACGGGTGAAGCATATGAATGGATCAACTATTAAGTATCCAGGTGTATAAAAATAATGAGACTAGCAATTTAAAAAAATGATGTTATGCTTAAAAGGTTGCTTAGGGTAGGCAATCTTTTATTTAACTAATAGTATCAGCAAAGAAAGTGAGTAGACAATGGGAAAGTATCAATTAGATTATAAAGGAATGCAGCAAGTAGAAAGATTCCACGAAAAACAGTTACAACAGAATGGACGCAAAAAAGATAAGGTCAAAGATTTAAAAGCTCAATTTCTAGAGAAAGCTAAAAAGCAATCTCAAAAATAAGCGGCTAGAAAGTAGGAGTTAATGTTAAAACTTGGCATTATTGGTTTAGGGAAGATTGCCCAAAAGGCTTATCTCCCTTATATGCGCCAGCTAGGTGGTATTGAGTGGCATATATCAACACGCCAGCAGGCTACTCTAAGAGATGTGGATGCTCTTTTTCCACATTCAGTAGTTTACAATGACTATAAAGACTTGGTTAATGTAGCTCTAGACGGTGTTTTTATTCACGTTGCGACAAAAGTACATTTCCAAATAGCCGCATTATTCTTAGAAAAAGGAATCGCTGTCTATATGGACAAACCCTTATCTGAATCATATCAGGAAGTAGCGGAGCTTTATGCTCTGGCAGAGGCTAACCGAACCTTTCTAATGGCAGGATTTAACCGGCGTTTCGCTCCTGGTGTAAAGGAGTTGTCAACTATGTCAACTAAGCGTAAAGTTTTAGTCGAGAAAGATGATAGCAACAAACCTGGAGAATTAATTTTTAAAGTGTTTGATTTTTTTATCCACCCTCTTGATACAGCCTTGTTTTTAACAGAGGAAAAGCCTGAAACTGGCTCTTTTTCTTATCAGTTAGAGGGAGAAAAAGTTTGTCAAGTAGTTGTAAATATAGAGACTAAGAACACAGTGATTATAGCTACGATGAACCTTCAGTCGGGGTGTCGTCGAGAAGTGATGGAAGTTCAGGGACCTGAGAAGACAATGCATCTTGAAAACCTAGATCAATTAACAGTTTTCAAGGGAAATCATCAGGAACAAATTAGTTTTTCAGCTTGGGATACTACCTTATACAAACGCGGCTTCGAGTCGATTATTAATGCTTTCATAGATGCAATTAAAAATGGTGTCAACCCTGTCAACAATGAACTGACTTTGATGAGCCATTGGATTTGCCAGCAAATTGTAAGTTCAGAGGAGACAAGTGGTATTTTAGACCTAAACCTGCCACATTAGGAGGAGTTTGATGGAATTACGACGTCCAACTTATGAAGATAAGGAAACGATAGTAGAGATGATGCGAGAATTCGATGATTTCGACTCACCGCATGATGGAGGTTTTTGGAACCCTCAAGAGTTTAACTATGACAATTGGCTTGAAAATAATGAAAGAATTGAGCAAGGAATTGGGATTCCAAGTCACTTTGCCCCATCCATCCAATTTGTAGCCTTTGACCAAGTAACAAAGAAAGCTATTGGCTTCTTGAGTTTACGACTAAGATTGACAGATGCTTTGCGAGCCTCAGGAGGACATATTGGCTATTCTGTTCGACCTAGTCAGAGAAACAAAGGTTTTGCTAAGGAGATGTTGCGTAAAGCCATTACCATTGCACATGGGAAGAATATAGACGCTATCCTTGTTACTTGCAAGGTTAATAATAGCGCTAGTAGGTCGGTAATTTTGGCAAATGGTGGTCTTTTAGAAGATGTTCAGGGGGAGACAGAACGTTATTGGATAAAACAGAGGTAAAAGCAGATGTCAGAGAAATGCTGGAATAATCCAAAACCAAAGGAGTGGCAATCACACGAACTCAGTAAGGGGCGCATTATCGATTATAAAGCATTCAATTTTGTTGATGGAGAGGGCGTGCGTAATTCTCTCTATGTATCAGGTTGTATGTTTCACTGTAAAGGCTGTTATAATGCTGCAACTTGGTCGTTTAATGCTGGAATGCCATATACCAAGGAGCTAGAAGAGCAAATTATGACTGATTTAGCTCAACCCTATGTACAAGGTTTGACACTTTTAGGTGGGGAACCCTTTTTAAACACTGGCATACTGTTGCCACTCATTAAACGGATTCGAAAAGAACTGCCCAAAAAAGATATTTGGTCATGGACTGGTTATACTTGGGAGGAAATGATGGAAGAAACACCCGATAAGTTAGAGCTACTGTCCTTAATTGATATTTTGGTGGATGGTCGCTTCGACATCACTAAAAAAAATCTCATGTTGCAGTTTCGAGGATCCTCAAATCAAAGAATCATAGATGTCCAAGAATCTTTGAAACGTAATTGTGTGGTGATTTGGTCAAAACTAAATGATGGTGCCCAAACCTTCGAGCAGGTCAGTCGAGATAAACTTATCTAAGAAGAGCTATTTTTAAGATAATTAAAAATAGCTCTAAGTCTAAATAAGTAGGATTTATCCTCACACTTATCCACAACCTGTGAATAAAATCCAGGCATGGGGATAAACATCAAAAAGAGGCCTAGGCCTCTTTTTTGATATAGACAAGTTTATGGCAATTTGATTGCTCTTCACTGAAGGTGAATCCTTTAAAATCAAGGTTTCTAAGATCTTGAATGTCTTGACAATTGTACTGAGCACAAGCTTTAAGAAAGTCTCCGCGACCCTTTTTAGAGATGGTTGAATGACTTCTTAGGCTCCCGGCTTTTTCTTCTAAAAACAAGAGACTTATCCACAAGTTGTTATTATCTTTGCTGAAAACTTCTTCAAATTCACTAGATAAAAGTGAAATAATGATTTCCCTGTCATTCACGAAATAGTCATAATCATCACGCCAGTAATGCTTTAAGGATTTTCCATTGATTTTAAGTTTTGTTTGAAAATCTAGGCGATGTTCGGCGATGGGAAAATCCATTGGAATAACACCATATAGAGATGATGTTATAAAAGTATGCGTGAGGAGATAGTTTGTCTCTTGTTGAGATAAATGTTCCCGGTCCAGGTGACGATACATGAGGCCATTAAAGAGCTGATATGCAGGATAAGTTGGAGCTTGTCCTTTTTTGATGGACTGAATTCTATCAAACTCTTTTTGGCATGCAGTTTCCTTTAATTTATAAGCCAAAGCCAGTTCTTTGAATGATAAGGAGGCTAATTGATCTATGATAGCTTGGCTATTTTCTGGAATATTAGGAGGAAAACTCTGCTTGGGAATTTTCATTTCTTTAGCTGTTGGGATTAGAAAAGTTAACATATAGTTATTGTAGTAAAGAAAAAGCCTTTCTGTCAAGAAAAGGTCAAAACTTTTATAGCTTAAGTATTCCGTTGCTAATGTTACCGTAGGAATCCCCATGGAAGTAAAGGAGTTCTTGGTTTTTGAGGCTGCTTTCACATACCTTGGAGTTGCGCTTTTTGATAGCTGTCTTCGAAGGTGAGTTGGGCTTCAAACGTAATTGTTAAGAAGTTCAACCCAGGACTGGTAGATTCTTGGACTCTAGGCTTAGACTCTCTCCAGTGGTTGAAAGCCAAGTGATGATGATAATCTCCTAGTGTAATCCATGATGCTGTTGGGATAGTCATTTTATCAGTCATACCAAAAACTTTTAATTGGGACTCATCTGTCTCCTATTTTAAAAGGGAAAAACCAATTATATCAACATAAAAGGTGGCTTTTCTGACTAAGGCATTAATATATAGGGAGTATGAGGCCAAGAAAACTGATTTGTCAGCTAGCTTAGCCTCATACAGTGTTTATTATTTTGGTTTGCGTCTCGCAAAATCAACAAATTTAAATTTTTCTAACTTATGGCGGCTCTCAGTAAATTGAAATTGTTCATTAGATGAGAGGTAAACTTTTGATTTAACAGAAACAAGGTGGCGGTCTGATCCTAGATCTAGTAAAATTTTATCTTTGTCATTGACTTGATCGATGGTAACTTCTTTTAAGGCAAAATCAATAGCTAAGTTTAAATCATTCTCTAAGTATTGGTAAAGAGACTTTTCAGCAACTTCACGACTGATAGTTGGTACAATATCCTTGCTGAGGTAATCAACATCTAGGACAGAGGCAATACCATCAACTACTCTTTGACGGGTAATTCGCCAAATAATGGAACGAGGAGGGAAACCTGTCAATTTTGACATATCATTATCCACAATTAGCTTGTCAATAGCAATAACATTGGTTTTAGAGTCCATATTAAAATAGGTAACCAATTCTTGGTAGCTTGTTAACTCTGAAATAGGAAAAAGGATTTGATGGTGTTTGATAACTTGAGTTCCTCGACCTTGTTGCTTCTTAACCAAGCCATCTTTAACTAAGAGAGCGAGGGCCTTGCGAATAGTGTCTCGGCTAGCCTTATATTTTTTACTTAATTCGTTTTCAGGTGGTAAAAAATCATCAATAGCATAAATTCCTTTGGATATTTTTGATTCTAAATCTTTAAATATATATTCATACTTCTTCATAATAAGAGGGTAACTTTCTAACTTGTCTATTTTTCAACATACAAGATACCATAATTTTACTATTTTAGCTAACTTTTTCATCAAACAAGTTGCATACAAATATGGAATCGATTACAATTAAAGCGTAGATTAAATTCTTTATAAGAATTTACAAAAATTAATTTTTGGTTTTTTTGAAATAGAGAAAATCAAGGGAAATAGACCTAGGGGAAATCAAATGGGAAAATTTGAAAATGAAGCTAAGACGCTCCTTTCTGCTATTGGTGGTAAGGAAAACATCAAGGCAGTTACGCACTGTGCAACACGTATGCGTTTTGTTTTGAATGATAACAGTAAGGCCAATATTAAAGAAATCGAAAAAATTCCAGCAGTTAAAGGAACATTTACTAATGCTGG
Organism: Streptococcus porcinus; assembly: GCF_901542335.1. Taxonomy (NCBI): domain Bacteria; kingdom Bacillati; phylum Bacillota; class Bacilli; order Lactobacillales; family Streptococcaceae; genus Streptococcus; species Streptococcus porcinus. The sequence goes on along the minus strand of NZ_LR594036.1, from coordinate 2,082,916 downwards.
GCAATTCCAAGTTATTATTGGTAATGATGTTCCAATTTTTTACAATGAATTTACTGCTGTTTCAGGTGTAGAAGGTGTTTCAAAAGAAGCGGCAAAATCAGCTGCCAAAAGTAACCAAAATGTTTTCCAACGTGTGATGACAATGTTAGCTGAAATCTTTACACCAATCATTCCAGCTATCATCGTTGGTGGTCTTATTTTAGGTTTCCGCAACTTAATTGATAGTGTTCCGTGGGGATTCCTTGATGGGAAAACGGTTGTAGAAGTTTCTAAATTCTGGGCTGGGGTTGATGGTTTCCTATGGTTACCAGGAGAAGCGATTTTCCACTTCTTGCCAGTAGGTATTACTTGGTCTGTTAGCCGTAAGATGGGAACTACACAAATCCTTGGTATTGTCTTGGGTATCTGTTTAGTGTCACCACAATTGCTTAATGCTTATGCGGTAGCGACCACGCCAGCTTCAGAAATTGCTAAAAATTGGGTTTGGGACTTTGGTTTCTTTACGATTAACAAAATTGGTTACCAGGCACAGGTTATCCCAGCCCTCCTAGCTGGCTTATCACTTGCCTATTTGGAAATCTTCTGGCGTAAGCGTATTCCGGAAGTTGTTTCGATGATTTTCGTACCCTTCCTTTCATTAGTGCCAGCTATTATTTTAGCTCACACAGTTTTAGGCCCTTTAGGATGGACGATTGGTAAAGGCATCTCCTTCGTTGTCCTAGCTGGTTTAACTGGTCCTGTGAAATGGTTGTTTGGTGCTATCTTTGGAGCTTTGTACGCGCCACTTGTTATCACTGGTTTACACCATATGTCAAATGCCATTGATACTCAGTTGATTGCAGATACTGCAACTCGTACGACTGGATTATGGCCGATGATTGCTCTTTCAAACATCGCTCAAGGTTCAGCTGTCTTTGCCTATTACTTGATGAACCGTAAAAATGAACGTGAAGCAGAAATATCCCTTCCAGCTGCCATTTCAGCTTATCTTGGTGTTACTGAGCCAGCTTTATTTGGGGTTAACCTTAAATATATCTATCCATTTGTAGCTGGTATGATTGGTTCCAGTGCCGCGGGTCTGCTGTGTACAACAATGAATGTTCAGGCTAACTCAATTGGAGTCGGCGGATTACCAGGATTTATGGCAATCAATGTGAAATATATGGGCCAATTCTTTATCTGTATGGCTGTAGCCATTGCACTACCAATGGCATTGACTGTCTTCTTCCGTAAATCAAATATTATGACCAAAACCGAGGATGAAGTTATTGCCGATCGTTTGGCAGATGAATCACTTGCCGGTTCAGCTACAACAGTACAAACAGTTGGACATTCAGCAGTAGCTGAATTAAGTGCTACTGTCACACTTACCAGCCCGCTTACTGGTGAAGTAAAACCCTTAAGTGAAGCTGTTGATCCAGTGTTTGCGCAAGGAGTTATGGGTCAAGGGGTGCTTATTCAACCCACCGAAGGTGAACTGGTATCTCCGGTTGATGCTCAAGTTTCAGTATTATTCCCAACCAAACATGCCATCGGTTTGCTCTCGGTTGAAGGTGTTGAAATCTTGATGCATATTGGTATGGATACTGTAAACCTTGAAGGAAAAGGTTTTACAACTCATGTTAGTCAAGGTGATCATGTTAAAGTTGGGGATAAATTGATCTCCTTTGATATGGATCTTATCAAGGAAGCGGGATATCCAACTGAAACACCTGTTATCGTAACCAATCAAGATGCTTATGATGTGGCTATTGAAGGTAGTTTACCGCGTCATATTAGGCGTAGTGAAGATTTAATGATTGCTCGAAAAAATTAGCTACTGATAAGCGACATCAGGAACTGGTAACAGTTCCTGACGCTATTTCTATGAAAGGAAAACTATGACTATTGATAAACGTAAAGTTGTCTATCAAATTTACCCTAAATCATATAAAGACACAACTGGAAATGGAGTTGGGGACCTCAGAGGAATTATAGAAAAACTACCTTATTTAAAAGAGTTGGGCATTGATATGGTATGGTTAAACCCCTTCTATCCAAGTCCACAACGTGATAATGGTTATGATGTAGCTGACTATACTGCTGTTAATCCAGATTTTGGAACTATGGCTGATTTTGAAGAGATGATTGCTGTGGGGCAATCACTTGGTATCGAGTTTATGCTTGATATGGTCTTAAATCATTGTTCTACAGAGCATGACTGGTTTCAAAAAGCTTTAGCTGGTGATAAGTATTATCAGAATTTCTTTATTCTTCGTGATAAACCTACAGATTGGGTTTCTAAATTTGGTGGAAATGCATGGGCGCCATTTGGTGATACTGGTAAATACTACCTTCACTTGTTTGATATCACGCAGGCTGATTTAAATTGGCGTAACCCAAATGTTCGGGAAGAATTATTTAAAGTTGTTAACTTTTGGCGCGATAAAGGGGTTAAAGGTTTCCGTTTTGATGTCATTAATTTAATCGGTAAAGATGACGAAATTGTCGATTGTCCTATTAATGATGGGAAGCCAGCTTATACAGATCGACCTATTACGCATGATTATCTGAAAATGCTGAATAATGCTAGCTTTGGTGAAGATGATTCCTTTATGACCGTTGGTGAGATGTCAGCGACAACTATTGAAAACTGTATTCTTTACACAGCTCCAGGACGCGAGGAGTTGTCAATGGCTTTTAACTTCCATCATTTAAAAGTAGATTATGCTGATGGTCAAAAGTGGACAATCATGGACTTTGATTTTGTCGCGTTACGCAATCTCTTTCATTCATGGGGTGAAGGGATGAGTGAAGGAGACGGATGGAATGCCTTGTTCTACAATAATCATGACCAACCAAGAGCTCTAAATCGCTTTGTTGATATTGACAATTTTCGAGATGAAGGGGCTACTATGCTAGCAGCATCGATCCACCTTTCTCGTGGTACACCTTACATTTATATGGGTGAGGAGATTGGAATGGTTGATCCGGATTATCGTTCCATGTCAGATTATGTCGACATTGAAAGTAAAAATGCCTATCGGACAATGCTTGATGAGGGTAAAACACCTGAGCAAGCTTTTGCTATTATCCGAGCTAAATCCCGCGATAATTCACGAACACCTATGCAATGGGATGCCAGTGAACATGCAGGTTTCACGACTGGAACACCATGGTTAAAAGTTGGTCATTCTTATCAGGAAATCAATGTCGAAAAGGAGAAAAAGGGTAAAATTTTTCCTTTCTATCAAAAATTGATTAAGCTACGTAAAGAGCTACCAATAATCGCTGAGGGTACCTATAAAACTGTACTGCGGGATAGTGAGCAGATCTATGCCTTTGAACGTGAGCTGGGCAGTCAAAGCCTTCTAGTGTTGAATAATTTTTTTGCAAAAGAAGTATCTGTAGAGTTACCTGAATCTTATCAAAATGGTCAGATTCTGATTAGTAATTATGATGATGAGTTACTCGATAAGAGTATTCGTCTTAAAGCATATCAAACCATTGCTATTTTAGGTCGTTATTAGAAGTAAATAATCTCTTTATAAAAGCTTAGAGACAGTGCATTCTCTAAGCTTTTTTGGTACAATGAAGGAGATTATAATCTTAAGATTTTAGGAAAAATAGAAAAGGAGACAGAATGGTTGATTATAAAGAAAACTTTTATGAGGCTGTTAATGGAGAATGGGCAAAGACTGCTGTTATTCCCGATGATAAACCAAGAACAGGTGGTTTTTCAGATTTAGCTGACGAGATTGAAAAACTGATGTTGGAAACAACAGATCAATGGTTAGAAGGTAAAAATTTACCAGAGGGACCTATTTTAGCTAACTTTGTGAAATGGCATAAGATGACATCTGACTATGCTAATCGTGAAGAAGTAGGTGTAGCACCAGTTCTTCCTCTTATCAAAGAGTATCAAGAGCTAGAAAGTTTTAAAGATTTTGCTGAGAAAGTGGCGGATTTTGAAATGACTGGCAAGCCAAACCTTTTTCCTTTTAGTGTTGCTCCTGATTTTATGAATGCTCAACTTAATGTCCTCTGGGCAGAAGCGCCATCAATCTTACTACCGGATACAACCTATTATGAAGAAGGACACGAAAAGGCCGACGAACTGCGGTCAGTATGGCGTGCGTCTCAGCAGAAATTACTCGGTAACTTTGAATTTACTGAAGAAGAAATTGCTGACCTATTAGATAAAACATTAGAGTTGGATAAAAAATTAGCTCAATACGTTCTTTCAAGCGAAGAATCCTCTGAGTATGTTAAACTCTATCATCCATACCTTTGGGAAGATTTCGTTAAGTTAGCGCCGGAATTACCACTTGATAAGATTTTTAATCAAATCTTAGGTCAAAGCCCTGATAAAGTGATTGTACCCGAAAAACGTTTTTGGACAGATTTTGCTGCTCAATATTATTCAGAAGAAAACTGGGAACTTTTAAAAGCAGATCTGATTGTGAATGCGGCCAATGCCTATAATGCTTATCTGACAGATGCTATCCGAGTGGAGTCTGGTAGTTATGGTCGAGCTCTTTCAGGAACACCACAGGCGATGGACAAAAAGAAAGCAGCCTACTATTTGGCACAAGGTCCATATAGTCAAGCCTTAGGTTTATGGTATGCAAATCGTTATTTCTCGGCAGAAGCTAAAGCTGATGTGGAAGCAAAAGTTGCAACCATGATTGATGTCTATAAAGCTCGTTTGGAAAAGGCCAATTGGCTGGCAGAATCAACACGTCAGAAAGCTATTGTGAAATTAAATGTGATTACACCTCATATTGGTTATCCTGAGAAGTTGCCAGAAACTTATGAAAAGAAAATTATTGATGAAAATGTATCTTTAGTAGAAAATGCCCAAAAACTGGCTCAAATTTCAATCGCTCATAATTGGAGTAAATGGAATAAGCCGGTTGATCGTAGCGAATGGCATATGCCAGCACACATGGTCAATGCTTACTATGATCCACAACAGAATCAAATTGTTTTTCCGGCAGCTATTTTACAAGCACCTTTCTATTCATTAGAACAAAGTTCTTCTGCTAACTATGGTGGTATTGGAGCTGTTATTGCCCATGAGATTTCACATGCTTTTGATACTAATGGTGCATCCTTCGATGAGCATGGCTCTTTGAAAAACTGGTGGACCGAGGCAGACTATAGTGCTTTTAAAGAGAGAACAGATAAGATTGTTGACCAATTTGATGGCTTAGACTCTTATGGTGCTAAGGTGAATGGGAAATTGACAGTATCAGAGAATGTAGCTGACTTAGGTGGTGTAGCTTGTGCCTTAGAGGCAGCTAAGAAAGAAATTGACTTCTCAGCGCGTGATTTCTTCATCAATTTTGCTCGAATTTGGCGAATGAAGGCTCGTCCGGAATTTATGCAAATGATGGCCAGCGTAGATGTTCATGCTCCAGGTGAGTGGCGCACAAATGTAACCTTAACTAATTTTGATGACTTCCATGAAGTGTTCCAAATTCAAGAGGGTGACTTTATGTGGCGTAAGCCAGAAGAGCGTGTTATTATTTGGTAATAAACAAAGAATGACTGGGCTTTTAGCTCAGTCATTTGGCGTTAAGTGTGGCTTTATTCAAAAAAAGTGAACAAAAAAACCTTGACTTTAATTGCACTGCACCCCAAAAGTTAGACAAAAAATCTAACTTTTGGGGTGCAGTACATAATCAAGGTTTTTAATAATTAGTTGTTAAGAGCGGCAGCCATTGTAGCAGCAACTTCTGATTCGAAATCGTTAGCTTTTTTCTCGATACCCTCACCAACTTCGAAACGAGCAAAGGCAATTGCTTTTGCGTTTACTGAGTTAAGGTAAGCTTCGACTGTTTTACTATCATCCATGATGTAAACTTGAGCAAGAAGAGTGTAGGCTTGGTCAACTTTAGTGTTGTCAAGCATAAAGCGGTCCATTTTACCTGGGATGATTTTGTCCCAGATTTTTTCTGGTTTGCCTTCAGCAGCTAATTCAGCTTTAATATCTTCTTCAGCTTTAGTGATAACTTGATCTGACAATTGAGCTTTTGAACCATATTGTAAGAATGGAAGTGGAGCTTTGTCAACCATTGCACGAGATTCGTTGTCTAATTCGATGTCATGGTTAAGTTTAGCAAGTTCATCTTTAACAAATTGTGGGTCAAGTTCAGTGTAAGAAAGAACAGTTGGTTTCATTGCTGCGATATGCATTGAGATTTGTTTAGCAAGAGCATCATCGCCACCTTCAACAACTGAAATAACACCGATACGTCCACCGTTATGTTGGTATGCTCCGAAATGTTGTGCATCTGTTTTTTCTAGAAGCGCAAAACGACGGAATGAAATTTTTTCACCGATTGTAGCAGTTGCGTTAACGTATGCTGAAGCAAGTGTTTCACCTGAAGGCATTACTAAAGCTAATGCTTCTTCGTTGTTTGCAGGTTTACCTTCAGCAATAACTTTTGCAGTTTCGTTAACCAATTCAACGAATTGAGCATTTTTCGCTACGAAGTCAGTTTCAGCGTTAACTTCAACAACAGCAGCATGATTACCACTTACATAAACGCCTGTAAGTCCTTCTGCAGCAACACGGTCAGCTTTTTTAGCTGCTTTTGCCATACCTTTTTCACGTAAAAGTTCAACGGCTTTATCCATGTCACCATCAGTTTCAACAAGTGCTTTTTTAGCGTCCATAACGCCAGCACCAGATTTTTCACGCAATTCTTTTACAAGTTTAGCTGTAATTTCTGCCATTAGTAGAATCCTCCAAAATTTTTATATCAATTTAGTTAAAAAAACGAGACAGAGCGGTTTGCTTTCTGCCCCGTTTAGGTATTTTGAATATCAAGTTTTCTTAAATTTGAGTTTAAGAACTGGTATTAAACTTAGTTGTTGTCGCCTTCTACAACTTCAACAATTTCTTCGATTGAATCTGCTTTTGCTTCTGCTTCGAAAGAAACTTCTGCATCTTCACCTTGACGGCCTTCGATAACAGCATCAGCTAATTTAGAAGTGATTAATTTAACAGCGCGGATAGCGTCGTCGTTAGCTGGGATGATAACATCGATATCATCTGGATCAGCGTTTGTATCAACCATAGCTACAACTGGGATACCAAGTTTTTTAGCTTCTTTAACTGCGATTTGTTCTTTATGTGGGTCAACAACGTACATAACGTCAGGAATACGAGGCATATCTTCGATACCGCCTAAGAATTTTTCAAGACGAGCGCGTTGTTTGTTAAGAAGTGCAACTTCTTTTTTAGGAAGAACTTCGAAAGTTCCTTCTTCTTCCATACGTTTGATTTCTTTCAAACGAGCGATACGTTTTTGGATTGTTCCCCAGTTAGTAAGAGTTCCACCCAACCAACGGTGGTTGATAAAGTATTGACCTGCACGAGTTGCTTCGTCAGCAACTGCTTCAGCAGCTTGTTTTTTAGTACCAACGAACAAGATAACAGCGTCGTTAGCAGCAGCATCACGAACGAATTCGTAAGCTTGATCAGCTAATTTAACAGTTTGTTGTAGGTCAATAACGTGGATGCCGTTACGTTCTGTAAAGATGTATTTTGCCATCTTAGGGTTCCAGCGACGAGTTTGGTGACCAAAGTGAACACCAGCCTCAAGAAGTTGTTTCATTGAAATTACTGCCATGAGTAGTTTCTCCTTTATAATGTTTTTTCCTCTCCCTTACGTTGACTTGCAGACTAACCCGAAGGCAACAAGCCCACAATCGATAAGAGATGAGTATTTGTCGACAAACGACAAACCTATTCTAACAAAAAAGGCAGGGAAAAGCAAGGGGATTCTACTTTATGACAAAAAAACCAGCCCTCAGCTTAGTTCAGGACTGATTTTTAATATTATTGACGAATGAGATAATCAAAAGCTCCAATAGCAGCTGTAGCTCCAGATCCCATTGAAATAATGATTTGTTTATATGCTGAGTTGGTACAATCACCAGCAGCAAAGATACCAGGGATATTAGTTGCACCATGTCCATCAACAATAATTTCGCCTCGATCTGTTAGCTCAATGCCACTATCTTTAAGCCATTCAGTATTTGGTAAGAGACCAATCTGCACGAAGATGCCTTCCACGTCAACATGAGCATCTTTACCAGTTTCACGGTCAGTGTAATCAATACCAGTAACATGATTTTGGCCGAGGATTTCTTTGGTAGCAGCGTTTTTAATGATAGTAAGGTTGTTTGTTTTTGCTGCGCGATCCTGAAGAACTTGATCAGCCTTAAGTTCAGGTAAGAACTCAAGAACTGTAACGTGCTTACATATGCCCGCCAAATCGAGAGCTGCCTCTAGGCCGGAGTTACCTCCCCCGATGACAGCCACATCTTTTCCTTCGAATAGTGGGCCATCACAATGCGGACAATTGGTAACACCTTTGGTTCGAAATTCTTCTTCACCGGGAACATTCACATTCCGCCATTTAGCACCCAGAGCCAGAATAGCCGTTTTAGCTGTTAAGACAGCGCCGTTGGCTAATGAGACTTCGACAAGCTCTTTTTTCTCAATCTTAGTCGCCAGCTGTGATTTAATAATATCAACTTTGTAAGATTTTGTGTGCTCTTCAATTTGAGCCATTAATTGAGGTCCTTCGGTATAGAGGGTGCCAATCATATTTTCAATGCCGACAGTTTCCATCACTTGGCCACCAAAAGTTTCAGCAAGAAGTCCTGTTTTAAGGCCTTTACGTGCTGCATAAATTGCTGCGCTATTGCCCGCTGGACCTCCACCAATAACTAAGACATCGTAGGTTTCTTTATTAGAGAAAACTTCTTCTGACAGAGGACCAGCAATTTTCTCTAAGAGTTGATCAATGGTTGCACGGCCAGAATGGAAGAGTTCATTTTCAAAGAAGACAGCAGGAACAGACATAATGCCTTTTTCCTTGACTTCATCTTGGAACATCCCCCCTTCAATCATAGTGTGTGTGATATTTGGGTTAAGAACAGCCATGATATTAAAGGCTTGAACGACATCCGGGCAGTTGTGGCAGCTAAGGCTAGCGTAGGTTTCAAAATGCATCGGTTTATCAATGGATTTGATACGGTCGATGATTTCTTGATCCACTTTGGGAGGTCTACCAGATACTTGCAAAAGAGCTAAAATAAATGATGTAAATTCATGACCTAATGGGATGCCTGCAAAAGTAACGCGGGCTTGCTCTCCTTTTTTAGCAATGCTGAAACTAGGGATGCGATCTAGGTCTGAGGATTCAAGTGAAATATGGTCTGACATAGCAACAATCTCTTCTAAAAATTCTTGCATTTTTTTTGACTGCTCATCATCACCTAGGTGAGCTTGCAACTGAATATCAGATTCCAACATAGCTAAGTATTGATTGAGTTGTGTTTTTATATCTGGGCTTAATGCCATTTGTTACCTCCTTTGAAAATTTGAAGTTAGTTATTAAATTTTACCAACGAGGTCAAGGCTAGGTGTTAAGGTTTCAGCCCCTTCTTTCCATTTGGCTGGACAAACTTCACCTGGGTGTTGGCGAACATATTGAGCGGCACGAATTTTATCAATTAGTGTACTTGCATCACGGCCAATGCCATCAGCGTTAATTTCTACCATTTGAATAATGCCATCAGGATCAATGATAAAGGTTCCGCGTTGGGCAAGACCATTTTCTTCATCTAATACCTCAAAAGCACGTGAGATGTTATGAGAAGGGTCACCAATCATTGTATACGTAATTGTGCCGACAACATCAGAATCGTCATGCCATGCTTTATGGACAAAGTGAGTGTCTGTAGACACAGAATAAACTTCCACATCTAAAGATTTTAATGTTTCATACTGTTCTTGAAGATCACCTAACTCAGTTGGGCAGACAAAAGAGAAATCAGCAGGATAGAAGCAGAAGACTGCCCATTTTCCTTTGATATCCTCGGTGCTCACCTTAACAAATTCACCATTTACATAAGCGTCGGCTGAAAATTCAACCATTTCTTTTCCGATTAAAGACATATAAAGAACCTCCATATTATTATTTTATTTTATACATGTATTATAGGAAAAGATTTCCCAAAAGTCTAAAAGAAAGCCCTTGCATTTTTGGTGAATTATCAGAAAATTAACCAGTTAATAAGTTTATTTTAATTATAATGCTTCCAAACGGTGTAGAATTAAGCTTTTTTGGACTAATGAATTCTAAAAGTTTTAAATATGATTAGAAAAAATTTTTAAAAAAGTGATAGGGAAATTTTATCTTGACCTTTCCCTACAATTGAGGTAAAATAGCTATTGTCGTGGCGGTATAGCCAAGTGGTAAGGCACGGCTCTGCAAAAGCTTGATCGTCGGTTCAAATCCGTCTACCGCCTTTTTTTAATATCTTAAGACATTTTTAAAACTCTCTAAAACCTTGATAAATCAAGGTTTTTAATTTTTGCTAAGGGTATAAAAAGGAAATTAAATCGGTCAAAAGTCGGTCAAATTTCCAAAGATATCTTTTCACGCTTGATTATTCTTTTGTTTGAGTTTATCTAGTTGGTGGGCATACACTTTTAAGGTAATATTTAAGTTCTCATGACCAAGTAGTTGTGAGATGGATATCAAGTCAATGCCTTTCAGAATAAGAAAGGAAGCATATATATGTCTTAGTGAGTGATTGTGAACTAGATGCCCAACAAGCTACTTAATTAATTTATTACAAGTCGATTCAATGCATTTTCTTTAAAATATTTAGCTCGGTATAGTTTAAGTAATTCAATTGTTTTTTTAACAATTGTTAGAACTGCTTCTTGAGTTGCCAATTCAAAAATAACTTTGCCGAGCTCACGAAAATAGATGGATTTGAAATACTTACGATTACGGATTGTTATAACATTCAAGTTAGTGTGGTTAAGGAAGCTGTACAGGCTCTGCTTCTTGGTTAGCAAAATAGTGATGATAATCACTTGGGTCATTGAAGTTAAATTTTTTAACGAAACTTGATTGTAAGATATCTCTGTAAAAGTCTAAATTTTTTCGAGCATCTTAAACATTGACGCTAATATGGTGAAAGTGTCTAATCGTTTTCATAATAACCTCCTTAATATTGTCGTTTAGTATCAAAAATAGATTTGAATTTGTCCTGCTTAGAAGCTCTTTTCTGATACATGTACTAGTAGTAGTTATCGTAATTCTATTTTACAACTAACTAGTGGTACTTCAGTTGATTTGCTCAAAAAAACGAAGTGAGGAGGTCACTTCGTTGTGTGTCGATATTTAATAAGGTCGTAGGCAAAGTTGGGGGAGCTCTCGCGTAAGGAATAACTTTCTAGTTCATTAACTTCATCACGTAAGGCTTGAGCTTCTTTAGCTGTTAGTTCACCTCGCTGTTCATAATTAGAAATAAACTGTCTTTCTAGATAATACCCATGCAATCTTTCCCCGCTAATATCGGGAATAAAATTGGCAATAACGCGTTCCACAAATAAACCAGATTTAATTAGTTCTGCTTTTTGGAGGCGTTGATTTTGCAGAAAATCAACCAGTGATGTTGTGTAGAATCCTTCTAAATCTTCTAAAGTTTCCATAATAAGCTCGGTATTGTCTAAATACAATTCCGTTAGATGATCTCGGTTCTCCTGCGAAAGATGTGTTCCTTGTCTGAAAGTGGTTGATACTCTATCATTTCGCCCTCCAAAGGAAAGGAGTTCTCGTAAAAGATGACGTAAAACGCGTAAAAGAATAGTAATTGTGTAGCTGAAACTTGAGATAAAGCTACGATTAACCTGTCTTTCAAGTAATTTTATGTAATTCTGGTAGACACGGTACTCGATGATATTGATTTTCTTTTGTTTGTAAGCATGCTCTAAGCCTTCGCTTTCAATTGTTAGGGTGAGCAACTGTAATTCCGCTAATTCTTCTTTGACATTATTGGGCTCTTGCTCCAAAATTAGGTTTTCAATTCTATTATTATAACTGTCCATGACGTAGTAGAGTGCTGCTTGGTTAGCTGGTGCTGTTCTACTCTCCATCGCTAGGTTCTGTAAAACATCTGTCAAGAGTGCGATTTTAGTTACAAGATTTTGAGATGTGGTCACTAAAGGTGCTAGTTTAGGAAGAATAAGCAAGCCACTCAAAAAACTCAACAAGGTCACTGAACCGACAATAAATAAAGCGATGCTATTTTGAACTCCAGTCAATTTTGGGAGCAATAAAATGATAGCGATAGAGACACTTCCTTTAACACCAGAAACTGTTAGAAGGTTGATATGTTTCCAGTATTTTTGAATACTTTTACGAGTCTTTAGACTCCTTATCCAAAAATAACTGAAGATTAACACGTAACGAATGAGGAATAGAATCGCAGTGAGGGCAAAAACCAGTAGAAAGAGGGAAACATTGCTATAGTTTGGATTAGCGATTGCGGGACTAGTAAATTGAGCTAATTCCATGCCAAATATCATAAAGACAAGACCATTTAACATAAAATTTATAGTCTCCCAGATAATTGTTGTCACACGATCAACTTGTGCATCGAATAAGGTAACTTTTTTAAGTCGGTTGGCTTGCATAACCCCAGCAATAACAACTGCAATAATACCTGAAACATTTAACACATGAGCAATAAAGTAAACAACGAAAGGAAGAGTTAACTCAAGTAATAGAGCTCCTGTAACATCGGCAGCGTCATATTTTTCTAGGATAGACAAAAAGATTCTATTTAATAATGCAAAGATGATACCAACAGCTAACCCTCCGACAATGGAAATTAATAATTGGAGCCCTGCTTTTGTCAGAGAAAAATAGCCTGTAGTAAGAGCAATGAGGGCAAACTGAAAAGCAACTAGACCACTAGCGTCATTTAAAAGCCCTTCGGAAGTAAGAATATTTTTGATTTGATTAGGAAACTTAAAACGCTTAGCAAGGGATAAGAAGGCTACGGCGTCAGTTGGGGCTAAAGAAGCCCCCATAGCAAAACATAGAGCAAGGGGTAATTCTACAGGAAGTAAGGCCTTAATACTGAGCCCCATAAGAATAGTGGTTAAAAAAACAGTAGGCAAGATAAGGAATAAAACCAGATTGCGTGACTTTAGAAAACTTTTAACATCACTTTCTTGACCTTCACGAAAGTTTAAAGGTGCGATAACAAAAGCTAGAAAAAGCTCAGGGTTTAGAATTAAAGCTTGATCTTTGCTAAAAATTCCAAATAGAATACCAAAAAAGAGTTGTATAGCGGGTAAAGGTATCTGAGGAATAATACGATTAATAACGTTGGATAAGATGAGGGAAAGTAAAAAGGTGATGACAATTATAGCTATTGGCATGATTAAGATTTTTCCTGTTTATGAGATGACTGACTTTCATTAATGTAGTTATTTTTTAAAATAGCAATTTTTTGGTCAATCTCAGTGACATCAATATGTTCAATTAATTTGTGGCAACGTTCTTTTTCAAGAGCAATAAGCTTCTTTTTTAATTTTTTAGCTTTTCTGATATCTGAACAGGTGTAATCTGCCTTTAGTTTCTCTGTAGGGTAATTGTTAATATATTTTTGACGCATAGTTTGAATGCGGTCTACTAAGTTGGTGTTGGACATGTTCTCTCCTATAATCGCCTATTTTAGCAATTCGCTTAATTTTTCATTAATTATCTCAAAGAAATTAATGACTTTGAGCTGTTAAAAATAGTGACTTCTTTATACAACACATTTTAGCCTAGAGAGAGGAGAAACTCAACTAAAAACTACCTTGATCTAGTTAAACGCTTTCTATTTAATTTATTTTTTAAAGTTTTAAAGGAGTTTTAATGTTTTGCCTTGACAATACCCTTATTCTCTGTTAAACTGGGATTGTAAATTAGTTTTTGAGTAAATATTTGTGTTTTAACATCTTCATTTCTCTCTAGTTTTACACAATAGCTTTATTAGAAAGGAAGTGGATGTATATGGCACAAGGTACAGTTAAATGGTTTAACGCTGAAAAAGGTTTCGGTTTTATCTCAACTGAGGAAGGTCAAGATGTCTTCGCACATTTTTCAGCAATTCAGTCTGATGGTTTCAAAACTTTAGATGAAGGTCAAAAAGTTGAATTTGATGTTGAAGAAGGTCAACGTGGCCCTCAAGCAGTGAATATCACTAAATTATCTTAATCAGTAATGAACAATAGATAAAGAAAAGGCGGACTAGTTTCTGCCTTTTTTGTGTCTATATGAACCAAAGAGATTGTTTTAGCAAACAAAGATTTGCTTTTCACATCTGCAATTTGTTATAATAAAAGTCAGTTTTAGTCAAAAATTGAGTAGAAATGAAGGGGTGAGTTGATGCCGACAAAAAACACATCGGATAGCATTGAGGAATATATCAAAGAGTTATTAGCTCAATCGGGGATTGCCGAAATTAAACGTTCCCTATTAGCAGATTCTTTTCAAGTGGTACCAAGTCAGATTAATTATGTTATTAAAACCCGTTTCACTGAAAGTCGGGGATATGAAGTTGAGAGTAAGCGGGGTGGCGGTGGCTATATTCGAATTGCTAAAGTGCACTTTTCAGACAAACACCATCTCATTGGCAATTTAACTGCAAATATTGGTCAGCAGGTGAGTGAAGTTGTTTTTACTGATTCTATTCAATTATTATTTGATGAACATTTAATTACTGAACGCGAGGGGAACGTTATCTTAGCAATGGCCTCTGATGAAGTTCTAGGGGCAGACGCATCTGCTATTCGTGCGCGTATGCTATATCGTTTGCTACAGCGTATTGACAGGAAGGGAAGCAATTAATGATAGATTACTCACTTAAAATGCAAGAAATTTTCAAGCAGGCTCAATATCAAGCTGCACGCTTTGATAGCCAATATTTAGAAACCTGGCATCTTCTTTTAGCAATGGTTGTGGTTAACAATTCACTCGCGGGACTTGTTTTCAATGAATTTGATGATAAAGTTGCCATAGAAGAATATGAAGCGGCAGCTATTTTGGCTATGGGACAAACACCAAATGATGATGTGAAAGAATGGACTTTAAAAGGTCAGTCTAGAACTTTAACAAAAATTCTCCAGTTTTCAGATGCTATCCGTCAAGTAACAGGTGCCCAGGAAGTGGGATCGGAACACGTGCTTTTTGCAATATTATTGAACCCTGATGTGATGGCAGCACGTTTACTTGAAATGGCTGGTTTTAAACTACGAGATGAGGGTCAAGGGGAGTTGAAAATCTCTGATTTACGTAAAGCAATTGAAAGACAGGCTGCCTATAGTAAAGAGACTATTAAAGCTATTTATGAATTACGCAAACCTAAAAAATCAAAAGCAGGTGGGACCTTCTCAGATATGATGAAACCGGCAAGTTCAGCAGGTGAACTTTCTGATTTCACACGTGACTTAACGCAGATGGCCAGTCAAGGACTTTTAGAACCGGTGATTGGTCGAGATAAAGAAATTACTCGGATGGTCCAGGTATTGAGCCGCAAGACCAAGAATAATCCGGTCTTAGTCGGAGATGCGGGTGTTGGGAAAACGGCTTTGGCGTATGGACTAGCTCAACGAATTGTCGAGGGGGCTATTCCCTACGAATTGCAGGAGATGCGAGTTTTGGAATTGGACATGATGAGTGTGGTTGCAGGAACCCGTTTTCGTGGTGATTTTGAAGAGCGGATGAACCAAATAATAGATGATATCGAAGCTGATGGGAAAATCATTCTTTTTGTTGATGAATTACATACGATTATGGGGTCTGGAAGTGGTATCGATAGTACCTTAGATGCAGCTAATATCTTGAAACCAGCCTTGTCTCGTGGAACGCTACATATGGTAGGTGCAACAACTCAGGAAGAATATCAAAAACATATTGAAAAAGATGCAGCTCTATCTCGTCGTTTTGCTAAAATTTTAATTGAAGAACCAAGCCTTGAAGATGCTTACCAAATTCTTCTTGGTCTAAAATCTTCTTATGAGATGTATCATAATGTTGGTATTTCTGATCAGGCTGTCAAAGTGGCTGTTAAAGTTGCACATCGTTATTTAACTAGCAAAAACCTGCCAGATTCTGCTATAGACCTCTTAGATGAGGCAAGTGCAACAGTTCAGGGACTAATCAAAAAAGAGGCTCCCTCCCTTTTAAGTCCTATTGATCAAGCTATCCTAGATAAGGATTTTAAAAAGGTGGCTAGTCTGTTAAAGGCTGGTCAGAAAACAAAGCCCAACCCAACCCCAGTTACAGAAGATGATATTATGGCAACTTTGAGTAGACTATCAGGCATACCGCTTGAGAAAATTAGCCAAGCTGATAGCCAAAAATACCTTCGTTTAGAGGAAGAATTACACAAACGCGTTATTGGTCAAGACGAGGCTATTTCAGCTATTTCAAGGGCTATACGTCGTAACCAATCTGGTATTCGCACTGGCAAACGGCCAATTGGTTCATTTATGTTTCTAGGTCCCACAGGTGTTGGGAAAACAGAGCTGGCGAAAGCCTTGGCTGAAGTTTTATTTGATGATGAATCAGCATTGATTCGTTTCGATATGTCAGAGTACATGGAAAAATTTTCAGCCAGTCGTCTTAATGGTGCTCCTCCAGGATATGTGGGCTATGACGAGGGTGGAGAATTGACAGAAAAAGTAAGGAATAGGCCTTACTCCGTTTTGCTCTTTGATGAAGTTGAAAAAGCTCACCCAGATATTTTCAACGTTCTTCTTCAAGTTTTGGATGACGGTGTGCTGACAGATTCCCGTGGTCGCAAAGTTGACTTCACGAATACTATTATTATCATGACCAGCAATTTAGGTGCGACAGCACTTCGAGATGATAAGACTGTAGGTTTTGGTGTTAGAGATATTAGTCACGATCACCAAGCTATGGAAAAACGGATTTTAGAAGAACTAAAGAAAACTTATCGTCCTGAATTTATTAATCGAATTGATGAAAAGGTTGTTTTCCACAGTTTAAGTCAAGAAGATATGCAACAAGTAGTTAGGATTATGGTGAAACCATTAATTGCTACCCTAAAAGAAAAGGGAATTACTCTAAAATTCCAACCGTCTGCACTTAAATACCTATCTGAAAAAGGTTATGATGTTGAAATGGGGGCTCGTCCTCTTCGAAGAACGATTCAAACAGAAGTTGAGGATAAATTGTCAGAGCTACTCCTTTCGGGACAGTTATCTTCTGGAAATAAATTAAAAGTTGGTTTAACCAAAGGCAAAATAAAATGTGACATAGAATAAGATAAAGAGAGAGTTTAGTAAAAAACTAGGCTCTTTTTTCTTGACTATTTTTGACCAAGTGATAAAATAGTAAACAGAACTAGCACTCTATATAAAAAAGTGCTAAAAATAATAAAATTCAATTTATTGGAGGTAATACTCATGTTAAAACCATTAGGTGACCGCGTGGTCGTTAAATTTAATGAAGAGCAAGAAAAAACAGTCGGAGGCTTTGTTCTTGCTGGAGCACAAAAAGAGTCAACAAGAAAAGCTAAGGTTGTAGCCGTTAGCGAAACTGGTATGCGAACTATCACTGGTGAGCTTGTATCACCTTCTGTTAAGGTTGGTCAAGAAGTTTTAGTTGAAAGCGGACATGATTTAGAAGTAACCATTAATGAAGAAAAAGTTTCTATCATTAGAGAGTCAGATATTATTGCAATTATTACTGAATAAGTAGTCACCTCATTACAATAGTTACAGAAAGAAGGATTTTATATGGCAAAAGATATTAAATTTTCAGCAGATGCGCGTGCAGCAATGGTACGTGGTGTAGATATTTTAGCAGATACAGTCAAAGTTACCTTGGGACCAAAAGGCCGTAATGTTGTACTTGAAAAAGCCTTCGGCTCACCTCTAATTACCAATGATGGGGTAACCATTGCTAAAGAAATTGAACTGGAAGATCACTTTGAAAATATGGGTGCAAAACTGGTTTCAGAAGTAGCATCAAAAACTAACGATATTGCTGGTGATGGAACAACGACTGCGACAGTTTTAACACAAGCTATCGTTCGTGAAGGCTTGAAAAATGTGACTGCAGGAGCTAATCCAATCGGTATTCGTCGTGGGATTGAAAAGGCCACTTCAGCAGCTGTTGGAGAATTGAAAACAATTGCGCAACCTGTTACTGGTAAAGAAGCTATTGCTCAAGTAGCAGCTGTGTCATCCCGTTCAGAAAAAGTCGGTGAATACATTTCAGAAGCTATGGAACGTGTTGGAAATGATGGAGTTATCACAATTGAAGAGTCACGCGGTATGGAGACTGAACTTGAAGTAGTTGAAGGTATGCAGTTTGACCGAGGTTACTTGTCACAATACATGGTAACTGACAATGAGAAGATGGTTGCTGATCTTGAGAATCCATTTATTTTAATAACAGATAAGAAAATTTCAAATATTCAAGAAATTCTACCATTATTAGAAGAAGTTCTTAAAACAAGTCGTCCATTGCTTATTATTGCTGACGATGTGGATGGAGAAGCATTACCAACTCTTGTTTTAAACAAAATTCGCGGAACATTTAATGTTGTAGCTGTGAAAGCCCCAGGATTTGGTGATCGTCGTAAAGCTATGTTAGAAGATATTGCTATTTTAACTGGCGGAACAGTGATCACAGAAGATTTAGGACTTGAGCTTAAGGATGCGACAATTGCTGCGCTTGGACAGGCTGCTAAAGTAACTGTTGACAAGGATTCTACAGTTATTGTTGAGGGATCTGGCTCTGCTGAAGCGATTGCTAACCGTGTGGGACTGATCAAATCACAGTTAGAAACAACAACTTCAGACTTCGATCGTGAAAAATTACAAGAACGTTTAGCTAAATTGGCAGGTGGTGTTGCAGTTATCAAAGTAGGTGCCGCAACAGAAACAGAACTAAAAGAAATGAAATTGCGCATTGAAGATGCTTTAAACGCTACTCGTGCAGCAGTCGAAGAAGGTATTGTTAGTGGTGGTGGAACAGCACTTGTAACAGTTATTGAAAAAGTAGCTGCGCTTGACTTAACGGGAGATGAAGCGACCGGACGTAATATTGTTCTCCGTGCACTTGAAGAGCCGGTTCGTCAAATTGCTTATAATGCTGGCTTTGAAGGTTCGGTTATTATTGATAAGTTGAAAAATAGCCCAGTCGGAACAGGTTTTAATGCTGCAAGCGGAGAATGGGTTGACATGATTGAAACAGGAATCATAGATCCTGTGAAAGTGACACGTTCTGCACTTCAAAATGCAGCATCGGTTGCAAGTTTAATATTGACCACTGAAGCGGTTGTGGCAAATAAACCAGAACCAGCAGCTCCAGCGATGCCAGCCGGAATGGATCCAAGTATGATGGGTGGCATGATGTAAAGTTAGAAGAGACATTAGAAAGGTAGCAAGAGCCTTGATCTTTGCTACCTTTTTTAATTTGTTAAAAAATTATAGCAAAACCTTTTGTGAATTAATACATATATGCTACAATCAGGTTAGGGAATATTAAAAAGAGGTTACAAAAGGGAGGATTAGGAGAATGTTTAGGGATAAAAAAGAAGTTTTTAGCATCCGCAAAACGGTGCTGGGAGTTGGTAGTATCTTATTAGGGGTGATGCTAACAACTCAGGTTGTCGGTGCAGAGGAGACTACTGGACTAGTAACGTCAACATCACCAACTAGTTTAGTAACGACAACACCTGCTGTTACAAACTCAACTAGTACCACTGCAACAATACCTTTAGCTACTAGTGGAGGAGTTCCATCATCTGCAACAACGACTTTAGCAGTGCCGACGACTCCAACTGTTACGGAAACAGTTATTTCTAGTCCTATTCGATATGTTTCAGATCCTAGCCAAGCTGTAGGTTACCGACAAATCCAGACTCAAGGTGTTGATGGTAAATTAATTACCACTCAGACAGGAGCTTTAGACGCTAATGGTAACCCAGTAATTACTGTTCAGCGGATTGAGCCAACCGAAACAGTCATTGTCTTAGGAACTAAGCCGACGACTATGGTAACCTCGACGACACCAGCTACTACTGTATACAGTGTTGATGTTACAAAACCTGTGGGGACAGATCTTGTCAGTCCTGCGGTTGATGGCAGTACCAGTACAACTACTACATATAAGATAGAGACAGAAACCACAGCTCCCACAAGTCCAGCTGTTTATTCTGAAGCTTATAAATGGATTGATCAGCCTTTTTACCATGTTGATTCTACACAGGTATTACCTAGTGATAGGATTGCTGTAGATAGTCTTTTTGTGCCTATGCCAGCTTTACCTACTGACTTTAATAGAAGTGAAAGCACTGTTAGGGAGTATGCTCAGTATGCTGAAAACTACATGTACGACTACATCACTGTTACGAATGCTGATGGTTCAACTACTCGAACACGAGTGGTTCGACCTGTAACAAGTGAAATGCTAGATCCAACTAACTCCCAACTTAGAGCCACACTTGGCTTATCAGATGATAGTACATTTTATGCTCGACTGCTGCAAGCGAGTAAAGATGATTTGTGGAACACTTCGGCTCAAGATTACGGACTAGAGTTGGTACCAGAAAATTTGACAAGCTCTAGTGATGATTTCTTAAGATATAACAATAGTAACATTATTAATGATGCTTTATATGCAGATATTAAAGCTGATTATCAACGAGCACAGCTGGCTTATAATCAATTAACAGCACTAGGCACCTTAACTGCTGAGCAACAAGCTGATATGGATTTGATGACCAGACAATTTGATTCCTTAACACATCGCTATAATAACTACCGAGATAGTGTCAGGATTGATGTCGATTATAGCCATACAGCTATGCCTGATGATCAAAAGCAGGATTTTGAAGCAAGGCTACAGTCTCTCCCTTTAGAAATTCAGCGCGTTATTGCTAATTTGGTTATCTATGATGGGGAAATTCCTGGTATGGGAGCAACTACACTTGGTTTAGCTAGTTCTGCAGATCAATCGATTTCTTTGAAGTAT
This sequence comes from Streptococcus porcinus, assembly GCF_901542335.1. Lineage (NCBI taxonomy): Bacteria > Bacillati > Bacillota > Bacilli > Lactobacillales > Streptococcaceae > Streptococcus > Streptococcus porcinus. The sequence continues at coordinate 2,062,049 of NZ_LR594036.1, read as the reverse complement.
GTGTCTAATAATACTGAATTGTTAGCGACTGTTTTGCATGAAATGACTCATATTATTGACTTCAAAAGTGGTCTTTATATGGAAACCTCTGATCGCAATACTGATAACACGCTTGACACGGTCATGGCTCTTTCGGACACAACAGAATTCTTAGATGTTTACCATACTTATTTTGATCGCCCAGATGTGTGGTCATACTACAGAGATAATAGTGAGGAAGCATTTGCTGAAGGGCTAAGCCAATACATCATGCATCGTTTATATGGTACTCCTTATGATACATTTGTTGCCAACCCGCTTACAGGGGATGCATATATGCCTAGAAATGGAAGTGGGTATAGTCCATTTGCTGCGTCAGAGTATTATTTTGCTAACCTTTATCATAAATTGTTTGACTATCCAAGGACTGCTCGAGTTGTACCTTACTTAGTCACAAACACGGTGACTGCCCCAGTTAATGGTCGAGTTATTTATGGTGCAATGCCGGTTGAGACGACAGTGTCAATACCTTATAAAACGGTTTATGCAGGCGATATGACGTTAGCTTATGACCCTACGGGTCAAAGTGATATCATAAAAGCAGGTGTAAATGGGTCAGAAACGACTAGAACGACCTATACACTTGGCAGTGATAATCGATTAGTGGCAACTGAGTCAGTTGTTTCTTCTAGCATAGCTAAGGATCAAGTCATTATTAAGGGGATTAAACCGATAGTCAGTGAGAAACAGGTGGCTATGGCTGTTGTTTACCAAGAAGTGAAGGACCGTTCACTTGGTGATTGGCAAGTTAAGGTAGTTGATGCTGGACAAGATGGTCTTGTGAGGTTGACAACAACTTATAATCTTGATCCAGTGACAGGTGTTATCACACCATCTACTAAGGAAATCCTTGTTGCAGAAATGCGTCCAATGGTAATACAATATCAAGTAGGTAGGTCGCAGTCGAGTCCGATTGCTTATCAGGTTCAGTATGTTAATGATCCTCATCTTCCGCTTGGAGATCAGGTAATTCTTAATTTGGGACGAGAAGGTTCTTCCACAGTGAGTGTGGTCTCATACCATTTTGTGCAAGATGGGCCTAATAGTCGATTTGAGTCCATTGTTTATAGTAGCCCAGTAGTTGATGCTGCTCAAGATCGAGTGATTGCGGTTGGTTCAAAACTTACTGTAGCGGCTCCAAAGTCAGAGATTTCTGAGATGGGAATCGTTAGTAAAGAAGCTCAAAAGCCATTGGTTCAGATTGGAGCAACAAATACTTCAGTCCTTAAAAAGATGAATCCAGAGTCGTTAAAATCAAGTTTACCAACTACTGGTGATGATGGCAATTTCTTTATGACAGTGTTTTCTAGCATTTTGTTATTTGGATTAGGATTAAAACTCAAGAAAAAAGATATTATCTAAACAAAAATAGCGCTCCTGAAAATCAGGGGCGCTATTAAACTTATGAAAAAAGGGTTAGGATGCCCATAGATTAAACATCTTAACTTAAATAAAGCTTAAAGGTAGTCAAAGTCTACTTATTTTTTACTTTTTTATCTCTACTTTTAGGACTTTCTTTTTCTAGCTTAGATTCAATTTCTTTAAGACGTTTAAAGGTTTTTTCGGCGCGATTCATAGAGTCTCGGTTAGCTTTTTCTTGAGCAGCTTTAGGGTCGCTTGAGATTAATTTAGAAACTTCTTGATTTGTTGTTTCTTGCTCGGCCATCCAGTTTTTTTCGAGCTTTTTCATCTCGTCAATAACTTCAGTGCCAAATTTTTTAGGATTAGCGGCAACCATATCGTTAATATGTGATACAGTCCAATACCAAGAGTCTTTGTTATATTTAGTACTGTTTTCATGATATGCTTTGTAAGTTTGGCTGATGTTACCTAGATAAGGTAAATATGGAGCGTTTCTTGGACTTCCAATAGATAGCCACATAACACCACCTCCCATTTCAGCAGGAATGTCATGTTTAAGTTGGAAAATATGTGCTTCCATCACATTTGGATTGGAAATAGGATAGGCGTAACCTTTTATTGCTTCTTTTGATTTAGGCTTTCCTTTACCATCTAGCTCCATTTGATCCAGAGGTTTTAAGTCTAGGCCTTCAAAGCGATTACGTTGTAATTTGATAGCATCTTCTAAGGTGAATTTTTTAGTAGTACTTTGTAATAATTCAAAATTATCATCTTTATAAGTGACCTTAGAATCAGGGTCTAGAGATTTAATACCTGAGTACGAGCGAGATCGGTTGGCATCATCCATTTTGGGATTGTAGGATCGTGCAATATGGAACTGTCCGTCCACTTCTTTATAGGATCCAGCTTCCTTTGCAATCTTTTTAACATCAGCAGATGCAATAGTGTTTTCTTTATCATCGAAGTTGACATGGCCTAAGTAGAAAGTATTTGGAAAGACAGCAAATTTATCGTTTGGAAATTTAATGGCTACATATTGGTGCCCTGATAGAATTTCCATATACCAAACGCCATCCTTATCAGCAATAGTAATGATATTACCTTCAGCAGCTCCCTTTTCTTTAACGATTTTTGCGATGAGTTGGACGCCTTCTTTAGCTGTTTTTACGCTTGGGAGAATGACGGAAGCCATTGAAGACTCTGCTAAACCATTTTTAACATAAGGATCTTTTTTTAAGATCTTTGCATTTGCAGAAGCAGAGACTGTGGCAGATATAGAAACACCATGTTCGTTAAAACCAGCTTCATCAAAGACTCCTTGTTCTGGAGTAACATCAGGGACAGCTGTATACTTAAAGGAATGACCTGGTAGGGGATATTCAAATCCATTAGCTTTGTCCTTCCACATCTCTCCTTTTTTGTGATCTTTTGCATCTCTAACAATAAATGTCTTGTTATGGTTTGGCTCTAAATCCTCTGTTCGTCCGTAAAGAGTTGATCCGTCTGTTGTTAAATCTTTACCAATGATGAAACCTGTACAAGCATCAACAGATGAATAACAACCAAAAGCAGCTAAAAATGTTGCTGCTGTGAGAGTAAATTTTTTTGCGTTCATAATAATCCTCCGAAAATGTGTGCGCTTCCAATAACATTATATACTACAAAAAAAATAAATTCAATCATTTATCGATATTGGAGGACTTTATAAACTTTCTAAAAGTTTAACAGGTATGTTGTTTTTAATATTTTGGATTTTTTAGGAGAATACTTATAAATTTGGTATAATAAAGATTAGTTCGCAGTGAAAGGGATACCAATATGAAACAATTTTTTAAAAGGAAATGGATTAAAATCAGCTTTAGCTTCCTAGGTTTGCTATTTTTAGGTGTTATTGCTTTTGGTAGTTTCTATTATTCAAAAGCTAATGTCATTAATCGTTACACGAAAGCAAGGAGTCTCTCAACAGGTTCTGTATTTGAAAATATTAAAGAGTATCTAATTTGGTCAGATACCAATGAAAAGATTACCAATGACGAGGCAAACTTTGCCCATTTTACTCGTCTGAAGAAGTCAGAAATCAACCAGATCAAAAAGAAGCTAAGTGAGGCAGATGCATCTGATTCTATATATCTTAAGGCCAAAGGGCGCCATTTCGGTATTTTCCCTGCCTATTATATCGCTATGAAGCCAATGTCTTTGACAATAAAAACGAATCTTCCTAATGAAGATATTTTATTAAACCAGAAAATGGTAGCACATTCTGACTCTGACCACTTTTCGACAGAACTAAAACGATTGCCGATTGCCGATTATAAAGCTAGTATCAATGGCAACTATAAGGGAAGAAAAGTTGTTATTAGTAAAAAATATGATGGGACAAATCAAATTTTAGATTTATCGGTAACGTTTAAGAATTTTACCGTTAGCAGTAATTTAGTTGATGGCGATTTATATTTTGACGACAGTCGGATTGGTAGCTTGAAAGATGGCATTTACGATGTTAAAGATTACCCGGTAACCCATTCAGCGCAAGCTTATGTAAAAAAGACTTTTCCGGATGGAGAACTACTCTCTAAAAAAGTTGGGCTGGATGATATTCGAGAAGATTCAAGTATCTCATTAGATGTGGATAATTTACTAGCTAAAGATAAAGCTGGACAATATTTACTATCAGCCTTTGATCAATTAATGATCTATACAAGTACTCGTCAAGACTCAACAAAACTGAATGATGTTTTTGAAAATGGTGCTAACAATAGCTTTTATAAGGGATTGAAAGAAAGTGTTAAAGCTAAGCTTGAAACAGACAAGCGTAAGGCTTCTAGTTTTGCTATTCCAAATGTCGTTTTAAGTGGTTTGACTCAAGTTGGCAAAGAGGCATATCTAATTGATTTTATTGCGAATTATGATTATACCTATAACAAGGATACAGACCCTACGAAAGGTTCCTCAGGCCATATTATTCAAGATATCACAGGTAAAATGACCTTGAAAAAATCAGGGGATAAGTATCTCGTTAGTGAAGCTGGTGATAAAAATATTACGGTAGTTAGTGAGAAAAATCAGGTAAAGGCGCCGTCGCCTTTACCTGAAGGTATGGCTGGTACTTGGAAAGGTACTAAGGATGATGTTACTTATACCGTGATTATTGATGAGGATGGTACTATAACGCGTAAAACCACCTATAAAGATCCTAAAAGAAAAGAAGAAACATTAAGTGCTAAGATCAGCAAGGTAGAAGAAAAATCTCCTGGTGACTATCGCTTAAGCTTCTCCTCTGGAACTGGTGAAGTTGTGATTATCGGAGGAGGTATTGGTGGTATGAACATAAAATACGAATATGGTTTCCATCTTGATGGTGATCGTTTAACATCAATTATATGGCAAACCGGTTTGGATAAAGAGTTTGATTACAGTAAATCAGCTCCTGGTTTAACGCTAACACGTCAATAAAAGGACTCCTAAGGGAGTCCTTTTTCAAAGGTTTCTGACTTGGCCTTAACCACAATTAATTCAAGTGTTAGTGGGTGTTTGAAATAGAGTTGATGGGCATGTAACATGAGGCGCTGTGAGACAGTTTGCTGCTGATATAAAGGATCACCGACAATAGGGTGGCCGATATATGACAAGTGGACTCGAATCTGGTGCGTTCGACCGGTCTTTAAGGAGCAATCAACTAAACTGAACTGATGCCTATACGTTTTTAACCGTTTTACATGTGTTATGGCTTTTTGACCATGCTTTAAATCAACTAGTCTTTTTCTTCGGTCATGGCGATGGCGCCCGATAGGAAACTGTAGGACTGTATCCTTATTCTCAATTACCCCATCAATCAAAGCCCAGTAGTTCCTGCCAATTTCACGATTCTCAAGTAAGCGATTCATAATGGGAAGAATAAATGGGTTCTTGGCAAAGATAATAGCTCCACTTGTTTCCATATCTAAACGATGAATAATGTAGCAGGTTTGACCTACAAAAGCGGAGACATGGTTGAGAAGTGCTAACTCATTAGGTTCGTTTCCGTGTGTCTTCATTCCTTCGGGTTTATTAACCACAATAAGGTGAGAATCTTGATAAAGGCACTCCACTAAGTGGGGGTTGCCAAAAGGAATCTTTTTTTGAGGATAATCATCCGGATCAAAACTTAAACTGATCTCATCACCTTTTGTAACCAAATCCTGCCAAGTCACCACTTGCTGGTTAACCAAGAGATGCTTCTTTGTTCTTAAAAAATGGCGGATTTTTCGAGGGATTAATAATTTAGTTTCTAATAATTCTTTTACAGTCATTTGTGAGTAAGGGTTGGTGAAAGTGACTCTAAAACCCCCGAGACTATTTGTTTGGATTTTCATTGAGCCAATCGTGATACTTCTCAATAAGGTTTACAGCCATTTGGGTTGCTAAAGCAGCGGAGAAAGCTTCGGTACCCTCGCGTTCATCATTTGCGACTTCCATCTTTGTTTCTTCGTAAATAGCTTTTAAACTATCAGCAGATAAAGTTTCTTTAAAGGCCTCAAATCTTTTCATAAATGTTACCATATTCTTTCTAAATGTTTACTATAAGTTATAGTACCATTATACCATGTTTCTTTGTTTTGGATGACTGAAAACCATGTACCTACCTTTAAAGTTGGGTTAACGGCGGTCTTTGCCTTTTAGGATAAAAAGAAGTATTTTTAATTTTTTTGATATAGGATTTCCTTAATAAATTGGTATAATAAGTAAAAACTGATTAGTAAAAAAAAGGATACCTAATGAAAAGTATTAGACGTTACGATGTAAATGAAGAATCTGCTCACACAGGACTTGTGGAGGCAGGTGATTTTTATTTTTTGAATTTTTGCACTGGAAATGTCGGTCAACCAATTGAAGACCAAATTAATGGTGCTTTCGATGAAATGGAACGACGTCTCGGATTGGTTGGTTTAAGTTTAGAAGCAGTTGTTAAAATGGATTGTCTTTTTCGTGATGTTTGGAACCTTCCAATTTTAGAAAAAGTGATAAAAGAACGTTTTAATGGCAAATACCCAGCTCGTAAATCTATTCAAACAGAGTTTGCTCAAGATGGAGGACCTGACGGGTTGCTCTTTCAAGTTGATGGGATTGCCTATTCCAAACCTGTTCAAATAGGTTCAAACTAGAACTTGATTACTCATAGTGGTATAATGACACTATGACATTTTTAGAATTACTTGAAAAGAAGTTTTTACCCAAAAAATATGCGGAAAAACGAAAAGAACGAGAAACCTCCAAAATGTCTGAGGGTTTGACTAAAGAATCCCAGACAGCTAGCCAAGAAGAACTAGCAAAAGCGTCTTTTCATCGGCGGAGGGAGTCCTCAGAGAACCCACAAAAACAAGAGCCTGCTTGGAAGCAGAAGTTAGAAGCTATCTTACCTTCTCCTCGGAATCCAATCAGGCGTTTTTGGCGTCGGTATCATATTGGAAAAATTTTCTTGATTGTTATTGGGACGCTCGTTTTAGCGATAGGATCATATCTTTTTTACTTATCCAAGACGGCCAAGGTTTCAGATTTACAGAATGCATTAAAGGCAACAACTGTTATTTATGACAATAAAGCAGAGTATGCTGGAAGTTTATCAGGTCAAAAAGGAACCTATGTAGAGTTGGATGCTATTTCTGACAATCTTGAGAATGCTGTTATTGCAACTGAGGACCGCACCTTTTATGAAAATAACGGTATTAATCTTAGCCGTTTCCTACTGGCAGTTGCCACTGCGGGACATTTTGGTGGTGGCTCAACAATTACGCAACAATTAGCAAAGAATGCTTATCTATCTCAAGATCAAACGATTAAGCGTAAAGCGCGTGAATTTTTCTTAGCTTTAGAATTAACCAAAAAGTACAGCAAAAAAGAAATTTTAACCATGTACCTCAATAATTCTTACTTTGGAAATGGAATTTGGGGTGTCGAAGACGCCAGTCGAAAGTACTTTGGAACAAGCGCAGCCAATTTGACCCTAGATGAGGCGGCCACTTTGGCGGGAATGCTAAAGGGTCCAGAAATTTATAATCCTCTTTATTCTATTAAGAATGCGACCAATCGGCGAGATACCGTTTTATCTGTCATGGTTGATGCTGGTAAGATTACCAAACAACAGGCCCAAGAGTCTAAGTCTATTGGTATTGGTAATCGTTTAGCAGACACTTACGTTGGTAAATCAGATGATTATAAATACCCATCCTATTTCGATGCAGTCATTAATGAAGCTATCTCTACTTATGGTATTTCGGAAAAAGACTTGGTTAATAATGGCTATAAGATTTACACTGAATTAGATCAGAATTACCAAACAGGGATGCAAACGACTTTCAATACTGCTAGTCTTTTTCCTGTTTCTGCTTACGATGGGACAAGTGCTCAAGGTGCTAGTGTTGCGCTAGACCCTAAAACTGGCGGTGTTCGTGGACTTGTAGGAAGGGTTAATGCTGATGGGAAGCAAGAGTTTCGTAGTTTCAACTATGCTACACAGGCAAAACGTAGCCCGGCTTCTTCCATCAAACCGTTGATTGTCTACGCTCCAGCCATAGCTTCTGGTTGGTCTATTGATAAGCTCTTACCAAACACAGTTCGTGATTTTGGTGACTACAAACCTCATAACTATGGAAATTATGAATCGGAAGATGTGCCGATGTATCAGGCCTTAGCTAATTCTTATAATATTCCAGCTGTTGCAACGGTTAAGGATTTGGGGGTTGATAAAGCCATTGCTTATGGTAAAAAATTTGGCTTAGATATGCCTTCTTCTAGTAAAGAATTAGGAATTGCTTTAGGTGGGAGCGTTACGACGAATCCACTTGAAATGGCTCAGGCTTATTCGGCATTTGCTAATAATGGGGTGATGCACAAAGCTCACTTTATTACTAAGATTGAAACCGCAAGTGGAAAAGTTGTCAAAGAGCATTCTGATCAGTCCAAACGTGTCATTAGTCAATCTGTTGCTGATAAGATGACTAGTATGATGTTAGGAACGTTTTCAAATGGCTCTGCTGTCAATGCTAATGTTTATGGTTATACATTAGCTGGTAAGACAGGAACAACAGAAACAGATTTTAACCCAGATTTATCAGGTGACCAATGGGTTATTGGTTATACCCCAGACGTTGTTATTAGTCAGTGGCTAGGTTTTAATAAGACAGACGAGCACCATTATTTATCGGATTCCAGTGCCGGAACAGCTTCAGCAATCTTTAGTACACAAGCCTCTTATATTTTACCTTACACTAAAGGTAGCCAGTTTAAAGTGGATAACGCCTATGCTGCCAATGGTATTTCGGCGGTCTATGGAATAAATGAAACAAGTACTGAAACTGCTCAAGGATCTCATGATATTATCGATAATCTTAGAAAATCAGCTGAAGATGCTTCGAAATCAATTTCGGATGCAGTCAATAACTACGGCTTAAAAGAGAAAGCCAAAAGTATCTGGAATGGGATTATTGACTATTTTAGATAGCTTGCGCAATTGCATAATTCGTGTTAGAATATCTCTACGGAGGGCGCTATGGCACAGAAAAAAGCAAGCCTAGCCTGTGTCGAATGTGGAAGCCGAAACTATTCAATTGGGGTTAGTAGCACGCCTAAAGCGACACGACTAGAAGTAAATAAATTTTGCAAGCATTGTAAAAAGTATACGTTACATAAAGAAACACGTTAGGAGAGTCTGATGGGATTTATCAGTGGTATTTTTACATTATTGAAAGATACAACCTGGCCAAATAGAAAACAACGTTGGAAAGATTTTATTGCAGTACTTGAATACACTGCATTCTTTACTATTATTATTTTCATTTTTGACCACCTATTATCTAAAGGTATCTTATCAATAATTACCTATTTTAACTAAAACAAGGCCGACACGGTTCGGCTTTTTTTGCTTGCATTCAGGAAATCATTGACAGGGCTAAGGACTTGGATTATAATGAGGGTAACGAAATCATTCCAAAAGCCGTCTTAGGCTTTTTTCTGATGAAAGGAAAATATATGTTAGACTCATTTGATAAAGGTTGGTTTGTGCTTCAAACTTATTCTGGTTATGAAAATAAAGTGAAAGAAAACCTCTTGCAGCGTGCTCAAACCTACAATATGTTAGACAATATTTTACGTGTTGAGATTCCTACACAAACAGTAAATATTGAAAAAAATGGTCAAACCAAAGAAGTTGAAGAAAATCGCTTCCCTGGATACGTTTTAGTAGAAATGGTTATGACGGATGAAGCTTGGTTTGTTGTTCGTAATACGCCAAATGTTACAGGATTTGTTGGTTCTCACGGGAACCGTTCAAAACCGACCCCATTACTTGAAGAAGAGATTCGTTCAATCCTGCTTTCGATGGGACAAACGATTGATGTCTTTGACACTAATATAAAAGAAGGAGATGTTGTTCAAATCATTGATGGGGCCTTTATGGGACAAGAGGGTCGAGTTGTTGAGATCGAGAACAATAAGGTTAAATTAACGCTTAATATGTTTGGTTCTGAAACCATTGCCGAAGTTGAGCTGTATCAGATTGCAGAGTTGCAATAATGTTATGTGATAATGATTAGGAAAATCAAGTGCTAGATGTTTAGTCTAGTGCTTTTTTGTTTGGAATTGACATCTTTTTGTAATCTAATTAACAAACAAACACAATAAACCAATCTTGATTTAATTAAAATATAAAGTTATAATATTATTAACCTTGAATTTATAAAAGGTTAATAAAAATTAATTTTAAATAAGAAAAAAGGAGTTGAAATGAAAGAAAATAAGCGTATGAAATACTACCTCAGAAAATCTGCCTACGGTTTGGCAGCTGTTTCTGTGGCTGTCTTAGCAGGGGGAAGCGTTGTATCAGCGAATGAAGTAAGTGAGCCATCACCAGTAGTGGCGGAAATGAAAGAGAAACCTGAAGTGCCTTCTGAGGGAGTAACAACTAAGGAAAAAGATAAAAAAGAAGATAAAAAGACCCAATTAGAAACTGCTAAAAAGGACGCTTTAGAGGAGTTAGAAGCATTAGGAGCTAGTAGTTTAATTAAAAAAATAGCAGGCTCTGCAAAAACAGTGGAGGGCTTGAAAGAGTTTATGGAACAAACTCTACCAGGGTTAAAAGAAGTCCACAAAGATAAGTTAGAAGAAGAACTTAAACGTGAAGTAGCCGAAGAACATCCTGAAATTCTTGAAAATGAGGAAGAAGGAAAGGTTGAAAATACGGAAGATGAGAATTCGGAAAGTGAAAGTGTTCAACCAGAAAACCCAGAAACAGAAGTAGAGTCAACTAATTCAGATACAGAAAACTCAGGAGAAACAACTGAGCCACATACAGAAGAAATGGTTGAATCACTTACAAAAGATAAAACCGAAACAGTTGATAACGAAAAAGAACAAGAAAAAGCAAAACAAAATGAGGTAGCTCAAGAAACAGCTCGTCCACAAGAAACAAAGAGAATTGCGGAAAGTGCGGCACCACAAGCAATGCCACGATCAGATAAAGCATCTCATTACACAACAACTTTACCTGTAACTGGTGAAGATAACAGCCCAATCTTAACAGCAATTGCTATGTCTGTTATAGCGGCTTCAGGTATGGTAGCATACGGTACAAAACGTAAAAAACAATAATGATTTAGATTATTGAAAAGATGGGGATTCCCGTCTTTTTTTGGTCATTGCTAGTTATAACACTTATAAGCGAAAAAAGAGCTATTGCTTGTGATTCCCCATTTATTAACCATTGATTTCATGCTATAATAGGAAGAACTAGACTTTTGACACGGGAGATTCCATATGACATTTTATAATCACAAAGAAATAGATCCTAAATGGCAGGCTTACTGGGCTAAAAATCATACCTTTAAAACGGGAACGGATGCTTCAAAACCTAAATTTTATGCTTTAGATATGTTTCCTTACCCTTCTGGTGCGGGCTTACATGTTGGTCACCCTGAGGGCTATACAGCTACTGATATTTTAAGCCGTTTTAAACGCGCTCAAGGCTATAATGTTCTTCATCCAATGGGATGGGACGCTTTTGGATTACCGGCTGAACAATATGCTATGGACACTGGAAATGATCCAGCTGAATTTACAGCAGAAAACATTGCCAATTTCAAGCGCCAAATTAATGCTCTGGGTTTCTCCTATGACTGGGACCGAGAAATTAATACAACAGATCCCAACTATTATAAGTGGACACAATGGATTTTTACGAAACTCTATGAAAAAGGCTTGGCTTATGAAGCCGAAGTACCTGTCAACTGGGTTGAAGAGCTTGGAACGGCAATTGCTAATGAGGAAGTACTGCCTGATGGAACTTCAGAACGTGGTGGTTATCCAGTTGTCCGTAAACCAATGCGTCAGTGGATGCTTAAAATCACAGCCTATGCGGAACGACTTCTCGAAGACCTTGAAGAAGTAGATTGGCCAGAGTCCATCAAAGACATGCAAAGGAATTGGATTGGCAAATCAGTAGGGGCTAATGTCACATTTGCAGTTAAGGATTCTAGCGAAAGTTTCACTGTTTTCACCACTCGTCCTGACACCTTGTTTGGGGCTACCTATGCAGTCCTGGCTCCAGAGCATGCGCTTGTTGATGCTATTACGAGTACAGAACAAGCTGAAGCGGTGGCTGAATATAAACGTCAGGCAAGCCTTAAATCAGATTTAGCGCGTACAGACTTAGCCAAAGAAAAAACGGGTGTTTGGACTGGTAGCTATGCCATTAACCCAGTAAATGGACAAGCAATGCCGATTTGGATTGCTGACTATGTTTTAGCAAGCTATGGAACAGGTGCTATTATGGCAGTGCCTGCTCATGATGAACGTGATTGGGAATTTGCGAAGCAATTTGATCTTGACATTATTCCTGTTTTAGAAGGGGGTAATGTTGAGGAAGCAGCCTACACAGAAGATGGACTTCATATTAATTCTGACTTCCTAAACGGTCTCAACAAAGAAGATGCCATCGCTAAAATGGTTGCTTGGTTGGAAGAACAGCAAGTTGGCAATGAGAAAGTGACTTATCGCTTACGTGATTGGCTCTTTTCTCGTCAACGCTATTGGGGGGAACCAATTCCGATTATACATTGGGAGGATGGAACTTCAACAGCTGTGCCAGAAGATCAACTACCGTTGATTCTTCCTGTAACGGGTGATATTCGTCCTTCAGGCACTGGTGAGTCGCCTTTGGCCAATCTTACGGATTGGTTAGAAGTGGTTCGTGAAGATGGTGTTAAAGGTCGTCGCGAAACTAATACGATGCCACAATGGGCCGGGTCTAGTTGGTATTATTTACGTTATATTGACCCTCATAATGATCAGGCTTTGGCAGACCCCGAATTATTAAAACAATGGTTGCCAGTTGATATTTACGTGGGTGGTGCAGAACATGCCGTTCTTCACTTGCTCTATGCACGGTTCTGGCATAAAGTCCTCTACGATTTAGGGATTGTACCGACTAAGGAACCATTCCAAAAGCTCTTTAACCAAGGAATGATTTTGGGAACAAGCTATCGTGATCACCGCGGGGCACTTGTAGCAACAGATAAGGTTGAAAAACGTGATGGTTCTTATTTCCACATGGAAACTGGCGAAGAATTAGAACAAGCACCAGCTAAAATGTCGAAGTCTCTTAAGAATGTTGTTAATCCTGATGATGTGGTAGAAGAGTACGGTGCGGATACTCTGCGTGTTTATGAAATGTTCATGGGTCCCCTTGATGCTTCTATCGCTTGGTCTGAGGAAGGTCTTGAGGGAAGTCGTAAGTTCTTGGATCGTGTTTACCGACTCATTACGACTAAAGCTATAATTGCTGAGAATAATGGAGCTTTGGACAAGGTTTATCACGAAACGGTTAAAGCTGTTACTGAACAAATTGAAGCCATGAAATTTAATACAGCTATCGCTCAATTGATGATTTTCATTAATGCAGCTAATAAAGAAGAAAACCTCTTTATTGACTATGCCAAAGGCTTTATCCAATTAATTGCTCCATTTGCACCTCACTTAGGGGAAGAATTATGGCAGAAAGTAACTGGCATAGAAGAATCAGTAACCCATGTCGCTTGGCCGATTTGGGATGAGAGTAAGCTCATCGAGAATGAAGTTGAAATTGTTGTACAAATCAAAGGCAAAGTTAAAGCGAAGCTTTTAGTAGCCAAAGATTTACCAAAAGCTCAATTAGAAGCTATCGCTTTGGCTAACGAAAAAGTTCAAGTTGAAATTGCAGGTAAAGAAGTGCTGAAGGTCATAGTTGTGCCTAATAAATTGGTTAATATTGTCGTGAAATAAGCTAGTTATTCCTTTTATGAACAATAGAATAAACAAAGTATCTCCTTGATTTTAGGGAGATACTTTTTTGATGATTAAGACTCTGGTCCATTTTTGAACACAAGGCTGTGTGATACTTGGTCTTTTTTAAAACGCTTTCAATTTTTATAATAAAGATATAAAAATACTTAATAACTTTGAAAAGAGGTAGTCGTCATGGAATTGTTCCTAGCTCCCCTAAATTGGTTCTCGCAAAATATTTTGCAGAATCCAGCTTTTTTTGTAGGTCTTTTGGTACTGATTGGGTACATGCTACTCAATAAACCTCCGCATGAAGTTTTTGCCGGTTTTATTAAAGCAACAGTCGGCTATTTAATTTTGAACGTTGGTGCGGGTGGTCTTGTTACTACATTTAGACCGATTTTAGTGGCTTTAGCTAAGAAATTTGAATTGAAAGCGGCAGTTATTGACCCTTATTTTGGTTTGGCAGCAGCAAATGCCAAGTTAGAAGGTATGGGGTTCATTAGCGTTGCCACTACTGCCTTGCTGATTGGGTTTGGGGTTAACATTTTATTGGTAGCTCTTCGTAAAGTGACTAAGATCCGTACTCTTTTTATTACGGGTCACATTATGGTCCAACAAGCAGCAACTATTTCTGTTTTTGTCCTTCTTTTAATCCCGCAATTTCAAAATGCTTTTGGAGCATGGGCAGTAGGTATTATTTGTGGACTTTATTGGGCAGTAAGCTCTAATATGACGGTTGAAGCTACTCAACGCTTGACTGGCGGTGGAGGTTTTGCTATTGGCCACCAACAACAATTTGCGATTTGGTTCGTGGATAAAGTGGCTCCCTTCTTTGGTAAAAAAGAAGAAAACCTTGATAATTTGAAGTTACCAACTTTTCTAAGTATTTTCCATGATACTGTTGTTGCTTCAGCTACTTTAATGTTAGTCTTCTTCGGTGGGATTCTAGCGGTACTTGGTCCAGACATCATGTCTAATGTTAAGTTAATTGGACCTGGAGCCTTTGTACCTGCTAAGCAAGCCTTCTTCATGTACATTCTACAGACATCACTTACTTTCTCAGTTTATCTTTTTATCTTGATGCAAGGGGTGCGGATGTTTGTTTCTGAGTTAACTAATGCCTTCCAAGGTATTTCTAACAAACTCTTGCCAGGATCATTCCCTGCTGTTGACGTTGCAGCTTCTTATGGTTTTGGGTCATCAAATGCAGTTCTTTCAGGATTTGCCTTTGGTCTCATTGGCCAATTGATAACCATTACATTATTAGTTGTCTTTAAAAATCCAATTCTAATCATCACAGGTTTTGTACCGGTCTTCTTTGATAACGCGGCTATTGCCGTTTTCGCAGATAAACGCGGTGGTTGGAAAGCAGCAGTTGCCTTATCCTTTATTTCTGGTGTGATTCAGGTGGCTTTAGGTGCCATTGCAGTTGGCTTACTTGATTTGGCTGGTGGTTACCACGGAAATATCGATTTCGAGTTCCCTTGGTTAGCTTTTGGTTATATCTTCAAATATTTGGGCATCCTTGGTTATATCGTCGTGTGTCTCTTCTTCTTAGCTATTCCACAATTACAATTTGCGAAAGCTAAGGACAAAGAAGCTTACTACCGAGGGGAAGCACAACCAAAATAAAAGGTATTTGTCCTTTGCTTGATTTGCCTTAGTATGGCTAAGCGAAAAAAAGATACTTATAACAGATAAGACTTGTTGCTATTCTATTAAGCAATAGTCAGCAAAGCTTATTAGCTTGCACTATTTAAAAATAAACTCCAATCGTAAGAACTAATAACTAAATAGCTCTGCGATATATCAAAATGAAAGAAAAAGGAAAAAGATTATGGTTAAAATTTTAACAGCATGTGGAAATGGTATGGGATCATCTATGGTTATCAAAATGAAAGTTGAAAATGCTTTACGTCAACTTGGTGTAACGGATATTCAATCTGCGTCTTGTTCGGTCGGTGAAGTAAAAAGTTTAGCAGCAGGTTACGACATTGTAGTTGCTTCTAATCACTTAATTCATGAATTAGATGGCCGGACTAAAGGGCATCTGGTTGGTCTTGATAATTTAATGGATGACCAAGAGATTAAAGAGAAGCTTAGTCACGTATTGTAAGCTTTTGATAAATTATTGGTTAAAAAGAAGCTTTTTGACTGACAGTAAAGAAAGGATATGACATGAACTTAAAACAAGCTTTTATCGAGAACAATTCTATTCGACTAGGCCTGTCAGCAGAAAGCTGGCAAGAAGCTGTTGAACTTTCAGTGGAACCTTTGATTGAAAGTGGTGCTGTTTTAGAAGAATATTATCAGGCAATTATTGATTCAACAGAAGAATACGGTCCCTATTATATTTTGATGCCAGGGATGGCCATGCCACACGCAAGACCCGAAGCAGGTGTGCAAAGAGATGCTTTCTCATTAATTACATTAACGAGTCCAGTTGTTTTCCCGGATGGTAAAGAGGTTCAGGTTCTGTTGGCTTTAGCAGCGACTAGCTCTGATATCCACACAACAGTAGCAATCCCTCAAATCATTGCACTATTTGATATGGAAAATTCAATTGATCGTCTTCTAGCCTGTCAATCTTCTGAAGATGTTTTGGCTTTAGTAGAAGAATCAAAAAACAGTCCCTACCTTGAAGGTTTGGATTTGGAATCTTAAGGCTGACAGTCATATCAAAAATATCGAACATTTAGAAAGAGGAATAGATAGTGTCAAAACATACCCCAAATTTACAAGTTGCTCTTGATCATTCTGATTTGCAAGGAGCTATTAAGGCCGCTGTTTCAGTTGGTCATGAAGTTGATGTTATTGAAGCGGGAACGGTTTGTTTGCTTCAAGTAGGTAGTGAGTTAGTGGAAGTTCTCCGGAGTCTTTTTCCTGAGAAAACAATCGTTGCTGATACCAAGTGTGCTGATGCAGGCGGTACGGTCGCTAAAAACAATGCTCTTCGTGGAGCAGACTGGATGACTTGTATTTGTTGTGCTACTATTCCAACTATGGAGGCAGCCCTTAAGGCCATTAAAGAAATTCGTGGCGATAAAGGTGAGATACAAATTGAATTGTATGGAGACTGGACCTTTGAACAAGCACAGTTGTGGTTGGACGCAGGGATTTCCCAAGCTATCTATCACCAATCACGCGATGCTCTTTTAGCTGGTGAAACTTGGGGTGAAAAAGACCTTAACAAGGTGAAAAAATTGATTGAAATGGGCTTCCGAGTATCAGTAACTGGAGGACTAGATGTGAGTACCTTGAAGCTCTTTGAAGGGGTTGATGTCTTTACATTTATCGCAGGTCGTGGTATAACTGAGTCAGAAGATCCTGCTGCAGCGGCGCGTGCATTCAAAGACGAAATCAAACGTATTTGGGGGTAACCAGATGGCGCGTCCTATTGGTATTTATGAAAAAGCTACGCCAAAACATTTTTCTTGGCGGGAACGCTTAGAATTTGCAAAAGATTTAGGTTTCGACTTTGTGGAAATGTCTGTGGACGAATCAGATGCTCGCCTTGCTCGTCTGGAGTGGAGCAAGAAAGAGCGTCTAGATATCGTTAAGGCTATTTATGAAACTGGGATTCGGATCCCAACAATTTGTTTCTCTGGACATAGACGTTATCCATTGGGCTCAAACGATCCTACTATTGAAGCTAAATCACTTAATCTGATGAAACAATGTATTGAATTGGCTCAGGACTTGGGTGTTCGAACCATTCAATTAGCTGGTTATGACGTTTATTACGAAGAAAAATCACCTGCAACCCGTGCTCGTTTTATCAAAAACTTAAGAAAGGCTTGTGACTGGGCAGAAGAAGCGCAAGTCATGTTATCCATTGAAATTATGGATGATCCTTTTATCAACTCTATTGAAAAATATTTGGCAGTTGAAAAGGAAATAGACTCACCTTACCTCTTTGTTTACCCAGATACAGGAAATGTTTCTGCTTGGCATAATGATCTGTGGAGTGAATTTTACAATGGTCATAAATCTATTGCTGCTCTCCATCTAAAAGATACCTATGCTGTTACAGAAACTTGTAAAGGGCAATTTCGTGATGTTCCCTTTGGTCAAGGGTGTGTTGATTGGGAAGAGATGTTTGCTGTTATCAAGAAGACTAATTACAAGGGGCCTTTCTTGATTGAAATGTGGTCAGAAAATTGTGAGACGGTTGAGGAGACAGTGGCTGCTATCAAAGATGCCCAAGCCTTCCTTTACCCACTCATTGAAAAAGCGGGATTGAGGTAACAGGATGAAAAATTTACAAGAAATGCGAGAACGTGTGTGTGCAGCTAACAAGTCGCTACCAGAACATGGACTTGTCAAGTTTACTTGGGGTAATGTCTCAGAAGTCTGTCGTGACCTAGGCTGTATTGTCATTAAACCCTCTGGTGTGGATTATGACCTATTGACACCAGAAAACATGGTCGTCACCGACCTTGAGGGAAATGTTATTGAGGGGGACTTAAATCCCTCATCAGACTTACCAACGCATGTACAACTTTATAAAGCGTGGCCTGAGGTTGGTGGTATTGTCCATACCCATTCTACAGAAGCAGTTGGTTGGGCTCAGGCAGGTCGTGATATTCCCTTTTATGGAACGACTCATGCAGACTACTTTTATGGTCCGATTCCCTGCGCTCGCTCTTTAACATTAGAAGAAGTCAATGGTGCTTATGAAAAAGAAACGGGTACTGTAATTCTAGAAGAATTTAGTAAACGTGAACTTGACCCGATGGCTGTACCAGGGATTGTGGTGCGCAATCACGGTCCATTTACTTGGGGAAAAACTCCTGAACAAGCAGTTTATCATTCCGTTGTTTTAGAAGAAGTTGCTAAAATGAATCGTTTCACCGAACAGATTAATCCACATGTGGAAGCAGCGCCAAAATACATCATGGACAAGCATTATTTGCGTAAACACGGCCCTAATGCTTACTATGGTCAAAAAGGTGATGAGCACTGAGGTTGTCTTAACTCTGAAGAAGGGGTGAAACAATAACATAATACTTCGCTAACTATCCTTAGGTAAGTCGTACTGACTTACCTTTTTATTGTTACATTGGGCAGATAAGGTTTTTAAGCGTAGTCGTCATCTGTTGTCGTTACTTGATAATTGCTTCAATCATGATATAATATGCGTAATGAACGATAGGATGATTAGGAGTTAGACATGTTTGAAAAGGTAACTATTAACGATATTGCTAAGTTAGTTGGAGTGTCAAAAGCTACCGTTTCTTATTACCTTAATGGGAACTATAAAAAGATGTCTCTAGCTACGAAAGAAAAAATTAAGCAGGCGATTGACGTTACGGGCTACCAACCAAGTAAAATTGCTCAGAGTTTAGTCACACGTGATACACAGACTATAGGGGTGGTTATTGCTGATATTACCAATCCCTTTATCTCTTCGGTGATGAAAGGGATTCACGATACATGTCAGCAATATGGTTATACGGTTAACTTTACCAACTCAGATAATAACCTTCAGATTGAGCTGGAGAACTTGCATCATTTGAAACAACAAGATGTGTCAGGTATTATTCTTGATTCCGTAGATCCTAATAATCCCTTTGTCAGTGCTTTTGATCCTCAAACTCTTGTCATGGTTGATAGGCAAGCTAATCAGCTTCAATTTGATACAATTGTTTCAGACAATGAAGCCTCTACAAAGCAGTTTTTACAAGAGATGATTACCGCAGGTTATCAGGATATTTATTTTGTCAGCTTCCCTATTGAGGGAATTTCGACACGAGAACTGCGGTATAAAGGCTTTAAAGAAATGGTTACAGCTAGTCAAGATCATTTAATCATTTTAGGTAAGGAAGGCAGTGATGAGTATATTTTGAATATTATAAAGAACTCGTCTTCTAAGCCAGCCTTCTTAATGATGAATGGACCTACTCTCTTGAGTTTTATGAAAATTGTTAATCAGTCCCCATATCATTATCCTAACGATTTTGGCCTGGGAACCTATGAAGATTTGGAATGGATGCAATTGCTGACACCATCGGTGTCTTGTATCAAACAAGATTCTTATGGTATTGGTTGTTTGGCTGCGGATCATTTGATAACAAAATTGAGAGGGACCAGATCTTCAGTTGCTAGCCCAAAACTGTTGGAAGTGGTTAACGAAATCATTATTCGTCACTCTTTTTAGAAATGATAGTGAGTCCAGGTTTTCTGAACTCACTAAATTTTAAAAAAATCTTGTAAACGCTTGCTTTATTGTTTGTCTAGTGTTATAATAGGGGTGTCTTTGGTTAACCGTTTAACACAAAAGAAAAAGATTTTGTGTGTAACCGTTGCAGTTCAGGTCTTCGCTTCTATTTTTTTATGAATTTGGTTAATCGTTTAACTCACAAATGTTGTGCTTGCTAAGGAGGTTTCATGCAGGTTAAAAAATTATTAACAGATGATTTACCAGCTGCTTATGCTGTTTGCCGACTTCAGAAAGGAACTGCTGATTTTCTGTTAGTTGCTTCGGAAGTTGATGCTGCTTGTTTTGCTTATGATCTAAATCGAGGCCTTGATAAGCAAGTAGTGTGGCAGGATATCGGTGGAACGATGTCTATTGTACAAGTTCCTGGAACAATGAATTTTTTGGCGACACAGAAGTTTTACCCAGGTTTTAATGCTAAGGAATGTCAAATTGTCTATGGTTTTTTTAATGGAAGCACTTGGGATATCCAAAAGATTGCAGATTTTCCTTATCTTCACAGATTTGATTTAGTTGAAAATCAGAGAGGAGAACTGCTATTTATTGGTGCAACTATTGCTAATTCGAAAGCTTTTGTCGAGGATTGGTCGGATAAGGGGCGACTTTTTGTGGGTAAGTTTGATAGTAAGTCATTAACTCTAGAGCAACTTAAAGAATTACCTTTGTGTCTGTTAAAGAATCATGGTTACTATAGAGCGCACTCAGAAGGTTATTCTTTGATTACGGCTGTAGAAGGGGTTGTTAAGCTGACTTATCCAGATTTTTCAGATACTGGTGATTGGCGTTTAGATATTTTATATGGTCAGGAAACCAGTGACATTGTACAAGGAGATATTGACAATGACGGTCATATCGAGAATGTAGTGATTCAAGGTTTTCATGGTGATCATTTGAGAGTACTCTCGGAGGACTTCAATCACGAATTATACCATTACCCAAATCTAACTCCATTTGGTCACGCAATTTGGAGTGGAACCATATCGGGTATTGCTTCTTTTGTTTTTGGCTGGCGCTCAGAAGAAGCAGAGCTTCGTGTTTTTAATTACCTAGACGGTCACTTTAAATCATGTTTAGTGGAAGCTGGGGTTGCATCAAGTAATTGCTTAGCTTTTGATAAAGATGAGAAGTCTTATCTGTTTTCTGCTAATAATGGTAGCCATCAGGTGGCCCTTTATGAATTATGTTTTTAAGGTTGTAACCATATATTATAGATATTAAGGAGGATTTTATGACGAAAAAGAAAGTGCTTGTTACAGGGATAGTCCCTCAAGAAGGACTAACAAAGCTCATGGATCAGTTTGAGGTAACCTATTCAAAAGGCACGCCGTTTTCAAGGGAGTATGTGCTTGAGCACCTGAAAGATTACGATGCTTGGCTATTGATGGGGCAACAAGCTGATAAAGAGATGATTGACGCAGGAAAAAACTTACAGATTATTTCTTTAAATGCTGTTGGCTTTGACCATGTGGATATTGCTTATGCAAAAGAAAAAGGAATTACAGTTTCCAATTCCCCTCAAGCAGTACGCCTGCCAACTGCTGAAATGACCATTACTTTAATGATGGCAGCAACTAAGCGTTTAGCTTTTTACGATAAAGTTGTGAGAGAAGGAAAATGGATTGATCCAAGTGAACGTCGCTACCAGGGGATGACTCTCAATGGTGCAACTTTGGGGATTTATGGCATGGGGCGCATCGGATCAACAGTGGCACAATTTGCAAAGGCTCTAGGTATGAATATTGTTTATAATGATGTCTATCGTTTGCCAGTAGAACGTGAAAAAGAGTTGGGGGTTACTTATCTAGGGTTTGATCAGCTTGTTAGCGAAGCTGATGTGATCACAATTCATGCGCCATTATTACCATCAACTCAGCATAAGTTTGATAAAAATGTTTACAGGCAAATGAAGAATCGTAGTTATTTAATTAATGCTGCTCGTGGTCCGATTGTTGCTGAGGAAGATTTGATTTGGGCACTTAAAGAAGGTCAAATTGCGGGTGCAGGTCTCGATGTTTTTGAATTTGAACCAGAGGTATCTGAAGAACTGCGTCAGCTTGACAATGTTATCATGAGCCCGCATGCTGGAACAGGAACGATTGAAGGCCGCATTACCCTAGCTGAAGAGGCCGCTGCGAATATCCTATCTTTTTTTGATGGAAAAGCTGTCAATGTTGTCAACGCATAAAATAGTTCAGGCCTTACAGGTTTAGAAATGGCGTTCATTTCTAAAGGAAATGTAAGCGCTTAATAAAAAATAAAAAGGTGACTCTATGTTAGAAGCTCTACACAAATTTTTCGAAGTCTTTGGTGCAGCAACGGTTGTACCTGCAATGATTTTTATTGTTAGTCTTTTTCTAAAAGTTAATCCTAAGCGAGCTTTCTTCTGTGCTCTGCGTGCAGGAGTTGGTTTAACGGGATTTGGTTGGATAATTTCAGCTTTTGCTCCAATGGTAACTAAATATATCCAGCAAATGGTTGAAACAACTGGACTTAACCTTCCTATTGTTGATATTGGCTGGCAGGCTGGATCTTTGACTGCCTTCTCTTCAGAGATTGGTTTGTCTTTCTTTGTCTTTGGCCTTTTGATTGAGCTTGTTTTATTCTTGACAGGTATTACCCGAGTATTTGTACCTTCAAATTTATGGAATAATTTTGGTTACATGATTTGGGGGACAATGGCCTACGTAGCGACAGGAAATTTTGTCCTTTCTTTTGCTTTCATGGTTTTTGTTCTACTTTATTCGTTAGTGATGTCAGAAGTTTTAGCAGACCGTTGGTCAGAGTATTACGGGGTTAAAAACGCTACGATTAATTCTATTCACAATATTGAAACCCTTATTCCGGCTTTAATACTTGATCCCTTATGGAATTTATTAGGCATTAATAAGGTAAAATTAAATCCAGAATCTTTGAAAACAAAACTTGGTATCTTTGGTTAGCCAATGACTCTAGGATTTATCTTAGGCTTAATCATTAGTATTTTAGGCAGTATTAAAAAACTTACCTCTATAGAAACTTGGGGAGGAATCTTCTCCTTTGCCGTGGCTTTGGCTGCAGTTATGACCATTTTCCCATTAATTACAGGAGTATTTGCTCAAGCTTTTGCTCCCCTTGCTGAAGCTGTTGAGCGTAACAAGAAGAAAGAAAATGAAGAAAGTTCAAGTCTTTCTGATAAAAAACGTTGGTTTATTGCCGTTGATGATGGAGTAGGTTTTGGTGAACCGGCGACCATCATTGCTGGTTTGGTATTGGTGCCAATTATGGTCGTCATCTCTCTTATATTACCGGGGAATAAGGCGTTACCAGTAGTTGACTTAATTGCTATTCCTTTTATGATAGAGGCTATGATAGCAGTTACTAGAGGGAATATTTTAAAAGCTATTCTAAATGGGGTTATATGGTTTAGCCTAGGTCTCTACGCTGCTAGTGCACTTGGTCCGATTTATACCGATGCCGTTAAACAATTTGGAACTGCTCTTCCTGCGGGAGTTACTTTGATTATGAGTTTTAATCTTCTTGCTCACCCGTTAACAGCAGTAGTTCTGTTTGCTTGGATTTCTGGTAATCCAATTTATATAGGATTAACAATTGTCGTTTACTTAGCTTTCTTAGTTCTCTTACGAACAAGAAGAGAAGCTATCTATCGTTATCTAAAAGTAATGTCAGATAAAAACAGTGGATTTGAAGGCTCTAATGAAAAAATCTTTATCGCAGAAGACTAGTTGTAATGGAGGAAGTATAAATGAAAAAAATTGATGGACATGCACATATTGTTAATACTATTGCTGGTTTTAATGGCAAAGGACGTCTAAATGCTATCGGCGATGGCTATGCTATTTGGGATGATGGAGATCTGATTAAATTAATTCCAAATGGCTACGGTGATCAATCGTTCACAGCAGAAGCTTTCTTGAAATTTATGGATGCTAATGATGTTGAGAAAGCAGTCATCTTACAAGGACATCTCAATGGTTACCAAAATTATTATACCCACCTTGCTATTAAAAAATATCCGGAACGCTTTACAGGAGCTTTTTCTGTAGATCCTTTTGCTGAAAATGCTATGCAGATTGTTCAACGTCACGTTGAAACACTGGGTTTTCGTGCCATTAAATTTGAAATCAGCCAAGGTGGAGGTATTCACGGTTACCGTGGACAAAAAACACCATTTCGTTTAGATACAGATCCTCATGTTAGTCGCATTTTAACTTATCTCCTAAATTATCCTGGTTTTGTGGTGACTGTTGATTATGGCAATTGGGATCAAATCAGCCACCAACCTGATGCCATTGCTAATCTGGCTCGCCTATATTCAGGCCTTGATTTTGTCGTTTGTCACTTGTCATTCCCTCATGCCGACACACCAAATCGTCTGCGTGCAGAACTTAGCATGTGGAAGGACTTAGATAATGTCTATACTGATATTTCAGCTATTCAAGATATTGATAGTCCGGACCAATTTCCTTTTCCTAAATCTGAGCAAAATGTCCGTATTGCTAAAGAGGTTCTGGGGGCAAAGCGTATTATTTGGGGAACAGATTCTCCTTGGTCAGCGACATTTAACACCTATGAAGAACTGGCAACTTGGTTAGAAGAGGTTGATATTTTTTCACAAGAAGAATTGGAAGATGTTCTCTATAATAATGCAGAACGGGTTTACTTCAAGCGGTCTGCTATTGAAGCTAACCAGCAAGCTATAGATCCTGTCACAAAAGACCTAGGTCTGTATTAAGAGATATTAGGAGTTTGGAACAATAAAGTGTTTCAAACTCATTTTGTCATTGGGAATCCTATGAACATTAGAGGTGTTTTGGTATTAGTTCTCAACTATTGATGAATAGAATATCTAAGTAAGTAATCATTAGGGAGAGTCAGTTGATAGTTTAGGGGCTTACTCATTTTTATAAGAAAGGATAAGCGATGCGCTATTTTTTGAGTATTGATTATGGTGGAACCAGCACAAAGGCAATTTTATTTGATAATAAGGGAAGAGAGATTCTGGTGTCTTCTTTTCCAACTTTAAGAATAGAAAATAAACCTGGATTTCGCGAAATTGATTTGGAAACCATGTGGCAGGCCATCTGTGATTCAATCAAAAAAGTTATTACAAAAGCAGCTATTAAGAGCTCAGACATTGCAGCAGTAGTGCCTATTGGTCATGGTAAAGGACTTTACTTGTTAAATAAAGACAAGGCGACTTTTTGCCACGGAATTTTATCAACGGATGAGCGCGCCAAAGATTTAGCAGCTAATTTTGAAGCTAATATTAATGAGCTTTGGGGGATGACAAAACAACATGTTGTAGGTGTTCAAAGTCCGGTTTTATTAAGATGGCTGAAAGAGTATGAACCTACGATTTATGATCAGATTGGCTGGGTTATGTCGGCAAAGGATTTTATTCGTTTTAAGTTAACGGGTAAAGTTAATCAAGAATATGGCGATGCTTCAGGTAATCACTGGATAAATTTTCAAACGGGAACTTATGACCAAGCTATCCTGAGTTTTTTTGGTATTGATGAGATATTCCAAGCTCTGCCAGAATTAGTGGACTGTAAGGATATCGTAGGCGAAGTAACAAAAGAGGTTGCCAATTTAACAGGATTAATAGAAGGAACTCCAGTCTTAGGAGGCTTATTTGATATTGATGCATGCGCGATTGGTTCGGGTGTTTTAGAAGAAGACACGTTCAGTTTGATTTCTGGAACTTGGAATATCAATGCTTTTCCAAGCAAGCGGCTAGTCAAAGTAGTGGTCAAATGAATTCATATTTTCCAAACCGTGATTTTTTAGTTGAAGCTAGTAGTCCAACTTCTGCTGGTAATTTAGATATTATTTTAAAGATGCTCATGTCAGAAGAAATGAAAAACATCGAAGAAAATGGGGCTGAATCTATCTATGAGACTCTCGAAATATTTTTGGAAAACACGGACGCAACCTATAGTGATATTATTTTTCTCCCTTTTTTATATGGTAGCAATGTCTCCACAGATGCCAAGTCATGTTTTCTTGGTTTAAGTACACGAACAACTAAGTCACACATGTTACGTTCAGTTTATGAAGGAATTGCTTTTGCTCATAAACAACACATTGAACAACTTATCTCAGCTAAAGGATCGGCCCCTAAGGTTATTAGAATGACTGGTGGAGCAACGCATTCAAAGGCATGGGTTCAAATTTTTGCAGATATTCTAAACCTACCAATTGAGACAGTAGAAGCTAGTGAGGTAGGTGGTTTAGGAGGCGCTCTGATTGCTAGGTCGACCTTGGATAATATTTCTTTGGAGCAAGCTGTAGCAGAAATGGTATTTGTCAAATATTCTTATCAGCCGACTTCGGAACAAAGCCATTATTATCAGCGAAAATATGACATCTATCAGCAATTATTAAAGGCTATGGCTCCTGCTTGGCAATCGTTAGCTGACTTGTCGAAACTATCGTAAAAAGAATAGAAAGAAAAGTAAATGTTTGAAAAAGAAAATCTTATTATTAATAGTATTGCATTTAAAGCCCAGTTAGAAGCGGGGCTTTTACAAGAAAACCTCTTAGACCAAGTTTTCGAAATGGGATTTAAAAGGTTTGAGGTACGTCGGGAGTTTTTAAAAAGCATTCCCCAAGAGTTAGAAGCTTTAAAAGAAAAAGCAAAGGAATTAGATTTAGCACTATTTTATAGCATTAATGAAAATCTACTAGTCAATAATAAGATTAACCCTAATTTAAATGACTTAATACAAGAAGCAAGAATGCTTGGGGCCCCTTTTTTAAAGTTGAATATTGGTGATGCGACTAATCTAACGTTAGCAACTCTACAAGCTTTAAAAGAACTGCTATCAAGTGATATGAGAATTTTGGTAGAAAATAATCAGGATACTAGAGGAGGAAGCCTCTCTAATTGCTCCCATTTTATGTCATTAGTGCATCAAGCTGGTTTACCTATAGGTTTCGTTTTTGATACAGCAAACTGGGCCTTTCTTGGGGAATCCCTTTCCCAAGCAACTTTAAAGATGTGTGATTTCACCACTTATCTTCACTGTAAAAACTATCAGAAATCATTGTTTGGTTTAGAAAATAGTCCCTCTTTATTTGAAGGGGAGATTGATATAACGACTATCATCTTACAATTTCCCAAAGCAAGATATCTAGCACTAGAATATACAACAACAAACGACCAATTACTAGCTGATGCCCAAAAATTAAGCCAGCTTAAGCGAGAGAGCTTTTAAAAAAAGAGATGCAATGTCGCTGAAATAATGATAAAATAGGCAAAGATAGATTTTAAGGGGAAGATTGAAATGGTGCTCTTGCTAGATAAAAAAAGCTACGATTTGTTATCTTATTTGATTAAACTTGATAAGCCTCAGACGGTAATGGCCATTTCAAAAGCATTAGGACAATCACGGCGAAAGGTCTATTACCACTTAGAAAAAATTAATGAGGCTTTGCCTGAGGTGGTTAGTCAGATTATTTCTTTGCCACGTATTGGAATTCTCTTAGACCAGAAACAAAAAGAAGCTTGTCGGTATTTACTGAAAGATGTGACGGATTATAACTATGTTATGAAAAGCGATGAGCGCATGAAATTATCTGCTATCTTTATCGCGATTTCGACACAACGTGTCACGATTGAGAAGTTAATGCAGATCAATGATGTGTCTCGTAATACGATTTTGAACGATCTAAATGAATTGCGTGAGGCCTTGGCAGCTTACGAGTACTCCATTCAACTGCATTCGACAAAGTCAATGGGTTATTACTTTGAATGTTATCCTTTATCATATATTCAATTTCTCTACAAGATGTTAGATGATATATACCACGGAGGCAATCAAACCTTCCTTGATTTCTTTAATCATAAATTAGAAGAACATTTAGCAAAGACAACTTATTTTTCAAGTGAGTTTACTCGCGTTCTGGATGACTACCTCTCTGATTCACAAGTTCAGCTAGGGAAGCGTATTAACAGCCAAGATAGTCATTTTATGATTCAAATTCTACCCTTTATCTTATTAAGTTATCGTAATATGCGCTGCGATTATCAGGTTATTGAAACCTTAAAAAAAGATTTTAATCTGATTTGGAAGCGTAAAGAATATTATATTGCCAAGGACTTAGCAAAAGAGCTGTATAAACGTTTTAAATTACATTTAGATGATATTGAAGTTGGCTTAGTAGCTATGTTAATGCTATCTTTTCGAAAGGATAAAGATAGTCATGTAGAAAGTCCAGATTATGATGATATGCGGACGACGCTTAGCCATTTTATTAAGGCTCTTGAAGATCGGTTTGATTTGCAGTTCACTCATAAGCAGGAATTGATTAAACAACTAACCCAACACTGTAAGGCTCTAATTTACCGTAAGAAATATGGGATTTCATCAGTTAATCCTCTAACTGAGCACATTCAAAAGCGGTACCAAACTTTATATCAGGAAACAGTTTCTTGTGCGACTATTTTAGAAGAGGCCTGGGCAATTCACTTATCAGATGATGATCTTGCATTTTTAACTATTCATTTAGGTGGGGAGCTTAGAAATAGTCTTGATAAAGTGGAAGAAACGCGATTTATTATCGTTTCTGACGATGGCATTGCTATTCAAAAAATTGTACTTCAGCAATGTAGTCAATACTTAAAAAGTGAGCACATCCTAGCAGTTTTTACTACAGAACAGTTTGAAAGTGTTAAAGATCTTTTAGATGTTGATGTTGTTATTACGACAAATCGAGATTTGGATAGTCCATTTACTACTATCACTGTTGACCCCATATTGAATGATGATCATATCTTATCATTAATTCGTCTCGCTAAGCGGCAAAATATTAATAAAGAGTCACGTTTTACGGACCAATTAGCAAAATGCATCAGTCAATATGTTGCTGATGAATCCGAAAACTATGGCTTGAAAATGGAAATAGAAGCTCTTATTCATCGCGAGCTACTTCAAGACTTTAAGAATAGTTAGACATACCTCGACGCTTCCCAAGGACGGAATGACTGTTGGGGATTTTTTAGTTTCGTCACCTTTTAAAGCGTCCATTTTTGAACACATAGCTGTGTGAGACTTGGTCTTTTTTAGTTTTCGAGAGAGTAATATACTTAAAGTACATAAATCATTATTATCGGAGGAAAGCATTAATGGCAAAAGTACAAGACATTACTCGTGAATCGTGGATTTTAAGCACATTTCCAGAATGGGGAACATGGTTGAATGAAGAAATTGAAGAAGAAGTAGTTCCTGAAAACAATGTCTCTATGTGGTGGCTAGGGAATTGTGGTATTTGGATTAAAACGCCAGCTGGAGCTAACATCGTGATGGATCTCTGGTCAAATAGAGGGAAGTCAACTAAAAAGGTCAAAGATATGGTTCGCGGGCATCAGATGGCTAATATGGCTGGTGTTCGCAAATTACAACCTAATTTGCGGGTTCAGCCTATGGTTATTGATCCTTTTGCTATTAATGAACTAGACTATTACTTTGTTTCCCACTTCCATAGTGATCATATTGATATTAATACAGCTGCAGCAGTTATTAATAATCCAAAATTAGCTCATGTGAAATTGGTTGGTCCGTATGAATGTGGCGAAATTTGGAAAAAATGGGGTGTTCCTGAGGAACGAATTATTATTGTAAAACCAGGTGATAGCATTACAATTAAAGATATGAAAGTTACTGCTGTAGAATCTTTTGACCGTACCTGTCTAGTTACCTTACCTGTTGAAGGTGCAGATGCTCAAGACGGTGAATTAGCTGGCTTGGCTGTAACAGATGAAGAGATGGCTCGTAAAGCTGTAAACTACGTTTTTGAAACACCAGGTGGAACTATTTATCATGGAGCAGATTCACACTTCTCAAATTATTTTGCCAAACATGGCCGTGATTTCTCAATTGATGTCGCTCTCAATAATTATGGTGAAAACCCACTTGGTATTCAGGATAAGATGACTTCTGTGGACTTGTTAAGAATGGCAGAAAATCTCCGTGCCAAAGTTATCATCCCAGTCCACTATGACATTTGGTCCAACTTCATGGCTTCAACAGATGAAATTTTGGAACTTTGGAAAATGCGGAAGGAAAGATTACAATACAATTTCCATCCTTTCATATGGGAAGTTGGTGGAAAATATACTTATCCATTAGACAAAGATAAAATCGAGTACCATCATCCAAGAGGCTTTGATGATTGCTTCTTAGAAGATTCTAATATTCAATTTAAAGCTTTGCTATAATCTTAAAGTATTGAAAGTGGGATCACTATGAAGACAAAGTTACTTTGTCTTCTTTTTTATTCCCTCTTTCTTTATTACCTTATAAAAGGATGATAAACATGGATCCCTCTTCCAATTCAAATAATAGTTGAGCTAAGCTATCAAAAGGATTTTATGTTAAAATGTAGGAAAATAAGGAGAGAAATAAGGGGGAGTTCTATGAAGAAAGTGTTATTAATAGTTAATCCAGCTTCTGGTGGCGAGCAAGCCAAGGAATTTGAAAAAGTAGCGCGTGATAAACTAACAAAGCATTTTGATCGTGTGGACACACGATATACAGAGGATATAGGTGACGCTAAAGTTTTTGCACGAGAAGCTTCGGAAAAGCATTATGACAGTATTTTTGTTATGGGTGGAGATGGGACAGTTAACGAAGCAGTCAACGGCATTGCTGAGCAAGATTATGTGCCAAATTTTGGTTTTCTACCACTGGGAACAGTCAATGATCTAGCTAGGGCTTTAGAGATTCCCCTAGATCCTCAAAAAGCTATTGATAGCTTGAATTTTGAGGAGACTCGTCCTTTAGATATTGGTAAAGTAAATGATACCTATTTTACCAACATTGTGGCTATTGGTAATATTCCAGCTTCCATTAATAATGTGGACGACAAACAGAAAACGTTTCTTGGTCCAATGGCTTATATCATTTCAGGAATGAAGGAAATTTTAGGGAATAAAACTTATGAATTTGAAATGATTACACCTGAAAAAAGAAATGAAATTAAAGGATCCTTAATTTTAGTCGGATTAACTAATTCAGTTGGTGGCATGGATCGTTTTACCTCAGAGGCTGAGGTGGATGATGGCTTCTTACATTTGGTATTTACTAAAGATCAAACTTTTTCGGAGACTTTAAAAGCGTTGCCAACACTATTTTCAAAAGAGAGTCAAACGGATGATATTGTGGCTTATGAAAAAGTTAAAAAGGTAACCATTACTGTTAAAAATGAGAAATTACAAACAAACGTTGATGGAGACCAAGGTGACTATCTCCCTGTAACATTAAAAGTCCTTCCTAGTCACCTTCAAGTATATACTTGTTTATCATAAAAAAGTTGTGGAATACAATCCACTTCTTTTTTTATGCGGTCACTTGTTGATCTGAAGGTGTTCTTGAAGGTTATTTGTCAATAGTAGCAGAGGGAAGAAAGCGATTGCTAAGGGTTTTTAGGTCATTTTAGTGAGGGTTCAGAGTTGACATAAGTGACCACACATGATATTATCTTATATGTTCTGTTTGGAATATGAAAGGTTTCGTTGATAATTATGAGAAAGTGAGAAGGATTTTCTATATGATTATTATGAAACTGTTAAAGAATAAATAAGAGAGGTTTACGATGGGAAATATACTAGAAGTTAGGCATTTGACAAAAATATTTGGAAAAAAGCAAAAAGTTGCCTTAGAGATGATAAAGCAAGGGAAGAGTAAGACAGAAATCTTTAAGAAAACAGGGGCAACTGTAGGAGTCTATGATGCAAGCTTCGATGTCAAAGAAGGCGAAATATTCGTTATTATGGGCCTATCAGGGAGTGGTAAATCAACTTTAGTTCGAATGCTTAATCGATTGATTGAACCCTCTGCGGGAGCAATTGAACTTGAAGGAAAAGATATCTCAAAAATGAATGCAGAAAATCTCCGAGAAGTCAGACGTCATGATATTAATATGGTTTTTCAAAGCTTTGCTCTTTTCCCACATAAAACCATCTTAGAGAATACGGAGTTCGGATTAGAATTAAGGGGTGTGCCAAAAGCGGAACGCCAAGAGAGGGCTGAAAAAGCCCTTGACAATGCAGGTTTGCTTAGTTTTAAAGATCAATACCCAAATCAGCTATCAGGTGGTATGCAACAGCGAGTGGGCTTAGCAAGAGCACTTGCAAATGGCCCTAAAATACTTTTGATGGATGAAGCTTTCTCTGCCCTTGATCCGTTAATTAGACGTGATATGCAAGATGAATTAGTAGATTTACAAGATTCAACTGGTCAAACCATAATCTTTATCAGCCATGATCTAAATGAAGCACTCCGTATCGGTGATAGGATTGCCCTTATGAAAGATGGTCAAATCATGCAGATTGGGACAGGAGAAGAAATTTTAACTAACCCAGCCAATGATTTTGTTCGTGAGTTCGTAGAAGATGTTGATCGCTCTAAAGTTTTAACCGCACAAAATATTATGATCAAACCATTTACGACAACAGTGGAAATTGATGGTCCACAAGTTGCTCTAAATCGCATGCATACTGAAGAGGTTTCGATGCTTATGGCAACGAATAGACGGCGTCAACTTGTAGGTACGCTGACGGCTGACGCTGCTATCAAGGCAAGAAAAGAAGGTTTGCCTCTAGAAGCAGTAATTGATCGTGAGGTCAGAACTGTTGATAAAGACACTACTATTACAGACATTATGCCGTTAATCTATGATTCATCAGCGCCTATTGCTGTTACTGATGAGCAAAACCGTCTCTTGGGTGTTATCATCCGTGGACGTGTCATCGAAGCCTTGGCTAATATTCCAGAAGAAGACGACACTACGATCATTAGAACGGTAGATACTGAGCAAGAGGTCGCAGACCAATCCCTTAAAAATGGGACGGTAATGGCAGAGCAATCTGAGTAAGAGGGAGATAATATTTTGGGAAATATATTAGAAACAAAATTACCAGTGGCTAAGCTGGTAGAAAAATTGACAGAGTGGCTAACGCATACTTTCTCTGGTTTGTTTAATTTTCTACAAACCATTGGAAGTTATGTAATGGATTGGATAACAAGTGTACTTTTATTTATTAATCCTTTACTATTTATTGTATTAGTAACAGCAGCTGTTTTTTTCTTAGCTAAGAAGAAATGGCCTTTGGCAACCTTTACTTTTCTTGGTTTGCTCTTTATCTATAACCAAGGTTTATGGGAACATTTGATTAATACTTTCACCTTGGTCTTAGTAGCCAGTTTAATTTCAATCATTATAGGAATTCCACTAGGGATTTGGATGGCTAAAAGTGCTACCGTTAGACAAATTGTTAACCCTATTTTGGACTTTATGCAAACCATGCCAGCCTTTGTTTACCTTATTCCAGCTGTTGCTTTCTTTGGTATTGGAATGGTTCCAGGAGTTTTCGCATCTGTTATTTTTGCCTTACCACCGACTGTTCGGTTTACCAACTTAGGGATTAGTAATATCTCAACAGAGTTGGTAGAAGCGTCAGATGCTTTTGGTTCAACTCCTCGGCAAAAATTATTAAAAGTTGAACTTCCTTTAGCTAAGAATACTATCATGGCGGGAATTAACCAGACCATGATGTTAGCACTTTCTATGGTTGTTACAGGATCAATGATTGGTGCCCCTGGTCTTGGTCGTGAGGTTTTATCAGCCTTACAACATGCTGATATTGGTACTGGTTTTGTTTCTGGATTGGCTTTAGTTATTTTAGCTATCATTCTAGACCGTACAACACAAAGTATTAATAGTAAGCAAGAAGATAAAGCAGCAGCTGGCAAAACCAATAAAGTAGTTGGTTTGCTAGCCTTAGGATTTTTTATCATTGCAGCCCTTGGCCAAACTATTGTAAGTATGAGTTCAGGTTCAGGTGAAAAGGGTGAAAAGGTCAAAATTGCTTATATGCAATGGGATTCAGAAATTGCTTCAACTAATGTTATTGCTGAAGTTTTAAAACAAGAAGGCTACCGTGTAGAAATGACGCCACTAGATAATGCTGTTATGTGGCAAACTGTCGCTAATGGTAATGCCGACTTTACAGTAAGCCCTTGGTTGCCCGTCACACAAGCCGAACATATGAAAAAATATAAAAATCAAGTGGACAATTTAGGTCCTAATCTGAAAGGAACTAAATTAGGTCTGGTTGTTCCCAAGTATATGAAAAATGTAAACAGCATTGAGGATTTATCGGACCAAGCCAAGAAAAAAATTACCGGTATTGAGCCAGGTGCAGGGATTACAACTGCTACACAAAAGACATTGAAGGCTTACCCAAACTTGTCTGACTGGGAGTTAGTCTTATCTTCAACCGGCGCCATGACAACTTCCCTAGACCAAGCTATTAAGAACAAGGAAGAAATCGTTGTAACCGGTTGGTCGCCACACTGGATGTTCTCTAAATACGATTTGAAATATCTTAAAGACCCTAAGAAAACTTTAGGTTCAGAAGAAAATATCAATAGTATTGCTCGTAAAGGCCTGAAAAAAGACATGCCAAAACTTTACAAGATTGTTGATAAATTCCATTGGACAACAGCAGATATGGAATCAGTCATGTTAGATATGAACAACGGTATGAAACCAGAAGATGCTGCAAAAAAATGGGTTAAAGCTAACCAAGATAAAGTTAAAAAATGGATTAACTAAAAGAATTGCCATAACAAAACCTTTGAAGATGATTCAAAGGTTTTTTGGTGGTTGCTTTAAAAGGTCAAAGAGGCTAGGCTTGTGTTATAATAAGGCTATGGAAAACAAGAATAAACTATTATTAATTGATGGCTCTTCTGTAGCCTTTCGTGCTTTTTTCGCTCTTTACAACCAAATTGATCGTTTCCGGAATCAGTCCGGCCTCCATACGAATGCTATTTATGGTTTCCACTTGATGTTGGACCATATGATGAAGCGGGTGCAACCGACTCATATTCTGGTGGCTTTTGATGCGGGCAAAACTACTTTCCGGACCGAGATGTACGCCGACTACAAGGCTGGACGTGCTAAGACTCCGGATGAATTCCGCGAGCAATTTCCTTATATCCGTGAAATGCTGACAGCTCTCGGGGTGCCTTTCTATGATCTGGATAACTACGAAGCTGATGATATTATCGGAACTCTTGATAAAATGGCAGAGCGGACAGAGGTGCCATTTGATGTCACCATTGTTAGTGGTGACAAGGACTTGATCCAATTGACTGACGAGAATACCGTGGTCGAAATCTCCAAAAAGGGAGTGGCGGAATTTGAAGAATTCACTCCAGCCTACCTGATGGAAAAAATGGGATTGACACCGGAGCAGTTTATTGACCTTAAAGCCTTAATGGGAGATAAATCAGATAATATCCCTGGGGTCACTAAAATTGGAGAAAAAACAGGCCTCAAGTTACTACATGAATATGGTAGTTTAGAAGGTATCTATGCTAATATTAATCATTTTAAGGCTTCTAAAATGAAAGAAAACTTGATTAATGACAAGGAACAGGCCTTTTTATCTAAAACCCTTGCAACAATCAATACAGATGCACCGATAACCATTGGTTTAGAAGATTTGGTTTATCGGGGACCAAACGTTGATGCTTTAGCTGCATTTTACGATGAGATGGGCTTTGTGCAATTGCGGACAGCTTTAAAAACGCAATTACCAAGTTCTTCAGTTATTGAAATGACCTATCAGGAAGTCGTTGATAATGTGACGGACAAAATGTTTGCTGAGGATAGTTTTTTCTACTTTGAAATCCTAAAAGACAATTATCACCGCGAAGCCATAACTGCTTTTGCTTGGGGGAATCAAGAGGCTATTTATGTCAGTCAGAATCCTGAATTACTGCGTCAGCCTTTGTTTACAAAAGTTTTAGAGAAACCAATTCTTACCTATGATTTCAAGAGGACAAAAGTTCTTTTAAATCATCTGGGGATAGAGATTCCCGAGGCTGCTTTTGATGCACGTCTCGCAAATTACCTTTTGTCAAATGTGGATGATAATGAACTAGCGACTATTGCTAGGTTACACACTAGTATCAGCTTAGAGTCCGATGAGACTATCTATGGGAAAGGTGTTAAACGTGCCTTCCCAGCTAAAGATCTTCTTTTTGACCATTTAGCTCGTAAGGTGGCTGTTCTTGTGGCTAGTAAGCCAGTTATGCTGGAAAAATTGGGGGATAACGGACAAAGTGACCTCTATTACAAGATTGAGTTGCCATTGGCGAATGTCCTGGCTAAGATGGAAATTGCTGGTATAAAAGTCAATAAACATACTCTTATGGAAATGGCCGAGCAGAATAGGAATGTTATTGACGCTCTGACACAAGAAATTTATGACTTAGCGGGTGAAGAGTTCAATATTAATTCACCAAAACAATTAGGTAGTATCCTTTTTGAGAAAATGCAGCTACCTTTGACAATGACTAAGAAAACTAAAACGGGCTATTCAACAGCTGTTGATGTCTTGGAACGATTGGCTCCGATTGCACCAATTGTTGCTAAGATACTTGATTACCGACAAATTACGAAATTGCAATCAACCTATTTGATTGGTTTACAAGACTATATTATGGAAGATGGCAAAATCCATACACGTTATGTTCAAGACTTGACGCAAACAGGCCGCTTATCGAGTACTGATCCCAACCTACAAAATATTCCAATACGAATGGAACAGGGACGTCTAATCCGTAAAGCCTTTACCCCATCTAGTGATGATTCGGTTCTCTTAAGTTCTGATTATTCACAAATTGAATTACGTGTCTTGGCGCATATATCAGGTGATGAACATTTAATTGCTGCTTTTAATAACAATGCTGATATTCATACAGCAACGGCTATGCGTGTTTTCGGTATTGAGAAAGAAACAGATGTTACTCCAAATGATCGTCGTAATGCCAAGGCTGTTAATTTTGGTATCGTTTATGGTATCTCTGATTTTGGGCTTTCAAACAATTTGGGGATTAGTCGTAAAAAAGCGCGTGACTATATTGACACCTACTTTGAACGTTACCCAGGTATTAAGGCATATATGGATTCTGTAGTTCGAGAAGCTAAGGACAAGGGCTATGTTGAAACACTCTTTAAGCGTCGCCGTGAATTACCGGATATCAATTCTCGTAATTTCAACGTAAGATCTTTTGCGGAGCGAACAGCCATTAATTCACCTATTCAGGGGAGCGCAGCAGATATTCTTAAAATAGCCATGATTAACCTAGATAAAGCCCTAGCCGACAGAGCGTTTAAGGCTAAAATGTTACTTCAAGTGCATGATGAAATTGTCCTTGAGGTGCCCAATCAAGAATTAGTTGCTGTTCGGCAACTGGTCAAGGAAATAATGGAAGATGCTGTTGACTTGGCGGTACCCTTACGTGCGGACGAGAATTCAGGCCAATCATGGTATGAAGCCAAATAAGCCTTGAAGAG
The DNA here is from genome assembly GCF_901542335.1 of Streptococcus porcinus. Lineage (NCBI taxonomy): Bacteria > Bacillati > Bacillota > Bacilli > Lactobacillales > Streptococcaceae > Streptococcus > Streptococcus porcinus. The sequence continues at coordinate 2,024,761 of NZ_LR594036.1, read as the reverse complement.
TCTAGGGTTTAAAGTTTTTTTAGCGATCTAATATTTTTATGTTATAATGAAAGGGAAATTGTACTGACAGTGATTGTAAAGATCACTTATGATAGGGAAATGGGGAATCAATGACTTACACCTTTCAAAATCCACCAGAAGCAATACTAAAAACCTACCTTAGCCAGGCTAAAACAATTGCTGTTGTTGGACTTTCAGATCGACCTGAAACGGCTGCTTATGGTGTTGCTAAGTTTTTGCAGGCAATGGATTATCAGATAATCCCCGTCAACCCTAAACTAGCTGGTCAAACCGTTTTAGGACAAAAAGTTTATGCAAGCTTACAAGACATTCCCATATCTATTGATATTGTTGATGTTTTTAGACGCAGTGAAGCTTTGCCGCAAGTTGCAGAGGATTTTATCGAAACGGACGCAAAGGTTTTTTGGGCACAATTAGGTCTCCAAAGTCAGGAAGCTGAAAAGCTTTTAAGGGCTAGTGGCCGTCAAGATATTGTTATGAATAGATGCCTCAAAATAGACTATCGGAATATTATATTGAATCAAGATTAAAACTACCCGCGAAAATAGATTGTTAGGAGATTGCTTATGGATGTTCATTCACATAACCAACAAGCTTTAGATGCCTTTGAAAATGTTTTAGAGCATCTACGAGAAAGACATATTAGGATTACAGAAACGCGTAAGGCTATTATTTCATATATGGTTTTGTCAACAGAGCATCCAAGTGCGGACAAAATTTACCGCGATTTAAAGGACGATTTTCCTAACATGAGCTTGGCCACCGTTTACAATAATTTAAAAGTACTAGTAGATGAGGGGTTTGTTTCTGAAATTAAAATTTCCAACGATTTAACCACATATTATGATTTTATGGGTCACCAACATGTTAATGTGGTTTGTGAGGACTGCGGTAAGATTGCTGATTTCATGGATGTCGATGTGATGGATGTCGCTAAGGAAGCTTATGACCAAACTGGCTATAAAGTTACTCGTATTCCTATCATTGCTTATGGGATTTGTCCAGAATGTCAGAAGAAAAGTAAACGTCTCTATTAATCAATGTGACAAAAACCAACAAGGATATTGCACTGCACCCCAAAAGTTAGACAAAAAATCTAACATTTGGGGTGTTTTTGTATGAAATTAAGTTATGAAGATAAATTAGAAATTTATCGTTTAAAGAAGTCAGGTGTTTCCTGGACTCAATTAGAGATTCAATTTGGAGTAACCCGCTGCAACTTAAAATATACCATTCGACTGATGGATCGTTATGGAGTCGAGATCGTTAAGAAGCAAAAGTACCAAGCTTATTCACCTGAAATGAAGCAAGAAATGATTAATAAAGTCTTGAAAGATGGGCAATCCTTAATGTCAGTTTCTCTAGATTACGCCTTCCCAAATCCAGGAACTCTTGCCAATTGGATAGCGCAATACAAGAAAAATGGTTATACTATTGTTGAGACAACAAAAGGGAGACCAGCAAAAATGGGACGTAAACCAAAGAAAACTTGGGAAGAAATGACTGAATTAGAGCGCCTTCAGGAAGAGAACGAATATCTCAGAACGGAGAACGCCTTCCTAAAAAAGTTAAAAGAGTTAGAAGAACGGGACGAAGCTATCGAGAAAGAACGACAGAAATCATTAAAGAAATGGTTGATGGAGGATTTAGATTAGGTTTACTTCTAAGAGCAGCTCAATTAGCTCGTTCTACCTATTACTATCATCTTAAGCAACTAGAACAAGATGATTTAGACAAGTCCATTAAAGACCAAATTCAAGAAGTCTATCAGAAACATAAAGGTAACTATGGCTATCGTCGAATCACTTTGGAACTGCGTAACAGAGGTTTTATCATCAACCACAAAAGAGTTCAGCGCTTGATGAAAGAACTAGGTTTAACAGCGAGAATACGTCGCAAAAGACGCTATTCATCTTATAAGGGTGAGGTTGGAAAGAAAGCAGATAACCTTATTCAACGCCATTTTGAAGCCTCTAAACCTTTTGAGAAGTGTTACACCGATGTGACTGAATTTGCTTTACCTGAGGGAAAACTCTATTTATCACCAGTTCTTGATGGTTATAATAGCGAGATAATAAACTATACCATTTCACGTTCTCCTAACTTAAACCAAATTAAAACGATGCTAGAAAAGACATTTCCAGATAAATACTATAACGGAACTATTTTACATAGTGATCAAGGCTGGCAGTATCAGCACAACTATTATCATCACTTTTTAAACTCTAAAGGTATCCGTCCATCTATGTCACGTAAAGGAAACAGCCCTGACAATGGGATGATGGAATCCTTCTTTGGCATATTAAAGTCAGAAATGTTCTATGGCTATGAGAGCTACTATAAATCTCTGGGAGATTTAGAAAAAGCTATTAAAAAATATATTGATTATTACAACAATAAACGGATCAAAGTAAAACTAAAAGGACTTAATCCCGTATAATACAGAACTAAATCCTTTGCTTAAAATATAATGTCCAACTTTTGGGGGTCAGTACATATAGCCTTGTTGGTTTTTTCATATCATATAATAAAAGAAGATGTTTTATCTAGATTTGTTTTAGGTATTACTTCTGCTACTTTACCACTTCTTTAGAAGCTTTAAGGTCTTCGTAGAAATAGAGTTCAGAGGTTATTAGGTAAGGATAGAGATAAATGATTAATAACCCAAAAGATAATAGTAAGAGAATAAACCATCCTAGAAAACTAAGATGTAAAAGAAAATTTTTCCACTTGTAACCTTTTGTTAAGGAGACACTCTTATCAATGATATCTGATGCTCCAGTATAGTTTCCATTTTGTAATTGATCAAATAAAATATACTGGCTTTTTGAATAGGCATATTGACGATTAATAGCAATAGCAAGACCAATAAGACTAGTCATAACCCCAATAATAAGGGGAAAAAGCGCTACCGATAAACCATTCATCTGATAGAGATAGATACCTAATACTATGATTCCGACCCCAACAAAAAAAATAAGTGACCAAACCAATAAAAGGAGCTAACGAATCAAGCCAAGGAAGAGAATTTTCCAGAAAAAAGGTCTAGAAAAGCTGAGGCCTATATCATTAAAAGATACTCGGTTTTGCTGGCGTCGAATGACCTTTAAGATGGTAAAAGCAGCGGAGAGACCTAATAAGCTCGAGATAATATTTAGAATGGTTGGAAAGATTGAAGCAAAGATAGACAGTTGAATTTGTTCTTCAATTAAATAATTTTGATGAATTTGAACACTAATTAAAAAGAAAATAAATAAAATGGGAAGAAAAAATAACTGGTATTTACCAGGCAAGCCTTTTAGTGTAGCTTTAGCTTGGGTTTTGTATTGAGATAATTTCATTTAGCCTCCTTTTAGTATATTTTATTATAGCATAAGTTAGAAAGCTTTTCGAATACTAGATTGTTCCTTAAGGGTCATGACAAGCCCTCTTTTTTTTGATAGAATAATAGAGCTATAGACGAAAAAGTCTAGGTCATACTTAGTTTGATTAAAGCGCAAGACTGTTATTCTTGAAAGCGAGGAAAAAATGACTGATTATCCAATAAAGTACCGTCTCATAAAAAAAGAAAAACATACTGGGGCTCGCCTTGGGGAAATTATTACACCCCATGGAACTTTCCCAACTCCTATGTTCATGCCCGTTGGTACACAGGCTACTGTTAAAACACAATCTCCTGAAGAACTCAAACAGATGGGCTCAGGGATTATTCTCTCCAATACCTACCATTTGTGGTTACGACCTGGAGATGAATTGATTGCAAAAGCTGGAGGGCTTCATAAGTTTATGAACTGGGACCAGCCGATTCTAACGGACTCAGGCGGTTTTCAGGTTTATTCTCTAGCTGATTCTCGTAATATAACGGAGGAAGGGGTAACCTTTAAGAATCATCTTAATGGTTCAAAAATGTTCCTTTCCCCAGAGAAAGCAATTTCAATTCAAAATAATCTGGGGTCTGATATCATGATGAGTTTTGATGAATGCCCACAATTCTACCAACCTTATGATTACGTCAAAAAATCAATTGAAAGAACCAGTCGTTGGGCAGAAAGAGGTCTCAAGGCACATCGTCGCCCACATGACCAAGGTTTATTTGGAATTGTTCAAGGCGCTGGTTTTGAAGATTTACGTCGCCAATCAGCAGCTGACTTAGTCGCTATGGATTTCCCTGGGTATTCCGTTGGTGGTTTGGCTGTTGGTGAATCCCATGAAGAGATGAATGCTGTTCTTGATTTTACAACACCTTTACTACCAGAAAATAAACCACGCTACTTGATGGGGGTAGGAGCGCCAGATAGCTTGATTGATGGTGTTATCCGTGGTATTGACATGTTTGACTGCGTACTACCAACCCGTATCGCTCGTAACGGAACATGTATGACTAGTCAAGGACGTTTAGTTGTTAAGAATGCTAAATTTGCTGAAGATTTTACTCCCCTTGATCATGATTGTGATTGTTATACTTGTCAAAATTATAGCCGAGCTTATATTCGTCACTTGTTGAAAGCAGACGAAACATTTGGTATTCGTCTGACAAGTTATCATAACCTCTATTTCTTGGTAAATCTTATGAGAAAAGTTCATCAAGCTATTATGGACGATAACCTTTTGGAGTTTCGTGAAGATTTCCTTGAGCGTTATGGATATAATGTTTCTAACCGGAACTTTTAAAAAAACAGAGTTTAGCTCTGTTTTTTTAGTGTTCTATAGTTACCTGATTTTTAAAACAAGGTTGACAAAGGTGCTGTTTTTCATTAAACTGATAGACAGAAAAGAGATATTATGGATTATTATGGAATGGATTTAGATCATGAATCACGTTGCTGTCATTATCATGGACCTAAAGATATTGTTACTTTAAAATGCCAAGCTTGTCAAAAATACTATGCCTGTTACCAGTGCCACGATAGTTTAGAGGATCATCGTTTTAGCCCCAGCGGCAAAACTGAATCCTTTCCAGTATTATGTGGCTCTTGTAAGAGTCAGCTGAGCTTAGAGGCCTATGAAGGGGGATATTGTCCCTATTGTAACAAAGCTTTTAATCCAAAATGTGCTTTTCATAAAGCTATCTATTTTAAAAAGGAGTAAAGATGTTTACAACTAAAGACTTAGCCTACGTGGCTATGATGACAACCTTGATTATTATCCTTGGATTTATCCCCCCAATCCCACTGGGCTTCATTCCTGTTCCTATCGTTTTGCAAAATATGGGAATTATACTTGCAGCTTTGCTATTGGGTGGCAAAAAGGGAAGTATGTCCGTTCTTTTATTCTTATTAGTTGGATTTTTTGTTCCAGTTTTTTCAGGTAAAGCCACGACAGTTCCAGTGTTTATGGGGCCAACCGCAGGGTATGTTTTTGCTTGGCTTCTAGTTCCCTTTCTTTTTGCTTTTCTTTTTAACCTGTTTAAAAAGCAGAGTAAACTCATGATTTTTGCCCTCATTTGGGTGGTAGGTGTACTTTTAGTAGATATCTTTGGTGCTATTTGGTTGTCCATTCATACAGGAATGCCAATCAGTGCGGCATTGGTCTCTAATCTTGCCTTCATTCCAGGAGATACTATTAAGGCAGCACTTGCGACTCTTCTTGCATTAAAGTTAAGAGAGTCATACATTAATATTCGGTAGTGAGTAAATAAAGACTTTGTTCTTTGTTTAAAAACAGGCCTTCAGGGGGGCTTGTTTTTTATTCTTCAAGAAAGCTAGAAGTGAGGATTTCTGATATAATAATGGAAATGAAGAAAGAAGGTTTAGTCTTATGAAAATTACAACCTTAGGCTCTTGGGGAGGATATCCTTATAAAGATCAAGGGACAACCTCATATCTTTTGACTGGCCATGATGGCTTTCAGCTCCTAATGGATGCTGGTAGCCGTGCTTTAAATGAATTAGAAAAAGTAGTGAGTCCTCTAGATTTAGATGCCGTTATCATCAGTCATTATCATCCTGACCATGTGGCTGATTTGGGTGTTCTTCGTCACTATCGTCAACTCTACCCCAAGCAGCTATGGGAACCTAAACTATTACCTATTTATGCACACAATGAAGACCAAACTGAATTTGCCAAATTAAGCTTACCAGATGTCTCTGTTGGTGTAGCTTATGATGTGGAAGGTTCACAATCCATTGGCCCTTTTGATATTTCCTTTATTAAAACGGTTCATCCTGTTGTTTGCTATGCTTTTCGTATTGTCGAGAGGCAAACAGGACAGGTTCTAGTCTTTACTGCAGATACTGGTTATTTTGATGATTTAGCTTTATTTGCAGCAGATGCAGATCTCTTTTTGGCAGATGTTTATCTTTATGAAGGTAATGAAAATCATATAGCGCACTTAACCACTAAAGAAGCCGGGCAAATTGCTCAGCAAGCTAAGGTAAAAAAACTAGCTCTCACCCATATGCCTCCTCTCCCACCGCAGGGTGTTGATCCAAGTCGTCACCTCGAAATATTAAAAGAGGAAACGCAAAAATATGCAGGCCCTATTCCAGTAGAATTAGCATTTCCTCATAAATCATGGGACTTAGGAAGTATGAACTAATGGCATATAGTCAAGATGAAAAAGAATTTTTCATGCGTGAAGCTTTGAAAGAGGCCGAGAAATCTTTGGTAAAAGCTGAAATTCCAATAGGTTGTGTCATTGTTAAGGAAGGAAAAATTATCGGACGCGGGCATAATGCCAGAGAAGAGCTAAATCAAGCTATTATGCATGCAGAAATTATGGCAATTAATGAAGCAAATGTTCACGAAGGAAATTGGAGATTACTAGAAACTACTCTTTTTGTAACGATTGAACCCTGTGTTATGTGCAGTGGTGCTATTGGACTAGCAAGGATACCGCATGTGATTTTTGGAGCTCCCAATCAAAAATTTGGTGGTGCAGGGAGCTTATACCAGATTTTAACGGACCAAAGACTGAATCATCGGGTGGAATTAGAAAGTGGTCTTCTAGAAGTAGAATGTGCTAAAATTATGCAGGATTTTTTCCATCAGAGCCGTCTCCAGAAGAAAGAAGCTAAAAAGCTAGTTAAAGCGCAAGCAAGTTCAGGTCTTGCCAATCAGTCCTTTTAATGGTAGAATATTAGGTGGAGCAACACTTGTGCGTGAAGTGGGTCAGGGGAGGAATCCAGCAGCCCTAAGCGATTTCGGGTGTGTGCTCTATTTTTTTCTTTTTATAGGAAGCGCTATTTTCATGTGTTTTTTCTGAAAGTAGAGAAAGATTTCACACATTGTGAAAAAAGCTTCAAAATGATTGAAAAAATGATAACAAAGAGTTAATATAGTAAATGAAGGCAAAAATTATAAGGGGTATATTATGTCACATATTAAATTTGATTATTCAAAAGTCCTTGGACAATTCGTTGCACCACATGAATTAGACTATATGCAGATGCATGTTTCTGCAGCTGACGCGGCTTTACGTCAGGGAACAGGTCCTGGAGCTGAAATGACAGGCTGGTTGAATTTACCAGAAGATTATGATAAAGAAGAATTTGCTCGTATTCAAAAAGCAGCGACTAAAATCCAATCTGATAGCGAAGTACTCGTTGTTATTGGTATTGGTGGGTCATATCTTGGTGCGCGTGCTGCTATTGATTTTTTAAGCAATTCATTTGTTAACTTACAAACTGCTGAAGAACGTAAGGCACCCCAGATTCTCTATGCCGGGAACTCAATCTCTTCTAACTACCTTGCTGATTTAGTTGACTATGTTGCTGATAAGGATTTCTCAGTTAATGTGATTTCAAAATCAGGCACAACCACTGAACCTGCGATTGCTTTTCGTGTTTTTAAAGAACTTCTTGTTAAAAAATACGGTCAAGATGAAGCTAACAAACGTATCTATGCTACAACCGATAAGGCTAAAGGTGCTGTCAAGGTAGAAGCTGACGCTAATGGCTGGGAAACTTTTGTTGTTCCAGATAGCGTAGGTGGTCGCTTTACTGTTTTAACACCAGTTGGTTTACTTCCGATTGCTGCTTCAGGTGCAGACATTACTAAATTGATGGAAGGTGCTAATGCAGCTCGTCAAGCTTATTCTTCAGAAAAAATCTCTGAAAATGAAGCTTATCAGTATGCTGTTATCCGAAATATTCTTTATCGCAAAGGATATATCACTGAAGTGTTTGCCAACTACGAACCGTCACTTCAATACTTTAGTGAGTGGTGGAAACAATTAGCTGGTGAATCAGAAGGTAAGGATCAAAAAGGTATTTATCCAACTTCAGCTAATTTCTCAACAGATTTACATTCCTTAGGACAATTTATCCAAGAAGGTTACCGTAATCTTTTTGAAACTGTTATTCGTGTGGATAAACCACGTAAAAATATTACTATTCCAACTGAAGCAGCTGATCTTGATGGTTTAGGTTACTTACAAGGTAAAGATGTGGACTTTGTCAATAAAAAAGCGACAGATGGTGTTCTTCTTGCCCATACAGATGGTGGTGTTCCAAATACCTACTTAACAATCCCTAACCAAGATGAGTTTACGTTAGGCTATACCATTTACTTCTTTGAAATTGCAATTGCACTTTCAGGTTATCTAAATGGTGTTAACCCATTTGATCAACCAGGTGTTGAAGCTTACAAGAAAAATATGTTCGCCCTACTTGGTAAACCTGGATTTGAAGAACTAGGTGCAGAGTTAAATGCTCGACTCTAAAAGTCATACGTTAAAAGCCCTTAGGGGCTTTTTTGTTTGGGCTTGATTAGTATCACAAATTTTAAGAGTTGATAAAAAAGGCTGTCTTAATTTTAGTTTGAAAGCGTTTTATAATTAACTGGTAATTATAAAAAAGGAGGAATGGAATGACAGACTGGTTAAATATTGCTGGTAAGGCAGTGATTGTTACGGGTGCCTCATCTGGCATTGGTAAAGCTATAGTGGAGGAACTATTGGAGCTTGATGTTCTGGTTGCGAATTTTGACATCGTAGACAATGCTTTAAAGCATCCTAATCTGATGTTTGTTCAGGTGGATGTGACTTCTCGTAAAGAAGTGGAAAATGGTGTGTCAAAAGTTTTGGAGCGGTTTGGTAAGATAGATGCGTTAGTTAATAATGCGGGAATTAATATCCCACGTTTATTAGTTGACCCGAAGAATCCTCGTGGTCAATACGAGTTAGACGATGAGACTTTTGACAAAATAACAACTATTAATCAAAAGGGCCTTTATTTAGTTAGTCAAGCAGTTGGCCGAATTTTGGTAGAACAAAAATCTGGTGTTATCATCAACATGGCGTCTGAAGCAGGACTTGAAGGTTCTGAAGGACAAAGTGTTTATGCTGCTACAAAAGCAGCAGTCTATTCTTACACCCGCTCATGGTCAAAAGAGTTAGGAAAGCACGGAGTACGTGTTGTTGGAATAGCTCCTGGTATTATGGAAGCTACAGGCTTAAGGACATTCGCCTATGAAGAAGCTTTGGGATATACTAGAGGAAAAACCGTTGAAGAAATTCGTGCGGGGTATTCATCCACAAGTACGACTCCACTTGGACGTAGTGGTAAACTCAGTGAAGTTGCGGATCTTGTTGCCTATTATATTTCTGACAGATCAAGCTATATTACTGGAATTACAACCAATGTAGCAGGTGGGAAGACAAGAGGATGACATCCCGTTAGAAAGGATAGTCGTGGCATTAGTTAACCGTTGGTATGACATCTTAGAAGCGTTAGTGATTCAAAATCAGATAACTTTTGATGATTTAAGAAAGCGGCTGCAGATTAGTCCACAAACACTAACAAAAAGTATTGAACAATTAAATACAGTTCTAGATGGTGACATTGAAATTATTCAGCAGAATAATCTTATTGAACTAGCTGTATATGATTATGCAAGGTTCGAAACCATATTAACTGGAAGTTTACGCAAAGCAAGTGATTTTAACTCAGCTAGTAAACGAGTTGCTTATATCTTAAAGCGTTTGCTTGAGGCGACTTCCCCCATAATTATCGACGATTTGGCCGAAGAACTTGCTGTAAGTAGAAGTACAATCAATAAAGACTTAAAGACTGCCAAAATGATTGCTCGTGATTACCAAGTCTCTATCAAGGGTATTCCAAACCGAGGGATCCAAATTTATGGAGCAGAAATGCAATTAAGGCTTCTATTTATCCACCATGTTTATAATTATTTTGATCCGGAAATTTTAAAAAAAGATAGTTACTCCTTCTTGGAGAAAGTCTATTCATCTTATCGTCTTCCGCGAAGAATTCAAGAATTGCTGACAAATACAATTGCTATAAGTATCAAACGAATTCAGGAAAATCATCACTTGTCAACGGCTATCCCCTTCTATAGTAATGAAGTTAATTCAACAAGTTTTATGGAAGAAATCGTTTATCATTTAGAGTTGGATTATCATATTTCAATGAGTTACTTTGAGCGAAACTTCATTTCTTTTGCTCTTAATACACAGTACATAGAAGGATTGTCTTATCAAGAAGGGATGCTAGATCCGGACTTTATTAACTTGTATCAAAAGATGATTGCGCAAGTAAAGGATAGGCTACTGGTTCATTTTGATGACCATAAACTATTCCTTGAGATGCATACCCATCTTAAATTTTTAGTTAATCGTTTGATTTTTCATATCCAAGCAAACGACCTTTTTCACGGGGAAATTCAACACAAGTACCCCTTAGCATTTGAAATGGCGACTGTAGCAGGTAAGGTTTTAGAGGAAGTCTTTTCAACACCGCTTGAGTTATCTGAATGTAGCTATTTAGCCCTTTACTTTGAACTGATTATGCGTGATAAGGATAAGGTTAGAGAAAAAAGCACAAAAAAAATAGCAGTTGTTTGTACTACAGGTAGGGGAACAGCTCATTTGATTTGTCAGCGTTTAGCAAAAGTTCTAGGTCCAGATATTGAAATTTCCCAATTCTCTGAGGAACAGTTTAATCCAGAAAAAGATGATGATTACTTTGCAATTTTTACAACAGTACCCCTCAAATTTGGCCAGTTAAAATCTCCACTGGTCCAGATTACTAATTTATTTAATGATCAATGGTTACAAAATGAATGGCAAAGGGTGCATTATTTCCATCAAAAACGATTGCAGAGCAATATTATCCGTTTCATGAGATTACAAACAGAAGGAACCTATCCCGATATCTTGACAAAAATGGCTGACGCTTTAGTTAGAGAAGGTTTGGTTGATTGTGGCTTTACTGAAAGAATTATCCAGAGAGAAAGAGTCCAGTCAACCATATTTGGAAATCAGATTGCCCTTCCCCATGCTCTTAACCAGCTAGACAAAAAACCAATACTGATGGCAGGCATTTTAGATAGGCCTTATCAAGAAAATGGCCAGCAAGCAACCCTGATTTTTATGATAGCGATCCCTGCAAAAATTGAAGAAGAAATGGAGTCGGAGTTGCTGGAACTTTATGACGATATCTTTAGGATTTCAAATGATCCTATCTTAAAGAGGGAATTAATGTCGCTTGAAACGCAAGAAGCTTTTATTCAATTGACTGAAGAAAGAGGAATTTTTTGATGGATACAATTGTTGTCTTCGCTATTATAGTTATAGTAGCATATCTTGTTCAAATCATATTAGGAATGAAGCAGTTAAAGCATTTCAATCATGTTTACGCCCAGCTTCGCCAAAAAGGTCGTGTAGCAATTGGTCGCAGATCAGGTAAAGTCAAAGCGGGCACGCTTGTTATGTTCGCTATAGATCAAGCTGGTACAGTTCTAGATGCACGTAAAATGCAAGGTGTAACTGTTGCTGCTCGTTTTAAAGAAATGCCACAATTTATAGGTCAAGATATCCACTATTTTGACAGTTATAATCCCTTAATTCGTCAGGAAAACAAACTTCTTCAGGTTGCTATTGAAGATGCTAGAGATTTATTTTTACAAATTGAGGCTGGGTCTTATCAAGAAGCTCCAAAATATAGTTCGGCACTTGATCTGGACGTCCATGTGAAGGGACTAATGACACGTTTAAAATATCAGTTAAAAAAATAAAAGGAGTTTAAAATGGATTATATTACAAAATTCGCAGAAGGTTTTATGAAACTTTTTCAATTAGGTGGCGAAACCTTTATTAGTTGGATGACAGGTATTGTTCCTGTAGTATTAATGCTCTTAGTTGCTATGAATGCTTTTATTGCCTTATTAGGTGAGGAGCGTGTGAATAAGCTGGCAGCTGTATCTGCTAAAAATCCTATTAGTCGTTATATGATTCTTCCCTTTATCTCAGCTTTTATGCTTGGGAATCCAATGGCTATCAGTATGGGACGCTTTATGCCTGAATATTATAAACCTAGTTATGTTGCTTCACAAATGCAATTTTGTCACACTTCCAATGGTGTTTTTCCTCATATCAATCCCGGTGAGTTATTTGTTTGGTTAGGTATCGCGACGGGTATTAAAACATTAGGATTAAGCCAAATGGAATTAGCTATTCGTTACTTACTTGTAGGTCTAATTATGAACTTTATTGGCGGTTGGGTAACTGATTTTACAACTGCTTACGTTGCCAAGCAACAAGGTGTGACACTAAGGAAAACAGTGAAACTTGATTAAGAAAAAGGAGCTTAAGAAAATGGTTTATCAAAGTATAAAAGTTGTTAAAGGTAGTGGTGGCTATGGTGGCCCACTTGTTATTACTCCAACTGAAACCAAGCACAAATTTATCTACATCACTGGTGGAGGTGAAAAACCAGAAATTGTTGACAAAATCGCTTCATTAACAGGTATGGAAGCTGTTAATGGCTTTAAAACTTCTATTCCAGATCAGGAAATCGCCCTAGCTATTGTTGACTGTGGTGGAACCTTGCGTTGTGGGATTTATCCTAAAAAAGGGATTCCGACAATTAATATTGTAGCTACAGGAAAAAGTGGTCCCTTAGCGCAATACATTACAGAAGATATTTATGTCTCTGCTGTAGGCCTTAATCAAATTTCAACAACTGATGAAACAGCACCACTTAGTGAACTCAGCCAAGAAGTTTCCTCAAAGGGGAGCTACGACACCAGTAAAAAAATTACAGAACAACGGGCAGAGTCTAGTTTTGTTGCCCGCATAGGGATGGGAGCAGGTAAAGTCGTTGCCACTTTTAACCAAGCAGCTCGCGATGCTATTCAAACAATGTTAAATACTATTTTACCATTTATGGCTTTTGTTTCTCTTTTAATTGGGATTATTCAAGGGTCGGGAGTTGGTAATTGGTTAGCCAAGTTAATGGTTCCTCTAGCAGGAAATATTTGGGGGCTTGTTATTATTGGTTTTATTTGTTCATTACCATTTTTATCGCCGTTGTTAGGTCCGGGGGCTGTTATTTCACAAATTATTGGTACTTTAATTGGTGTTGAAATTGGTAAAGGAAATATTCCACCACAAATGGCCTTACCAGCTTTGTTTGCTATCAATACACAAAATGGCTGTGATTTTATCCCAGTTGCACTTGGTTTAACTGAGGCAGAGTCAGAGACTGTTGAAGTTGGTGTTCCATCTGTCCTCTATTCACGTTTCTTAAACGGGGTGCCGCGTGTCATTGTTGCATGGATTGCCAGTATAGGGCTTTATCAATAAAATAGTTTTCAAGAAAATAAAAAGAAGGGATGTTAAAATGGTTAAAGTATTTGAAACCAAGATCATAGCAGTCGGACCAGAAGCAGAAGAAATGATTAGAAATGCCAATATGTTGATCCTCTTTGGACAAGGAGCTCCAGAAGATCTAGCTGAATTTTGTTACACTATTGATAATAAAACGCTTCTTGGTGATATTAAGCCCGGAGGAAAGATAATGATTGATGAAGATGAATATCACATCACGGCTGTTGGTAGCCTAGTTACTAAAAACTTAAAAAATCTTGGGCATATAACGATTTCATTTGATGGAGAACAACAAGCTTCTCTACCAGGGACTTTACATGTACTGGGCTCAACCTCACCAAATATAGGGTTGGGAAGTCGTGTTCTCTTCATGCAATAAAGTGATTCGCATCTACCATTTCTATTATCCCTAAATTAATTTAGCCCTAAGGGGCTTTTTGGATCTGAAAACAGCTCTAAAACGATCACACCTTTAAATAAAATCAACAAAAAAGATTTGATAATCACAAAACTCTTGTTTTTCACTTGAATTGATTGAGAACTTAAGAGGCCCCTAAAAAGTCTTCAAATTGAGAAAATTCACATAGGTGGCTAACTCAATAAGGCAAAAAAAGGTAACTCGAAGCGAGTTACCTTGGAGATTTATGAAAAGGATAAATGAAGTAGGAAACTTATTTATCCCCACGGTTTAGGAGACCGTTATTTAGGAATGACTATAATATACTACCATTACCTTAAATAATTCTTAAATTATTTTCAAACAATTCTTGTTTGTTAAACTTTTTGAGTAAAATAAAGTTGTTGGAAGTAAGATTCTAACTTTTAAATCAAGTACTAGAAATTGGCTTAAGCCTTAAAGTAGCGGATAGCTTATCAAGAGGATATCCCGATAGTTGTTTAGGTAATATAACTAAAAAAAGGTTTTATGTTTTCGATGAAATTAAACTCTCGTTTCGATAAATTTCAATACAGTATTAGAAATCTTTCTAACTGTTGAAATTGTGTTAAAATAAGCCTATGATAAAAAAAGACATTCGTAATGAGGTTTTAGGAACTCTAAAAGCTATGAACAAAAAAGAAAAGCATCAGAAAGATCAGGCCTTGCTAGGGGCGATGGTCTCAACGGCTACCTATCAGCGTGCTAAAGTTATAGCTACTTACTTAGCCATGCCAACTGAGTATGAGACTGCTCTTCTCATTAAGCAGGCACTTAGTGACGGAAAAATGGTTTTAGTACCTAAAACCTATCCAAAGGGAGTGATGGAATTTGTAGCTTATGACCCTGAAAAACTTGAAAGGACTTCTTTTGGTTTACTTGAGCCAACAAGTCCAATAGCGGTACCCAAAAAGGATATTGATATGATACATGTCCCAGGAGTAGCTTTTAATGCTAAAGGGTTTAGAATTGGTTATGGTGCAGGCTATTACGACCGTTATCTGAGTGATTATCAAGGAGCAACCATTAGCACTATCTATGATTGTCAACAGAGTGACTTTCAAGCTGAATCCTATGACATTGCTGTTCAGGAGGTTCTTGTAAGATGACCTATAATTTGAAAAAGAGTCCAGTTACCTTCTTCTTTCTATCCCTTACTATTTTAGTTTTTCTTGCTATGCAATACTATTATGGACAGGCAGCTAGATCCCCTCAAGCAGTCTTTCACTTTGGTGGTATGTTTGGTTTAGCTGTCAAAGCGATGCCTAGTCAAATTTGGCGTCTATTGACTCCGATTTTTGTCCATATCGGTTGGCAACACTTCCTTTTAAATACGCTAACTCTATTCTTTATTGGTCAATTAGCAGAAACTATTTGGGGATCAAAAAATTTCTTTCTTCTCTATATCTTATCTGGAGTTATGGGAAATCTCCTTACTTTGCAATTAAGTCCGGGCGTAGTTGCCGCAGGTGCATCAACATCCTTATTTGGGATCTTTGCAGCAATTGTGATTTTGGGTATTTTTAGTGAGAACCATCATTTGAAAACTTTTGGGAAGTCTTATCAGACATTGATCGTACTAAACCTAGTGATGAATATATTTATGCCTAATGTTAGCCTAGCAGGACATCTTGGAGGGGTGCTAGGCGGTGGGCTCTCGGCTATTTTTCTGTCGAACCAAGTCGATCCATTGTTGGCAACTAAAAAGCAAAAAGGTATAGCAGCTTTAGTCTATGGGACAATAGGTGCCCTTATTTTAGTAGGTATTTTTATCTAAGTTTATGAAAATAAGCAACTACAAACTAGTAGTTGCTTATTTATTAGTCTTTAGTTTTTGATTTCGTTTCTAGAGTATGTCCAAGTTTAATGATATAGTCTTTAAGATCTTCTTTTACTTGAGGGTGTTTTAGAGCATAGTCAATTGATGTTTTCATAAAACCAAATTTGTCACCCACATCATAACGTTGGCCGGTGAATTCACGGGCAAAGACACGCTGAGTTTTATTTAGTGTATCAATAGCATCAGTTAATTGAACTTCATTTCCTGCACCTGGAGCTTGGTTTTCAAGGATGCCGAAAATTTCTGGAGTTAGCAAGTAACGACCGATGATAGCTAGGTCACTTGGAGCATCTTCTGGTTTTGGTTTTTCAACAAAATTATCAACGCTATATAAACCATTGACAGCCTTTCCGTGTGGTGCAATAACGCCATAAGACGAAACATCGGAATGTGGGACTTTCATAACGGCAATGGTTGAAGCATGGGTTGTTTGGTAGTCGTCCATCAGTTGTTTCGTCAAAGGAACAGCTTGATTATCTGTGATATCCATTAAGTCGTCGCCCAACATAACAATAAAAGGTTCATTGCCGACAAAGGCTTTAGCTTGTAAAACAGCATCCCCTAACCCACGTGGGTGGCTTTGGCGAATAAAGTGTAGGTTGATTGAGGTTGTTTCGTCAACCAATTTTAGTAACACAGTTTTACCTTTAGCTTGCAGATTATATTCCAATTCAAAGTTTGAGTCAAAGTGGTCTTCAATAGAGCGCTTAGCTTTACCAGTTACAACTAGAATCTCTTCGATACCAGATTTGAGAGCTTCTTCGACGATGAATTGAATGGTTGGTTTGTCAACGATAGGTAACATTTCTTTTGCCAAAGCCTTGGTTGCTGGCAAAAAACGCGTTCCTAAACCTGCCGCCGGAATAATTGCTTTTCTTACTTTAGTCATTTATGTCTCCTCTTGATAATAGAAATTAATGCCATTCATTTT
The DNA here is from genome assembly GCF_901542335.1 of Streptococcus porcinus. NCBI lineage: Bacteria > Bacillati > Bacillota > Bacilli > Lactobacillales > Streptococcaceae > Streptococcus > Streptococcus porcinus. The sequence continues at coordinate 2,007,964 of NZ_LR594036.1, read as the reverse complement.
CGGATTTAAATTCGTTGGACATCATGCCAAGGATGCTTTCTTTAATATCGGCTCCTTCATAAATAGATTTATAGATTGCGGTGGTAATCGGCATATAGACACCTAATTCTTGGGCAATCTCATAGGCTACCTTTGTAGTAGAAATTCCCTCAATAACCATTCCCATGCTACGCTCGATATCTTCTAATTTTTCCCCGCGCCCAAGTGCATCCCCGGCACGCCAGTTTCGAGAATGGACAGAGGTACCAGTGACTATAAGATCTCCGACTCCTGATAGCCCACTGTAAGTTAGGGGATCGGCGCCAAGTTTTACACCAAGACGGGTGATTTCAGCAAGCCCGCGTGTAATGACAGCTGCTTTAGCATTATCACCATAACCTAAACCATGTAATGCTCCTGCACCAACGGCAATAATATTTTTAAGGGCGCCGGCGGTTTCAACACCAACAACATCTTTATTAGTGTAAAGACGAAAATACTGGTTGCTAAAAATGGACTGAACATATTTAGCGGCTTCCAAGTCTGTAGATGCAGCGGTGATTAAGGTAATGTCACGGACAATAGTCTCTTCAGCATGACTGGGTCCAGATACAACAACAACATCACTCCGTAAGTGCGTTGGAACTTCTTCAGAAATTACCGTTGAAAGGCGTTCATGGCTACCCGGTTCAAGTCCTTTTGAAGCATGCATCATGATAACTTTATGGTCTAAGGTTGTGGCAACTTGCTTAGCCACTAAACGGGTAACTTTCGTTGGGACAACGAATAAAACAGCATCAACATCTGTGAGGGCCTCTTTCAAATCAGTTGTCGCTTTAATAGTTTTATCAATAACAATATCTTTGAAATAACGACTATTAGTGTGTGTAGCGTTGATTTCATCAATTTGTTCTTGGGAGTCTCCCCAAAGGCACACATCGTGACCGTTGTCATTTAAAACTTGTGCAAGTGCTGTCCCCCATGAACCTGGTCCCAAGACTGCAATTTTTTCTTTTTTCATTTCCATCTCCTTTAAGAGTCATCACCTCATTATATCATAAGAGCTATTATTACTCTATTAGAAAAGGGGATAGAAAGCCTATGGGGATAGGGGGAGAAAATTAATCTCATTTTTCTTAATATTAAAGACATATTTCTTGACAATAGTTCTTAAGAGAACTAAAATGGTCATCATGAGAACTAAGGAGGATAATAATGTCGCGGATTATTGCTGATTTGAGAGATTTAACTCATCAAATAGAACAAATTAGTGAAGAAATTGCCCAAAAGTATAATCTTGCCCACTTAGCTGGACCTCAAGGGCATGTTTTAATCTTTCTGAGTAGAAATTTTGAAAGAGAACTATTTGTTAAAGATATTGAAACAGAGCTTGGAATTTCAAAATCAGTCGCTAGTAACCTTGTTAAGCGGATGGAAAAAAATGGGTTCATTGAAGTCATACCATCGCAAACAGATAAGCGTTATAAACAAGTTGTAATGACGCAAAAAGGAGTGGATAAATTACCACTTTTACAAGAATGTCGTAAAGATGTTGAAAATTATTTCTTTAAGGAAATCACAAAGGAAGAATTTCAAGTTGTCCGAAAAGTAATATATCAACTCAAACAAAATATGCTTGACTATAAAAAAGGAGAAGAAGATGCTTAAAAAAGCCATTCTTAAATATAAATGGTATGCACTGGGCTCTTTTATGATGATTATAGGTGTAGTAGCTAGTACTTTGTTACAGCCGCATTATCTGAAAGATGTCCTAGAAGCTGTTATTAAAAATGATAAAACAAAAATAGCGCAAGTTGGGGTTTTGCTACTGATAATTGCCGGAATCGGTTTAATTGCAGGGACAGTCAATACCATTTTATCAGCTAAAATTGTCCAAGGTGTCTCAGCTGATATTCGGGAAGAAACTTTCCGTAAAATACAGAGTTTTTCTTATGCAAATGTCGAAAAATTTAATGCAGGAAACTTAGTCGTTCGAATGACTAATGATGTGAATCAAATTCAAAATTTAGTCATGATGCTATTCCAAGTTCTCTTTCGCTTACCAATTTTATTTATTGGTGCCTTCTATATGGCCGTCCAAACTTTACCAAAATTATGGTGGGTTTTAGTTTTAATGGTGATTTTGATTGCTATTATTATGTCCTTGGTTATGAGCCAAATGGGGCCACGTTTTGGTAAATTTCAATCTTTAATGGATAAGATTAACCGTATTGCAAAAGAAAATCTTCGTGGTGTTCGTGTGGTTAAATCTTTTGTTCAAGAACGTGAGCAATATGCTAAATTCAAAGAGACATCAAATGAGTTACTTGGGTTAAATCTTTTTATTGGCTATGGTTTCTCAATGATGCAACCAGCTTTAATGCTGGTATCTTATCTGGCAGTCTATGTCTCTATTTTGATTGTTTCTGGAATGGTAAAGACAGAGCCGACAGTTATTGGTAGTATCGCTTCCTTTATGACTTACATGATGCAGATTATGTTTTCTATCATTATGGTTGGTTTTATGGGGATGCAAGCAAGTAGGGCATTTATTTCTATTGGCCGTCTTAAAGAAGTTCTCGATACTGAGCCAGCAATGACTTACGTTAATAATGAGGACGAAACAGAAATTTCTGGTAATATTGTCTTTGAAGAGGTCAGTTTCACGTACCCTAATGAAGAAGAGCCTACTTTGAAGGATATTTCTTTTTCAATTCAATCTGGACAAATGGTGGGTATCGTTGGAGCTACTGGTGCTGGTAAGTCAACATTGGCACAGCTAATTCCACGTTTATTCGATCCCCATAAAGGTCGTATCTTAGTCGGTGGTAAAGATCTTAAGAGCTTAAGCCAGCAAGCATTAAAAGAAAATATTTCTATTGTTCTGCAAAAAGCTATCCTCTTTTCTGGTACGATTGCCGAGAACTTGCGCCAAGGGAATGCTATGGCTGATTTTGACACTATGCAACGGGCAGCAACAATTGCTCAAGCTAGGGAATTTATTGATCGTATGGATGATGGTTATGAAAGTCAAGTTGAAGAACGTGGCAACAACTTCTCGGGTGGTCAAAAGCAACGAATGTCCATTGCACGTGGCGTTATCAATAATCCGAAGATTTTAGTATTAGACGATTCAACGTCAGCTTTGGATGCTAAGTCTGAAAAATTAGTTCAAGACGCCCTAAACCACGACTTGAAGGGGACAACAACAGTTGTTATTGCCCAAAAAATTTCATCTGTGGTAAAAGCTGACACTATTTTGGTTCTTGATAATGGTCGTTTGATTGGTCAAGGTAAGCATGCGGATTTAATCGCAAATAACGCTGTTTATCGTGAAATTTATGAAACACAAAAAGGTAAGGAGGAAGACTAATGAAGACAGCGCGTTTTTTTTGGTTTTATTTTAAACGCTATAAAATCTCCTTTGTTTTTATAGCAATTGCCATTATTCTAGCCACTTACCTTCAGGTCAAGGCCCCTGTTTTCCTTGGGGAATCCTTAACGGAGCTTGGGAAACTTGGTCAAAAGTATTACGTAGCTAAAATGGCTGGTCAATCAGCATATCACCCTGATACATCTGCTTTTATGGCTGTTATGACTAAACTTTTATTGGCATATCTTTTTACAGCTCTAGCTAATCTGGTGTATAGCTTACTTTTTACACGTATCGTAGCACACTCAACTAACCGGATGCGTAAGGGGTTGTTTGGGAAATTGGAACGCTTAACAGTTTCTTTCTTTGATAGTCATAAGGATGGTGCTATTCTTTCTCGCTTTACTAGTGATTTAGATAATATTCAAAATTCCCTGAACCAGTCCTTAGTCCAAGTTGTGACCAATATTGCTCTTTACATTGGTTTAGTTTGGATGATGTTCCGCCAAGACCCCCGTTTAGCCCTCTTAACAATGGCAACAACGCCTCTTGCGCTTATCATTTTAGTTGTTATTATCCGTCTAGCTAGAAAGTATACAGATATTCAACAAAAAGAAGTATCAGCACTTAATGCTTACATGGATGAGAAAATTTCTGGTCAAAAAGCAATTATTGTTCAAGGTGTTCAAGAAGAAACAATTGATGGTTTCGTAGAGCATAATGAAAAAGTCCGAGCAGCAACCTTCAAAGGTCGCCTTTTTGCAGGTTTACTCTTTCCAGTCATGAACGGAATGAGCTTGCTAAACACGGCAATCGTTATATTTATCGGTTCAAGTATTGTCCTCAATGACAAATCCATTTCAATGGCTGTTGGACTTGGATTGGTTGTGACATTTGTTCAATTTTCGCAACAATATTATCAGCCAATTATGCAGGTGGCTGCCTCATGGGGCGAACTCCAGCTTGCTTTCACAGGCGCTAGCCGTATCCAAGAGATGTTTGATGAGGCTGAGGAAATCAGACCTCAGAATGCTCCGCTTTTCACTGAGTTAAAAGAAGAAGTTGCCATTAACCATGTTGATTTTGGTTACAAACCTGGTAAAAAGGTGCTTTCTGATGTGACCATCAAAGCTCCTAAAGGCAAGATGATTGCCGTTGTCGGTCCGACGGGTTCAGGTAAGACCACTATTATGAACTTGATTAATCGTTTTTATGATGTTGACAGTGGTTCCATTACTTTTGATGGGATTGATATCCGTGATTACGACCTGGATAGTCTTCGAAAAAATGTCGGTATTGTCCTACAAGAATCTGTTTTATTTTCTGGCACAATTGCTGATAATATTCGTTTTGGGGACGAAAGTATTAGTCAGGAGATGGTAGAGATTGCTGCGCGCGCTACCCATATACACGAATTTATTATGTCTCTTCCTGAAGGTTATGAGACCATGGTCACAGACGATGAGAATATTTTCTCTACTGGGCAAAAACAATTGATTTCAATTGCTAGGACATTACTGACCGATCCACAAGTTTTGATTTTGGACGAAGCTACTTCCAACGTTGACACTGTAACCGAAAGTAAGATTCAAAAAGCTATGGAAGCTATTGTAGCTGGCAGAACCAGTTTTGTTATCGCCCATCGCTTGAAAACAATCTTGAATGCAGATGAAATTATTGTTCTTAAAGATGGTAAAGTTATCGAACAAGGAAATCATCATGAATTGTTACATCAAAAAGGCTTCTATTCAGAACTTTACCACAACCAGTTTGTCTTTGAATAAGAGAAAAAAGTTGAGTTTCTTCTCAACTTTTTTTGATTTACAAAGTGACTTATAGTATCCTATCAATATGGAAGACTGTACAATAGAGGAAAATAAGATGATTAACGTTGAAGATGTATTGAGGAAGGCTAAGCCAAATCAAACTATTAATTATGACAAACTCATGCAAGAAATGCGGAAGGATTGGTTAAAGAAAGAGATTAGACCACGGATTCTAATGCATGTTTGCTGCGCTCCATGTTCGACTTATAGCTTGGAGTATTTAGCGGATTTTGCCGATATAACAGTCTACTTTGCGAATTCCAATATTCATCCTAAAACAGAATATCAACGAAGAGCACTAGTCACACAAGAATTTATCAAGGCATTTAATGAAAAGACTGGACATAAGGTTGCCTATATAGAGGAAGTCTATCAACCTAATAACTATATCCAAAAAGTAAGGGGACTTGAAAACGAGCCAGAGGGTGGTGAACGGTGTCGCGTTTGTTTTGATTATCGTTTGGATTTAACAGCCCGTAAAGCTGTAGAATTGGATTTTGATTATTTTGCTAGTGCTCTAACTATAAGTCCTCATAAAAATGCCAAATTGATTAACCAGATTGGGATTGATATTCAAAATTGTTACCGAACCAAATACCTTCCGAGTGATTTTAAGAAGAATAATGGTTATCGTCGCTCGGTTCAAATGTGTCAAGAATATGATATTTATCGTCAATGTTACTGTGGCTGTGTATACGCAGCTAAGTCACAAGGAGTTGATTTAAGGCAAGTAAAGATGGATGCAAAAGCTTATTTAGATAATCAACAAAGATTAGAAGAATCAGAAGCTTCGGTAAGAGTGCCATTTATTTATCAAGGAAAAGAAATCAAGAGCAAGTAAAAAACAACTTTTGTTATGAAAAGTTGTTTTTTGATTTAAATTTAATGCTCAGAAGCACCCGACGTAGCATCGGCTTCAGCGACTACGGGACTGGTAGCTATCCCAGTATCTGAGGCACCAGATGTGGCATCAACGCTTGTATGGGAAGTAGGTATTGCATTAGCTTTTCCTCCTACCAAATGTTGACCCGTTTCTTTTAAATACCAGTCCAACCATGGTTTGAAGTTGAAGACAATTTCGTTGATGCCTGAGAATGAGCCATCAGGATAATACATAGCTTGATAGTTATGTGTATTGATGACTTCAGCCGGAGATCCAGGAACGATGGTGCGTACATATTCTTCATTACCATTACGTAAAGAACCAATTACCCACTCCACATTTTTCATACGTCCAGGTGGAAGCGAACCATGGACAGTTGATAGACGATTGCCAACTTGTTCAGGAAGACGCTTTGCATACATGGTTTCAGGATCTTGATGAGCATTATTGTAGTATAAAAATTGGTTATTATCGTCTGAGTAAGTTAATTCAAATGGCATAGCTTTTAAGAACATGTTGAGTTGATTGACTGTTAGGAGACCATGATCCAACTTGACGTAGGTGTCCCCTTCAACAGCATTGACGATTTTAGCAGCTTTTTCCAACCAGTCAGGATCGTCTGGGTCGACTTCCTTGATTGTTGTTGAAATTGGCTTCCCACAATCCAAATCCTCAGGCTCAATTGCTTTAGGTTGGCGGAGTGATGAGACAACTTTTACATATTTAATAAAATTATCAAGACAACTTTCTAAGAACAAAACAGTCCCCTCGTTACTAATATTGCCACTGTTATCAAAAGCCTCTTTAGCCTTACCAAGCAAAAATTCATTTCCTGGAAGTGTAAATGCATTAACACCAGGTGCTTCTAAGATTTTACGAAGGTGAACTTGAGCACGTGAGGTCCCTTGATCATAATAAGAGGCACCAACAATCATAACTGGCTTGTTTTCAAGTGGGTGAAGCTTAAAGGATAACCATTCAAGAGTACTCTTCAGAGCGGGTGTAATCGTATGGTTGTGTTCAGGTGTTGCAATAATGACGCCATCTGCACGCGTGATTTTATGGTAGAGGTATCTAATGGCAAAGCAATCAGATTGATCTTGATCTTGGTTAAACATGGGAATATCTTTGATTTCTAAAACTTCAATCTCACATTTTAATTTAAAGTGGCGTCTCATAAACTCTAACAACATTCGGTTGTAAGATTGTTCTGCATTTGAGCCAACAATAGCGACAAATTTCATAGTAAGGTCCTTTCTTATTACAAGTTTTCCCAGTCAAAATCCTCAGCCTCTTTACGTAAAAGTTCCTGAGCATGTGATAGTTTTCCAGCAATCTTAACAAAAATTCGGAAATCATCAAAGATAGCATCCAATTTTTGAATGGTTTCTAAATCAAAGAGATTACCGTTAGCATCAAATGCTTGTAAAGAATGGGAAAGCAAAAATTCATCTGGCAGAACAGTTGCTTTTAACTCAGGAGCATTTAAGATTTGCCGTAATTGCAATTGCGCCCGCGAGGAGCCCAAAGTTCCGTAAGAAGCCCCGGTGATCATCACTGGCTTACCAAGCAAGGGATAAATTCCATAAGATAGCCAAGCTAAAGCATTCATCAATGAAGCGGGCACTGAATGGTCGTATTCAGGTGTACCGATAATGACACCATCGGCTTCTTCAATTTTAGCAGCCATTTCAGTGACTATTTTAGGCAACTCTTTGTTAGCAGGTTTATTGAAGAGAGGAAAATCTTTGATTTCCATTAATTCAATTTCTGCTTTATCTGCAAAATGATTTGACATATATTGGAGAAGTTGACGGTTAGTGGAATGACTTGAATTTGTACCAACAAGACCAATGACTTTCATAATAATTCCTCTATTTCTAAAATTTCAAGAACTTTTTCTCATTACAATGATACCGCTTTAATATAAGAATAGCAATTATTTTCTGAATTATTCATTTATATATGATCTAAGCCTAGAAAACATAGAAAGAGCGAGTCCCTTTTATTTTTGATATAATAGTAAGAAATGAAAAGGATTATCATGAAAAAAACATTATATATCAGTGCTGGCTGCCTTAGTTTTGCCTTGGCAATCTTAGGCATACCTTTGCCATTATTACCGACAACACCTTTACTTTTACTAGCGGGCTTTTGTTTTTCGCGTAGTTCTGACCGCTTTAACAATTGGCTGCGTAGCACTAAAGTTTACAAATATTATGTAGGTGACTACCTTGAAACACGGATTATCCCCCGTGCCCGTAAAAAACAAATTCTCGTTCAAGTTTGGATATTAATGGGAATCTCAATTATTTTTATGCCCTTTATTTGGATGAAAATCATTTTCTTTACCATGACGACTATCATGTCTGTGGTATTATTCCGATTTGTCCCAGAGAAATGAGGCTAATAACATTTAATTAGTAAGAATAATTAAATGTTTTTTTGTGGTCATTTTTGCTATTCTTTTACGAATAACTTATAATAGAGAGAATAAATTTTGTAGAGAAAAGGATAAAATCTAATGAAAATTCGTGGTTTTGAGTTAATTACGGAATATGCTGACGCTGCTCAGCTATTACCCAAAAGAGAAACAAAACATGCGGCAGGTTACGATTTAAAAGTAGCCAAGGCTACAGAGATTGGCCCAGGTGAGATAAAACTAGTTCCAACCGGTGTGAAAGCCTATATGCAAGCAGGGGAGGTTCTTTATTTATATGATCGCTCATCAAATCCTCGCAAAAAAGGCTTAGTATTGATTAATTCTGTTGGGGTTATTGATGGCGACTACTATAATAATGATAATAATGAGGGACATATTTTTGCGCAGATGCAAAACATTACTGATCAGGTAGTCTCCCTAGAAGTCGGTGAACGGATTGTTCAAGCAATTTTTGGCCCCTACCTTCTAGCGGACGACGATCAGGCAGATGGTGTTCGTACAGGTGGATTTGGTTCAACAGGTCACTAAGAAGCCTCTCAGTAAGGAAAGTATATATGGCTAAGAAAAAAGCAACATTTGTCTGTCAGGAATGTGGTTATCACTCTCCCAAATATCTAGGACGTTGTCCCAATTGTTCAGCCTGGTCTTCATTTGTAGAGGAAGTTGAAGTCCAAGAGCTTAAGAATGCGCGTGTTAGCCTAACGGGTGAAAAGAGTCGCCCTGTAAAGCTAAAAGATGTTGATAATCTTAATTATTCCCGTACTCAGACCAACATGGATGAATTTAATCGAGTTCTTGGTGGAGGAGTCGTTCCAGGTAGCCTTATCCTGATTGGTGGAGATCCGGGGATTGGGAAGTCAACCTTACTCTTGCAAGTTTCGACTCAGTTGGCTAATAAAGGAACAGTTTTATATGTGTCTGGAGAAGAGTCGGCAGAACAGATAAAATTGCGAAGTGAACGTTTAGGGGAGATTGATAATGAATTCTATCTCTACGCCGAGACCAACATGCAAGAGATTAGGATTGAGATTGAGAAAATTCAACCTGATTTTTTAATTATTGATTCCATTCAAACCATTATGAGTCCTGATAGCTCAGGTGTTCAAGGGTCTGTTAGTCAAGTTAGAGAAGTAACAGCGGAACTCATGCAATTAGCGAAGACTAATAATATTGCGACCTTTATAGTTGGGCACGTTACTAAAGAAGGAACCATAGCAGGACCAAGAATGTTGGAACATATGGTGGATACAGTCCTCTATTTTGAAGGTGAACGTCATCATACCTTTAGAATTTTAAGGGCTGTTAAAAATCGTTTTGGCTCGACCAATGAAATTGGTATTTTTGAAATGCAATCAGGTGGGCTGGTTGAGGTTATTAATCCTAGTCAAGTTTTCCTAGAGGAACGCTTAGACGGTGCCACAGGTTCAGCTATTGTGGTCACTATGGAAGGTAGTCGCCCGATTTTAGCAGAGGTTCAATCTTTAGTAACCCCAACTGTTTTTGGTAATGCTAGGAGGACAACAACAGGGCTAGATTTCAATCGAGTTAGTTTGATTATGGCTGTTTTAGAAAAGCGCTGTGGTTTGCTGCTACAGAATCAGGATGCCTATTTGAAAGCTGCTGGAGGCGTTAAGTTAGATGAGCCGGCTATTGACTTAGCTGTGGCTGTGGCCATTGCTTCAAGTTATAAGGAACTGCCAACCAATCCTCAAGAGGCCTTTCTAGGAGAAATTGGTTTGACGGGTGAGATTAGACGGGTGACTCGTATTGAACAAAGAATTAATGAAGCAGCTAAGCTTGGATTCACCAAGATTCATGTCCCTAAAAATGCTTTACAAGGGTTAGATATTCCTAAAAATATAGAAGTTGTTGGTGTATCCACGGTAGGAGAGGTTCTTAAAGCTGTTTTCTCTAAAGCTTAGAAATAATAATGTCAGTGCTATTACCTTATCTTCAGTCTCCAAAAATTATTGGTAATGGGAAATGAATCAGGGTTAAATACTTAGAGTTTTTAAGTTTAAAATGATATGATGTCACAAACTGGTAGTTTATCGCTACATTTACTAAGGAGAAATTATGTCATATTTTAAAAGTTTTATGGCAGCTAATAGTGCCTATGTTGAACTTCATGGAACAGCTCACCTACCACTTAAGCCTAAAACGCGTGTTGCTATCGTAACCTGTATGGATTCTCGCTTGCATGTTGCCCAAGCTTTAGGGTTAGCACTTGGTGATGCCCATATTTTGAGAAATGCTGGCGGTCGTGTGACAGATGATATGATACGATCTTTGGTTATTTCACAGCAGCAAATGGGAACGCGTGAAATTGTGGTATTACATCATACGGACTGTGGTGCTCAAACATTTACTAACCAAAGCTTTGCGGAACATATCCAGCAAAAGCTTGGAATAGATGTATCAGGTCAGGATTTCTTACCTTTCCAAGATGTAGCAGAATCAGTCCGAGAAGATATGCGTGTACTGCAAGAATCTCCGCTGATTCCAGATGATGTTGACATTAATGGAGCTGTTTATGATGTTGATACTGGTAAAATGACGCAAGTTTTTTTAAAATAAATAATAGCTAGGAGAACGCAAGTTTTTCTCTTCCTTTAATATGGTAATTAATATTTTAATTATAGACTGTGAGAAGAGTGTTATTTAATGGCAAGACTCACCTTGTTGCTTGGAGTAGGACCCCTACGTTAGCTTGTAGCTATATCTTTTATCTCTACAAAGGATAGGATAATCGATGAGCATTAAAAATTGTTCTCAATAATTTGACGATATCATTTTAATCAGTCTGCATAAGACTGATTTTCTTCACTCAGGCCTATAAAATGTGCTATAATAGATGTGATTTGAATCATTCATTAGTATATTAAATCAAAAAACAAGTTCAACTTTAGTGTTGCTTGTTTTTAACTGACCCTAATGATGTCTAACAGGAAGAGGAGAAATAGAATGTCTAAACCAATTCGTGTGCGCTATGCACCAAGTCCAACAGGGTTATTGCATATTGGTAATGCCCGTACCGCACTCTTTAACTATCTATATGCCCGCCATCACGGTGGTACTTTTATTATTCGTATTGAAGATACTGACCGCAAACGCCACGTAGCAGATGGCGAGCGCTCCCAGCTTGAGAACCTTAAATGGTTAGGTATTGATTGGGATGAAAGCCCTGAAACCCATGCAAACTACCGTCAGTCAGAACGTCTTGAACTCTATCAGAAATATATTGATCTTCTTTTAGAAAAAGGCTTAGCCTATAAATCTTATGTCACAGAAGAAGAACTAGCTGCAGAACGTGAACGTCAAGAGGCAGCTGGCGAAACGCCTCGATACATTAACGAGTTTATTGGCATGTCTGAAGAGGAAAAATTAGCTTATATCGCAGACCGTGAATCCCAAGGCATTATCCCGACAGTTCGCTTAAAAGTCAATGAGTCAGGTATCTACAAATGGACTGACATGGTTAAAGGTGATATTGAATTTGAAGGTGGTAACATCGGTGGTGATTGGGTTATACAGAAAAAAGATGGCTATCCAACTTATAACTTTGCCGTGGTTGTTGATGACCATGACATGCAAATTTCACATGTTATCCGTGGAGATGACCATATCGCGAATACTCCAAAACAATTAATGGTTTATGAAGCCCTCGGTTGGGAAGCACCTGCATTTGGTCACATGACCTTGATTATTAATTCTGAAACTGGGAAAAAGTTATCCAAACGTGATACTGACACTCTCCAATTTATCGAAGATTACCGTAAAAAAGGCTATATGCCTGAGGCTGTTTTTAATTTTATTGCGCTTTTAGGCTGGAATCCTGGTGGGGAAGATGAGATTTTCACACGTCAGCAGTTAATTGATCTTTTTGATGAAAATCGCCTTAGCAAATCACCAGCTGCCTTTGACCAAAAGAAAATGGATTGGATGAGTAACGATTATCTGAAAAAAGCTGATTCTGCCAAAGTCTTTGACCTTTGTAAGCCTTTTTTGGAAGCTGCTGGTCGTTTAACGGACAAAGCTGAAAAATTAGTGGAACTTTATCAACCACAATTGAGATCGGCTGATGAAATCGTGCCTTTAACAGATCTCTTCTTTAGTGATTTTCCTGAGTTAACAGCAGCTGAAAAAGAACTTATGGCTGGCGAAACAGTTCCGACAGTCTTGAAAGCCTTTAAGGAAAAATTGGAAGCTATGTCAGACGAAGAATTTCAACCTGAAAATATTTTTCCGCAGATTAAGGCTGTTCAAAAAGAAACTGGCATTAAAGGGAAAAACCTTTTCATGCCAATTCGTATCGCTGTCTCAGGTGAAATGCATGGACCAGAATTACCAAATACCATTTATCTTCTTGGTCGTGAAAAATCAATTGAACATATCAATAACATGCTTTAAATCAGGACTGTTGACTTTTTGTCAATTCTAATGAGTTAAGACTTAGAGAGGACCAATCAGGTCTTCTCTTTTTCTCTTTAAGACTAGTTAATTATGAAGTAGCTGTAATGATATCGTTAGTTATATATATCAAAGGTTGATAGAAAATTTTCTATCATAATTTTTTTTGTAACAGACTTATAAAGAGGATATTTTAAGTTTCTATTTGTTTAGAGATGTTTTGGACAGAGCTTTCTAGATAAGCAATAAGACAATTTTAGGAGTAGTTGCTGAAAGTAATATCTGTTTTTGAAATATTTGTAATAAAAAAGGTATAATTCTTGAGAACTATATATGATAGAATATATGGGTTACATAAATAACGAGGAAAGGAAGTCCAATGACGCCCATTCAGTTACTAGGATTTCAACTATCTATTATAGTGTTTTATTTTTCTGAGATTAGTGTTCTGAGTTTTTTTTCAGATTTAAAACTTTCTTTTTGGAAAAAAATGTTGATTACAGCAGTTGCTTTATTCTTTAATCAAGTGCCTGTATTAGCTCCGCTCTTAATTGATCCTTTGCTCTTTTGGGTAATCTTAATTATACATGGGTACCGTGTGTTCAGCTATCGAACCTTATATCTAGCGTTGGCTCCTAGTGTCTTTGTAGATTTGGTGTCACGCTTTTTAGCCTCTTGCTTGATTCCTTATCTTTTTCAGATACATGTTCAGGTGACAGATCATTTGTGGATCAATTTGTTGGCTTATCTTTTGCTCTTTCCAAGTCTCCAACTGTTTTCATATTTGATTGGTAAGGATTATAAAAAAATATATGAAAATGAACATTCTGAAGATGCTAAACGATTTGTTGCGATTATGCTGATTTTTATCTTTGCTTACTATATTGATATTTTTCTAATTTTAGGTTTTGAAGATCCATTTCTGTTTTATCTGTATCCAAATAGTCTCCCTCGATCCTATCAAATTTTTTATCTGACATTTTCGATAATTTTTTTATTTTTGCTAGCTTATTTTAATCGCCTCTCTAAGCTACATTTAGAAAGAGCATTGAGAAGAGAAAAAGAGAACTACATCGAAAATTTAGTGCAGTATGGTAATCATTTGGAAAAGTTGTATAAGGAAATTACCGTTTTTAAAGATACTTATTTTAACAAACTAGTTATTTTAGGGAAAACTATCGAAGCAGAAGATATTTCCTTAATCCGAAATGTCTATGAGTCTACGGTTACAGAAGCTAGAGAATATTGGGATGATAAGCACTATAATATTTCAAAATTGAGTAATATAGGCATGCCTTCTATTAAGAGTCTCTTATCGGCAAAAATTATAAAGGCTGAAAAATTAGGGATAACAGTTAATCTAGAGGTGCCAGATTACATTAATAATACTTATATTTCTCGTTTCGACCTCTTACTTCTCATATCTATTTTCTGTGATAATGCTATTGAAGCTGCAATTGAGTCAGCAGCTAAAACAATCACTATTGCTTATTTTAAATCAGAGGGGAAACAGATTTTGGTTGTTGCAAACTCCTGTTTAGAAAAGCGAGTTAATATTAATCGGATTTTTAAAGAGGGAGTTTCAACAAAAGGTAAAGGACGAGGAATCGGATTAGCTAACGTTTTAAACATCGTACAAAAATACTCTAATCTAAGTTTAAGTACTCAAAGTAAGGATTATACTTTTCAACAGCTCATAACAATTACAAAAGAAAGCGGAGTCTAAATGGTGAACAATTTGCAGGTTATTCTGTTTTGTTTTATTGTGTTTATGGCAGATTGGTTCATTTTTCAAAAATGCACTAGTATCTCATTATCCCTATATAAAATTTCTGGACTTTTTATTATTTTTTTAATTTTAAACTTTTTGACAGCTAGCTTTATTATGGTAGATCCGATATTGTTAGTGCTTGTTAGCTACTTTGTTCACCCGAGTAAAAGATGGTCAGAACATATTTTTTATGGTTTTTTTTCGGTCATGCTTGTAGAAGTGGTATTTCGAGTAATATCAGGGATTATTTTACCTATTGTGACTGGTTTGACGGGGGACAAGATTGTTTCTAATTTTACGTTACTAGAGTTTTCCTACCTATTAATTCTTCCAGTAGCTAATCTTTTTAATTTTATGTTTGGATTTAATTTTAACCTGATAAGGTTTATTTCCCATAATAAACTTAAAACATGGTTAATCGGTATGAATTTTGCTATGGTGGCCTATTATTTAATCATTCACTTTTTTGCTCATTTTGACACAGTTTATCAATCCTATTTCTTAAATTATCGAACTTTATTTATTTTTATTTATTTAGTTATTATGATGACTGTGGTTATAAAATTAGACCGCTTTGCTAAAGATCAACTAAAAGCTGAAATTAGACAAGCGGAAAGAGAGAGGGTTCTTTATTTAGAAAATTACAATAATCATATTGAGCAACTCTATCGTGATATTCGAACGATAAAACATGATTCTGAAAATATTATGATTAGTTTAAAAGATAGTATTGATCGTGGCAATCTTGCTGATATTTCATATGTTTATCGTAATATTGTTAGAGAATCTGGCAAAGCTATGGAGGTTTTAGGACCAGATTTCAATTCTTTAGGAAACATAAAAGAAGCTGTTATTAAATCATTGATTAATGCAAAGTTACTTGAGGCAAAGCAGCAGGAAATTGATGTTTATCTAGAAATTCCTGATACTATAAGTGAAAACTATATTGAAATATTAGATTTAGTACCACTTTTATCAAAATTATTCGATCATGCGATTATGACAGCAAAAGGTAGCAGAAGGCCGTTTATCTCAGTTGCCTATTTCTATCAGGGTAAGAAGCAGTTTTTCATTATTGAAAATAGTACAAAAGTAAAGAGAGTTGACATCAGTCAATTATTTGACGACAATAGAAGAAAGTCTGAAAGTGAAATGTCAGAAAGTTCGGTCTATATTTTTGACATACTAGCTGACTATCCCAAAGCAGTTTTTTCCTCAAAAAGTGATCATTACCGCTTAAGACAATGTTTAGAAATGGATGATTAGAATGAATATTTTTATATTAGAAGATGACTACATCCAACAAGGTCGGATTGAGTCTATCATTGAAGAGATTTTAAAAGAGCAGAAAATAACGAAATCATATATGGAGGTTTTTTCAAGTCCTAAAAAGCTCCTAGATAGCATTCATGAACGTGGGGAACATCAACTTTTTTTCTTGGATATTGATATCAATGGTGAAACAAAGAGAGGCTTAGAATTAGCGGCAGAGATTAGGAAGTTAGATACTAATGCGATTATTGTCTTTGTTACAACGCATTCTGAATTTGCTCCTATTTCATTCAAATATAAGGTTTCAGCCCTTGACTTTATTGATAAAGCTGTTGATAATGTCCAATTTAAAGAACAAATTCAAGAATGTATCCTCTATGCGAGACAAATGATGTCAAGCCATGAGACAGAGGAGGTGTTTTTGTTTGAAACACCTCAAACTCGTCTTCGATTGCCCTATAAAGATATTTTGTATTTTGCTACTTCAACAACTCCTCATAAAGTTTGCCTTTGGACTCAGACAGAACGTTTAGAGTTCTATGGTAATTTAGCAGAAATTCAAGAAGTTGCTCCTAAGCTATTTCTTTGTCACCGTTCTTTTTTAATAAATTTGGAAAATGTAGTGCGAATAGACAAACCGCGTCAATTGGTGTACTTTGAAAATGGAGATTCCTGCCTAGTTTCGCGCTTAAAAATAAAGAATTTAATTGAACAATGGGAATTACTTACCTAAAGAAGTTAAAAAGTTAACATTTCAGGACGAATTTTTGACATTTTAGGAAAAATAACTCAAAAAACTGTATTTTTATTTATAATAGTGTTATAGATAAAGACTGAAGTCGTCTCAAATCATGAAGTTATTCCCCAATTCAATCAAAATATTGTTTTCTCTCTCTCTCCATAAAAACAAATAGTATTTTTGATTTAACTTTACTGATGGTTACGACTAAAATTTGTCTTTGTTTGGATATGAAACTGATTTTATCAGTGAAGCCTAGAGTATTCTAGGCTTTTTCTTTTCTTATCATTCTTATTTCAGAACAATCAGATGGTAAACCACTTCTCATGGCTTACAATTATGGTAATCATTTTTAAATAATTACTTTCTTATCAGTGAAAAATTAGATAATTTTGCGATTAACTAATCACCTATTGTTAGGAAACTTAAAATGTAAAAACATTTTTATTTTTCATGTATTTTAGGATAAATATGCAACATTTCCCTAGCCAACCTAATTCAAAAATCTACCTTCTTTTAAAATGAAAGTTAATCAAGGCTATGAAAGTAAATTACACTGTTTAACAATTAGACATAGAGGAAAAGGTAGATAGCCCTCTTTTAAGCCTGAAATGAATAGAGTTGAGGCTTTTTTGTTTTTTATGGTATAATGATACTAATTTAGATAATTGGAGTTAAGTTTTGAAAAAATCCTATCGTGT
This sequence comes from Streptococcus porcinus, assembly GCF_901542335.1. NCBI lineage: Bacteria > Bacillati > Bacillota > Bacilli > Lactobacillales > Streptococcaceae > Streptococcus > Streptococcus porcinus. The sequence continues at coordinate 1,990,567 of NZ_LR594036.1, read as the reverse complement.
CAAGCGTGAGAAAGATTTTCAAGCCATCTTTGGTGGAGGGGAAAGCACAGCAAATCGAAAATTCGTCATCCATTTTTTAGAAAAAAAACAAGCCCACTTTAGAGTGGGAATTTCGGTTAGCAAACGCCTTGGCAACGCTGTGACCCGAAACGCAATCAAGCGAAAAATTCGCCATGTCCTTATGGAATTTAAGAATCATCTTAAAGAAGATGATTTTGTTGTGGTTGCAAGAAGAGGTGTTGAAGATTTGGATTATCAGGCTTTAAGACAAAATTTAAAACATGTCTTAAAACTAGCAAAATTACTCGAGGAAGGTTTTGAAAGTGAAAAAGAAAATTAAAATAGCAGGATTGCTTCCTCTGGCAATCTTACTCGTTGCATGTGGGAGAAATGATATTTCTGCCCACTCCACAAGTGGCTGGGATCAGTTGGTTTATTTTTTTGCCAAATCTGTACAATGGTTATCCTTTAATGGATCCATTGGTGTAGGAATTATTCTCTTTACTATCTTGATTCGCGTCTTGCTTATGCCTTTATTTAATATTCAAATTAAATCAAGTCAAAAAATGCAAGATTTACAGCCTGAACTCAAAAAAATTCAAGCTAAATATCCAGGGAAAGACAGCGAAAGTCGCATGGCATTGGCAGACGAGACGCAGGCTCTATATAAGAGTAACGGTGTTAACCCGTATGCAAGTTTATTTCCGCTTATTATACAGATGCCTATCATGATAGCCCTCTTCCAAGCATTAACAAGAGTTCCTTTTCTTAAAACAGGTACTTTTTTATGGACAGAGCTCGCGCAACATGATCACCTGTATATTTTACCTATCCTGGCAGCGCTCTTCACTTTTTTATCGAGTTGGTTAACCAATCTTGCGGCTAAAGAAAAAAATATGGTTATGACAGTAATGACCTATATGATGCCCGTGATGATTTTTTTTATGGGATTTAAGTTAGCTAGTGGGGTCGTTCTTTATTGGGTAATTTCAAATGCCTTCCAAGTTTTCCAGTTACTCTTGTTGAATAATCCGTTTAAAATCATCGCTGAAAGAGACCGTCAAGCAGCAGAAGCGAAAGAACGTCGTCTTAGAGAGAGACGAGCGCGCAAAAAAGCATTAAAACAAAGAAAATAATAGGGAGTATTTTTTATGGCCTTATATACAGGTAAAACAGTTGAAGAAGCGATTGAGACAGGCTTAAAAGACTTGCAAATTCCGCGCCTAAAGGCACATATCCGTGTTATCTCTAAGGAGAAAAAAGGATTTTTAGGGATTGGTAAAAAGCTTGCGCAGGTTGATGTTGAAGGAATTAGTGATAAAACCGTTTATAAAGCTGATAAAAAGGCTGTTCGTGGGGTGCCCGACGAAATTAACCGTCAAAATGCACCAGTTGTTAATCCAGAACAATTGACTAGAGAAGGTATAAATAGTCCAACCGGAGATGACAAGACAGATTCTTTAGAAGCCTCAGTCACTGACAGAGATCTAGCAAATCAAGCTCGAAGTGTTAAAATAGATCAACAAATAGATGACTCGCAAAACAACTCTGTTGCTACAGAGACTTCATTGGTGGAAGAAAACGAAGATGCAGTTGAAATAAACCATAACCAAGCAGATGCTTCTTTTGAAGCTTTTGTGACGAGTGACTTTTCAGAGAACACTACCAGTAAGGATATCGAAAAAGCAACTGAAGAAGTCGCTGACTATGTGACAAAGATTATCTATGAAATGGATATTGAAGCGACTATTGAAAAGAGTTACACGAGACGTCAAATTAATCTAAAAATTGACACGCAGGAAGCTGGACGCGTAATTGGTTATCATGGAAAAGTTTTAAAATCGTTACAACTTTTAGCACAAAACTTTTTACATGATCGCTATTCAAGGAACTTTTCAGTTGCCTTGAACGTTCATGACTATGTTGAGCATCGGACTGAAACCTTGATTGATTTTACTCAGAAAGTAGCTAGTCGTGTACTTGAAAGTCGAGAAAATTACACAATGGATCCGATGAGTAATAGCGAGCGCAAAATTGTTCATAAAACAATTGCTAACATTGAGGGTGTGGAAAGTTTTTCTGAAGGAAATGATCCTAATCGTTATGTGGTTGTTAGTATTGAAAGTTAAATCAGTGATAAAAGCTCTAAGTGTCTGAGAAACTTAGAGCTTTTTTGATTAATCAGAGTCCTCTATCAGTTTTTTAAACCATCATAAGAGAGATAGCTAGAGCCTTCCTGGAAGTTAGTAGAAAAGACAATAAAAGCTATATCACAACCTTGTCATCAAAAACAAAAATAAGAAATAGACCTTGACAAGGGACAGGATATATAATAGAATATTAAGGTATGTTTAGTAACTGATATCACAATAGCCGGCTAAACGAATACGAAAATCTATGAGGAGGTATTCACTGTGAAACGTACTTATCAACCAAGTAAAATCCGTCGTCAACGTAAACACGGATTCCGTCACCGTATGTCAACAAAAAACGGACGTCGCGTGCTAGCTAGCCGTCGTCGTAAAGGGCGTAAAGTATTATCTGCATAATTGCGAATACAATATAAAATCAAACCAAGAGTGCTCGAGACTCTTGGTTTTTTTGCATCTTGAAAATACTTTCAAAAGAAGGCGGAAATGTTAAATTTGCGAAAGTATTTTCTAAATGGCTCTAAACTATTGAAAACGCTTTTATTGTTGTTATAATAAGGATTGTGAACGTTCTCTAAAAAAACAAAAAAAGGAGAAAAGATGCCAGGTTATATGACAAAAACAGGGTTTTTAAGACAAATTAAAGATGGCATTATCATCTCTTGTCAGGCTTTGCCGGGAGAACCTCTTTATAGTGAAGAGGGAGGGGTGATGCCTCTGATGGCAAAAGCTGCCCAAGAAGCAGGAGCTGTTGGGATAAGAGCTAATTCTGTTAGGGATATTAAAGAAATCAAAGAGGTCACTGACTTGCCAATTATTGGTATTATAAAAAAAGATTATCCTCCTCAAGAACCCTTTATAACGGCCACTATGAGTGAGGTGGATCAACTGGCTGCACTTGAGATTGCTGTCATTGCTTTTGATTGTACTCGTCGTGAACGCTTTGATCAAAAAAGTATTGAGCAGTTTATCAAAGAAGTTAGAGCGAAATATCCTCATCAGTTATTAATGGCTGATATCAGTACCTACGAAGAGGGGATTCTAGCTTATGAGGCGGGGGTTGATTTTGTAGGAACAACTTTATCTGGCTATACCTCTTATAGTAGACAAGAAGATGGACCGGATTTAGAGTTGATGGCTGATCTCTGTAAAGAAGGAATTCCTGTTATAGCTGAAGGGAAGATACACACGCCAGCTGATTTGAAAAAAGTTCACGAGTTGGGGGTTGCTGGCATTGTTATTGGCGGTGCCATTACTAGGCCAAAAGAAATTGCTCAGCGATTTATAAAGGTCTTGAAATCGTAGCGTAGAAAGGGATTGCTCGTGCAGAAACATCTAATAAAAACAAAGCAAGATTACCTTGGTTATTTATTTATTGGTCCGCAGATGCTTTTAATGTTGATATTCATCCTTTATCCTGTTATTAAAGGATTTAAGATGAGTTTATACTCTGTTTATGGGGTGGATTCTTATTTTGTCGGGTTTGAGAACTTTAGCCACCTTTTGCAAGATACAGTCTTTGTCAAATCAATTTTAAATACTGTTTTCTTTGTTGTAGCTATTGTCATATTGACAATCTTATTTGCTTTATTTGTCGCAACGACTGTTTATGACAAAAATAGTAAATACGTCTCTTTCATTCGCGGTGCCTATTATTTACCCGTTATGGTTTCAATGGTAGTTATGAGTATTGTTTGGAATTTCTTGTTAAACCCTTCAAATGGTTTGATTAGTTTTTACTTTGAACATTTTGGAGTAGGACACCTTAACCTTTTAGGGAATACAAAAACTGTAATGCCAATTATTGTCTTTGTGACCTTTGTGGGAAATGTTGGACAAGCAATTATCCTCTATTTGGCCACCATGATTGGGATTTCTCAAGACTATTTTGAAGCGGCTCAATTAGATGGTGCCACGAGGTGGCAACGGATTCGTCATATTATTATTCCTTTGGTTAGACCAACGACAGCATACTTAGTCGTTATTAACATTATTGCAGTTCTGAAAATTTTTGTTGTTATTCAACTGTTAACCGGTGGAGGTCCAAATAATGCTTCAGTTACAATGATGTATTATCTTTATCAGAATGCTTTTGTTTACAATAATACAGGGGTAGCTGCGGCAATTGGTGTATTAATGTTCTTGATTGCTTTGTTATTAAGTGTTCCTCAATTGCGATCATTTATTAAAACAAACTAGTGGGAGGTGTTTGTGTGAAAAAATTAAAGCGCATGGAGGGATTTGATTTAATTACTAATATCATCGTCTTTATATTGGCTATTTTGTTTTTACTGCCTCTGTTTTGGTTACTAACTAATACTTTTAAAACCTCCTCAGGAATCTATCAGATGCCACCTGATATTTTGCCCAAACAGTGGTACTTAGGAAATTTAGCTGAACTCTTTAAAGGTCAGCCAACGTTAAGGTGGATTTTCAATAGTTTTGTTGTTTCGTTTATGACAGCTCTATTAAGTGTCTACATTTCAGCTCTTGCAGCCTACGGTTTTTCTAAACTTCACTTTAAAGGAAAAACAGTTTTCTTTATTGTTGTTATTGCTTCAATCATGATTCCAAAGGAAACTTTTATTGTCCCTCTATTTGATATTATTGAAAAATTACACTGGGTAGATACCTATCAGTCCATGGTTGTTCCGAATTTAGCAACAGGTTTTGGAACCTTTATGCTCTATTCCTATTTTAAAGTGATTCCAGAATCTATTCGCGAATCAGCAAAATTAGATGGTGCGAGTGAATGGACTATTTTTACCAAGTTGATGTTACCTATTGTTAAGCCAGGGATTGGTGCCCTCTTCATCTTGAACTTTGTCACTGCTTGGAATGACTATTTATGGCAACTATTAATGGCTCGAAGTAAGGAGATGAAAACTTTAACTATCGGTGTTGCAAGTCTTCAACAAGATATTAACCCTAATATCGGCTTAAAGGTAGCTGGGGCAGCAATTGCTGCGCTTCCAATGCTTGTAATTTTCTTTTTGTTTCAGCGATTTTTTATAAAGGGAGCTACTGATGGTGCCCTAAAAGAATAAAATTTTTACTGGCTTTGCTGCTAAGATGTCTATCTATTTTGAAAGGAAAAAAGTATGAAAAAGAGTATTTTACGCTTAGTAACCGTTGCACTAGTCCCTCTGCTTGGGTTGACAGCTTGTTCTACAAAAGAAGCTGATAAAAAGAAAAAAGACCAAAATGAAATAGAAGTTTGGTTAACCCCACAATGGAAAGGAACTTATAAAGGGGATGAAAAAGGAGCGGATTATGATAGTTTCTTTAAAACAGCCGCTAAAATGTATGAAAAAGAGCATCCCGGTAAAAAAATTTCTATTCAAGTTATTCCTGGTGAAGAGCGTGATAGTAAATTAAGTGTGGCGACACAAACGAAAACTTTGCCTGATATATTTTTCGAATCAACTTTCGCTATCTCTGACTTAGCTCATCAAGGATTACTAGCACCGCTTGATGCCACTATTGATCATAAAAATAAAGCTGATATTTCTAAATCGGTCTGGGATAATGTGACAATTAACCATAAAACCTACTTTTATCCATTTGCTCAAAATCCAGGAATGCTAGCTTACAACGCTGAAATGTTTGAAAAAGCGGGTCTTCAAAAATATATTGCCGATAAAGATAAGATCGCTAATTGGTCTCTTGATGATTTTCAAACGATTTTGAAAAAATTGAAAGAAAGTGATATTCATGCCACACCGTTAGGCTTCTATGCTAAAAATAATCAAGGTGATACTTGGACCATGATGTATTTAAGAATGTATGGAAGTAGCTTCTTTGATAAGTCAGGGAAACTCAACGTGAATGATAAAAAGGGTATCGAAGCTCTAGATTATATCAAGGAATTAAATGCTAAAAAAATGATTACCTCTGGTGCAGAATCATTAACAAGTAATGATGTCAATGCTATGTTCCAAAATAAGAAGATAGCAATTAGTTTTACCAACGCGGTATTGTATAAAGGGATGCTTGACAGTATGTCAGCAGGAACAGTCAATAAATTTGATGCACGCTTAGCCAATATTCCAAGTATAGATGGACCTAAGTCATTCACATACGTTTTAGGATCAGCAGTCTTTAATACAAATGGTGATAAACGACAAAAACTAGCAAGAGATTTTGTTAAATATTATTCTGAAAATAAAGAGTTAGTTAAAGCAAGTATGAACTTTATGCCTGTACGGAAATCACTGGTTGAGCAAGAAAAAGCAAACCATCCAATGCTAGAAACTTATATTAATAATGATCAGTATGTTATTAACTTTTCTAATAATACGTCAGGATATGTAGAAGTTAGAAATGCCTTGTTCCCAGAAATTCAGGCTGTATTAACTGGTGAAAAAACTTCAAAAGAAGCTCTTGATACGTTTGTAGAGAAAGGCAATAAGGCTATTTCTCAAGGAATAAAGCGCTCAAAAATCCTAAACGATAAATAAGAAAATAATAAGGTTTTGGACACTGTACTGATTAATGGCTCCATGATAATCTCATAAAGTTTAAGATTAAGTTAAAATTTTCGTGGAAATAGGGATAAATCAATAGCATTAGCGGAAGTTTTCAGCTAGTTTTGGAGTGTTAGGTGTGAGAAAATACAGGAAAGGAGTTGGCGATGCCATCAGGAAAATTAGTCAAATACCAAGGAGTAATTCCGGCGTTTTATGCTTGCTATGATAAGGAAGGTCAAATTGATCCTAGAGCCGTTCAAGCACTAACAACTTATTTTGTTAAAAAAGGTGTTAAGGGCTTATATGTTAATGGTTCTTCAGGAGAATGTATCTATCAAAGTGTAGAGGACCGAAAATGTGTTCTAGAGAATGTCATGGCAGTTGCAAAAGGAAAATTAACAATAATCAACCATGTAGCTTGTAATAACACTAAGGATAGCATTGAATTAGCAGAACATGCTGAGGGCTTGGGAGTTGATGCTATAGCAGCTATTCCGCCAATCTATTTCAAATTGCCTGATTATGCTGTTGCTGACTATTGGAACCGAATTTCAAAAGCAGCTCCAGCTACTGATTTTATCATCTATAATATTCCACAACTTGCTGGGACGGCTCTGAGCCCTAGTCTTTATCAAAAAATGTTAGAAAATAAGCAAGTTATTGGTGTCAAAAACTCATCAATGCCAGTTCAAGATATCCAGATATTTTCAGCTCTTGGAGGTGATAATCACATTGTATTTAATGGTCCTGACGAACAGTTTTTAGGAGGACGATTAATGGGAGCTGCTGCTGGTATTGGGGGGACATACGGAGTTATGCCAGAATTGTTCTTAGAACTGAATCATCTGATAGCAGAAAAAGAGTTAGAAAAAGCATATGAGTTACAAGGACAGATCAATGACATCATAGCGTTACTTGTATCGGGTCATGGGCACATGTATGCTATCATAAAAGAAGTTTTGCGTATTAATGAAGGGCTTGATATAGGCTCTGTTCGCTCACCTCTGACAGAATTAGAAGAAAGCGATTATAAAATATGTCAAGAAGCTGCTGCCCTTATTAGATTAGCTAAAGAACGATTTTGTGAAAGTCGGTGAGTAAAAATGACATTTTATTTAGCCATTGATATAGGTGGAACAGCAATAAAATATGGTTTAGTAACTGATCAGGGACAGCTTCTAAGAAAAGAAGAAATTCCAACGCAAGCTTCAAAAGGTGGACCAACAATCTTAGCTAAGGTCTTATCCCTAGTAGAAGACTATCACAATCAAGTCCCCCTAACAGGTGTAGCAATTTCTACCGCGGGAATGGTGAATCCTGAAAAAGGAGAAATTTTTTATTCAGGTCCACAAATTCCTAATTATGTAGGAATATCATTTAAAAAGTCAATCGAAGAGCAATTCAATATCCCATGTGAAGTAGAAAATGATGTCAATTGTGCGGGGCTAGCAGAAGCTATTTCTGGTAGTGCAAAAAATGCAAAAGTTGCCATCTGTTTAACAATCGGAACAGGTATCGGAGGATGCTTTTTGCTGAATTCACAAGTCTTTCATGGGAGCAGTTTTTCAGCTTGTGAGGTTGGTTATATGCGTCTTGATAATAATCAGTTTCAAGCTTTAGCATCAACGACAGCACTAATAAATGATGTTGCAAAAAGACATGGTGACCAGCCTGATGATTGGAATGGACGAAGAATTTTTGAAGAGGCAAAAGCTGGGAATCGGCACTGTATAGCAGCAATTGATCAATTGGTAGACTACTTGTGTCAAGGGATAGCTAATATATGCTATGTTGTGAATCCAGAATGTATTGTTTTAGGCGGTGGTATAATGGGACAAAAAACTTACTTATCCCCTAAAATCAGCCAAGCTCTAGAAAAGTATTTAGTTTCTAGTATCTCCCAAAAAACGAAAATTGTTTTTGCCAGTCACGGAAATAATGCAGGAATGATGGGGGCTTATTACCATTTTAAACAAAAGCAGAGAGTCTAATTTCATTTATAAAAAAGTTCTAAATAGGAATTTAGAACTTTCTGATTGAAGAAAAAGTCCATTTTGGACAATTTTCTTCAATCTTTTTTTATTATCATGAAAAACAAAAACTCTCATAAATATTGGAATATCAACATTTCTAAGAGTTTAATATTTTGTCATTTTACGTAAGTCTATTCAAACTTTTTATTTTTAGGAGTTTGTCTACGTTCTCAAAGTTCTAAATAGGAATTTAGAACTTTTTTACTTTATAATGGTGTTTTTGAAAATTTCCTCTTTCTGAGTTTTATTAATAGCTGATACATAAGCGTATATGATATCCATCATAATGAGGAGAGGAAATTGAGGCGAAATACGATTACCATAATTCAGTTTATGATTAGAAGCAACGGGAATAATGTCAATAGCTTTTGGGAATGTTTGATTACTGTTGGTTGTGAGGAGAATAGCTTTGGCTCCCTTTTGGCTGGCTTTGTCTAGGGCCTTAACAACAGACTGTGTTTTACCCGACAAAGAAAAGCCGAAGACAAGGCAGTTTTGATTGACAACACTATTAGCCCAAGTAAAACCATCTGTGTCAGAATAAGCATCACAAATTAAGCCAAGTCGCATAAAACGCAGTTTCATTTCTTGAGCGACAAGAGCAGAGCTTCCTTTTCCGTAGAAGTAGATGCGCTCTGCCTTGTCAAAACAAGTAGCTAGATCTTGGAGTTTAGCTTCATCCACTAAGTCGTAAGTTTTATTGATCAAGGCATCGTAATCAAATAGAACCCTCTTAGTTAATTCCAAATGAAAAGGTTGGAAATTGACTTTGGATTCTTGTAAGCTTTTGCTGTATTCAAAGGAAAAAGCCCGATAACCAGCAAAGCCACACTTTTTAGCAAAACGAGTCAAAGTTGATTGGGAGATATGTAATTGCTTTATAATATTAGTTGCCTTTAGATTTTGGTCATCTAACTCTGTTTCAATAAAAAAGGAGCCAATCTTTTTTTCTAGGTCTGTCATTTGGTCTAAAGCATCTTCAATTTGAGTGATCAAACGGTGGTCTTTGCGCATCCTATATCCTCCTGTAAACCTTACCAACTCAGTATACCATAAAGGACGTGCGACTGATACCGTAAGACAATGGTACCACTTTACCATTTACAAACACCTTCTTATAGTCTTTAGGGAGAGCCAATAAGACAACTTGAAACTATTATAGTTAAACCCAGTCATGTGAAACCTTTAGACTTATGTTATAATAGTCAAACAATGTTGTGTGAAAGGAAGAGCTAAGAATGCTTGAGATTTTTGATACTCATACTCATTTGAACAGTGATAACTTTTCAGGTAGGGAAGATGAAGAACTAGCTTTGGCTAAAGAACAGGGTGTAATTTACCATAATGTGGTTGGTTTTGATAAAGAAACCATCGGAGGTGCTCTGACACTGGCTCAGAAATATCCAGAAGTTTATGCTACCATTGGTTGGCATCCGACTGAAGCTGGTTCCTACACTCAGGATATAGAAGAGATGATTGTTTCGCATTTAAGAGATCCTAAAGTCATAGCCTTAGGTGAGATTGGTTTAGATTATCACTGGATGGAAGATCCTAAAGAGATTCAAATCAAAGTTTTTAAACGACAAGTTCAGTTGTCAAAAGAATATGATTTACCTTTTGTGGTGCATACAAGAGATGCTTTAGAAGACACTTACCAAGTTCTCAAGGAAGTAGGTGTCGGTTTTCGCGGAGGTATCATGCATTCTTATTCTGGGTCATTAGAAATGGCAAACAAATTCATAGAGCTTGGCATGATGATTTCCTTCTCAGGAGTGGTAACCTTCAAAAAAGCACTAGAAATTCAAGAAGCAGCACAGCAATTACCTTTAGAGAAAATCTTGGTGGAGACTGATGCACCATACTTGGCGCCTGTTCCGAAGCGTGGTCGGGAAAATCGCACAGCTTATACTCGGTTTGTGGTCGATAAAATAGCGGAATTGCGAGGACTTTCAGTGGAGGAAGTGGCTGCTGCTACGACAGAAAATGCGAAAAGGATCTTTAGAATTGACAGATAAAATTAAAATTCAAGAGGTTATTGTGGTTGAAGGCAAGGATGATACAGCCAATTTGAGACGCTTTTATGATGTGGATACTTATGAGACGCAAGGTTCTGCTATTAATGAGAAAGACTTGGAGAGGATTGACCGTTTAAATAACTTGCGTGGAGTGATTGTTTTTACAGACCCAGATTATAATGGGGAACGCATCCGTAAGATTATTATGCAAGCTGTGCCAACAGTTCGACATGCTTTCTTAAAACGTAACGAAGCTATACCAGCATCTAAATCTAAGGGACGGTCATTAGGAATTGAACATGCTTCTTTTGAGGATCTGCAAAAAGCACTAAGGAAAGTAACTCAGGCCTATGACGATGACAATCAGTTTGATGTTACAAGTGGGGACTTGGTACGTTTAGGCCTCACATTGGGTAAAGAAAGTCGGCAAAAACGTGAATATTTGGGGGACCAACTCCGAATAGGCTACTGTAATGGTAAACAACTTTTGAAGAGACTAGAGCTTTTTGGCATCAGCTTAGCAGACCTCGAAGAAGCTATGGCGTGCTATAAAAGCTAACTGCCAACACTCACAAGAAAGTCCGATGATTTTTCTTAGTCGGTTTTCCTAATTATACAAAGACACTACTTTTGTTAATGTACTTGTCTTGCTATTATAGAATGTGATAAGGAATATGTTACAATAGAGAAAAGAAGAAGTGGGAAAAAAGAATACATGAGAATTGCAGATTACAGTGTTACGAGAGCTATCCTTGAGCGTCATGGTTTCACTTTTAAGAAATCTTTCGGACAAAACTTTTTGACGGATACCAATATCTTACAAAAGATTGTTGATACGGCAAGAATTGATAAAAATGTCAATGTTATTGAAATTGGACCAGGTATTGGTGCTCTGACAGAATTTTTAGCAGAGAATGCAGCTGAAGTTATGGCTTTCGAAATTGATGATCGTCTCGTCCCGATCTTAGCTGACACCCTCAGAGATTTTGACAATGTCCGAGTTATCAACCAGGATATCTTAAAAGCTGATTTGCAAACACAGATTCAAGGTTTTAAAAATCCACAATTACCTATAAAGGTGGTGGCTAATTTACCATATTACATTACAACACCAATATTAATGCATTTGATTGGAAGTAAAATTCCTTTCCAAGAGTTTGTGGTTATGATGCAAAGAGAAGTCGCTGATCGTATTTCAGCAGAGCCTAATACTAAAGCCTATGGAAGTTTGTCAATTGCCGTTCAATATTATATGGCGGCTAAAGTAGCCTTCATTGTGCCGAGAACAGTATTTGTACCGGCTCCAAATGTTGACTCTGCCATATTGAAAATGGAACGTCGTGTAGAACCTTTAATTAAAGTTCAAGATGAAGATTTCTTCTTCCGAGTAGTTAAAGTGGGTTTTGTCCATCGCCGTAAGACCTTATGGAATAACTTGACCAGTCATTTTGGTAAGTCTGAAGAGACTAAAAAGAAGTTAGAGAACGCCTTAGAATTAGCAGGTATTAAAGCCAATGTTCGCGGTGAAGCTCTAACTATTGCAGAATTTGGAAAATTAGCTGATGCGTTGAAGTCAGTTGGTATTTAGAACTAAAATCCCTATTCAGTTGAATAGGGATTTTAGTTTCAGTTAGTTTAGGAATGTGATAGCTAGGCTTACCTCCTAGGCTATTTTTTTTGCACGATCATCTACATGAAAAGTGCGTTATGACTTTGAACGATTAGTTCATCAAAAAATTTTCGCAAAACAATTTTTCCACCTTGAAAGCTCTCTTCTTGGATAACTTGAATTTCAAGATGAATATTTTGATAGCCAAATAATGCATTAGCGTATTGAAGAGTAATATCATTTTCAAAATCATCTAGGCAAAGGTGGGCAATATTAATCATAGCTTTTTTGACCGCTCGACGCACTCTTTGCAGCATAATTTTTTGACAATGAGCGTCTAGTGATAAATAATGCTCAAAATTAACCTTTTCAAAGGGAATATTATGATCTAACATCAGCTTACAAATCGTCATTATATCGGTATAACCAGCTTCAGCGGTAATGCCTAAGTAGGATAAGATGGAACGGATTTTCTCTAATTGCTTTTCTTGTATGCTATCTTGAGTCTGTTGTGCTAAGGTAGGGCCTAAAAGTTCTTGAATTAGCTTTAATTTTGCCTCCATTTGAATACTTTCTTTGACCTTATTGACAACCGATCGTACTTCAACAATGTTAATGGGTTTATTGATGAAAAACTCAATTCCTGCTTGATAAGCATCTTGTCGAAGACCTTCATCTTTGACCTGAGAAATCATAATAAATTTGAGTTTTGGGCGACTGTGGTGGATTTTTTCAACCAGTGTCACACCATCTAACTTTGGCATTAATAAGTCAACTAAGACGATATCAATATCGGAGACTAATAAATCATGATAGGCTTCAGTTGAATCATTTGTTGTCTTACAAACGATGTGGTTAAAATCATCCTCAATGATTTCTTGAAGCACCATTGTCACAGAGGGATCGTCATCTATAATATAGAATTTCATTCATTCACTCACTCCAGTTACTAATTGCTTCTTGCTTAAATTAATAGTAAAAATAGCACCTTTAGGTTGGTTGTCAGAACAGGTTATACTTCCTTTAAATTGTTCTTCAACAATAACTTTAACATTTGATAACCCTATTCCACGGTAAATATCCCCATTTGCATTAAATTTTGTTGAAAAACCAGATTGAAAAATAAACTTTTTCATCTTATCAGAAATGCCAGGGCCGTTATCAGTGATGGTGATGCTAAGGTTTTGGTCGTTTTCTTGTGTTGAAACAATAATAGTACCATTTTTTTGGTCCCCAATAGCTTCCACAGCATTCAACACAATATTGGACACGATTGTAAGGAGAAAATAATAGTTGGTAATGGTCGTCTTGCTTTGAATATGCTCGGTAATAATGATGTCTTGCTGATGTGCTTGAATTAGGCTACGGATATATGACAGAGCAATTCTAAAAATATCTTTTACGGTCATACTTGATTCGTTTTCTACACTAAAGTAAGTACCAAGTCCTTTGATAACATTTTGGTAATCCTTTTTAATTTCGTGCACATCTCTTGCGATGTCTAAAGATAAATGTTGGTATTCTTGAGGTAAGTGATGTTTAGCTAACTCTTTGTCAAGAAGATAAGCATTTTTCATGATGTTTTCAATCTCAAGAATGTTTTTCTGCATAAAGTAAACTTCACTTTTAACAGCAGAAGTTGACCAAATAAAATAATAGTAACGCTGTTCGTGGTAATCCTTAAGAAGTAAGAGGGTCAGATAACTATAAGTGTAGGCCAGTGCGCAGCTTATTAAAGCTCTTACCAAGGCGGTTAGAAAAAGGATCTGGAAAATACTGACGGTATAATTCTTAAAATTGAGTAATAAACTAATTTCTAAGATATTCGAAAGATAGTCACAGATAATGATGGCTAGAAAAAACGTTCCTTTATTTCGATAGGAACGGCTCCAATATAGAAAATAAAAACAGAATCCGTAACACAAGTAGAATACAACATCAGTAAAAACAAATTCTAAGATTTTCAGAGATGCTGATTTTCCTACAAGGGCCAAAATAAGCCCTCTAAAGATTGGAGAAACTGCTGCAATTCCTAAACAAATATGGAAAGGGTTCACATCATCATTAAAGTATAAAAAAACTGGCAAGATGAAGAGAGACAAAGTTAGGATAAAACCATCAGTAATTGTTGAAATATGTATCTGTGCAGCTAAAGCAATAGTAATAGCGGCAATAACAATCCGTTGTCGTCTTTCAAGATGATTTTCGGTTAAAATATCAAGCATATCAATTCCTAAAAATTTCTATTTGAAGATTTTTGAATATTATTGAAGCTTTGTGAAAGCGCTAACTATAATCTAAGTATAAATAAAAAGGAGGTAATAAGCAATGAAAAATTTACGAAACCGTAATTTTCTAACCTTATTGGATTTCACAACACAGGAAGTTGAATTTCTCTTAAATCTCTCTGAAGATTTGAAGCGTGCTAAGTATGCGGGCATTGAACAACAAAAATTAGTTGGAAAAAACATTGCCCTCATTTTTGAGAAAGATTCAACCCGTACCCGTTGTGCATTTGAGGTTGCTGCTTACGATCAAGGGGCTCGCGTTACTTACCTGGGGCCAACAGGAAGTCAAATGGGTAAAAAAGAAACCGCAAAAGATACTGCACGTGTTCTTGGTGGGATGTATGATGGTATTGAATATCGTGGCTTTTCTCAAAAAACTGTTGAAACTCTTGCAGAATTTGCAGGGGTTCCAGTATGGAATGGTTTAACAGATGCTGACCACCCAACGCAAGTATTAGCTGATTTTTTGACTGCAAAAGAGTGTCTTCAAAAACCTTACAAAGAGATTCGCTTTACCTATGTCGGAGATGGTAGGAATAAT
Source organism: Streptococcus porcinus (assembly GCF_901542335.1). Taxonomy (NCBI): domain Bacteria; kingdom Bacillati; phylum Bacillota; class Bacilli; order Lactobacillales; family Streptococcaceae; genus Streptococcus; species Streptococcus porcinus. Next base: position 1,975,462 of record NZ_LR594036.1, on the reverse strand, counting down.
GTTGCTAACGCTTTGATGATTGGGGCTTCAATTGTCGGTATGACCTATCATTTAGTTTGTCCCAAAGATTTAAATCCCGATCCAGAGCTTTTGAAGAAGTGTCAAGAGATAGCTAAGAGTACAGGTGCTGTCATTGAAATTACAGATGATATTGAAAAAGGAGTCCTTAACTCAGATGTTCTTTATACAGATGTTTGGGTGTCAATGGGTGAAGCAGATGAAGTTTGGAAAGAGAGGATTGCACTCTTAGAGCCTTACCGAGTAACTCAGAAAATGATTGAAATGACAAAGAATCCTAATGTAATTTTTGAGCATTGCTTGCCTTCCTTCCATAACATAGACACAAAAGTAGGTAAAGAAATCTATGATAAATATGGTCTAAAAGAAATGGAAGTTTCTGATGAAGTTTTTGAAGGACCTCATTCTGTAGTCTTCCAAGAAGCTGAAAACCGTATGCATACCATTAAAGCAGTTATGGTAGCTACCTTGGGCGACTAGGGGGTCTGTATTATGACAAAGATAGTCGTTGCATTAGGCGGGAATGCTTTAGGAAATTCACCGGAGGAACAACTTGAGCTGGTCAAGGGAACAGCTAAATCGCTTGTTTCACTTATTAAAGCCGGCCATGAAGTTGTTATCAGTCATGGGAACGGGCCACAAGTCGGAGCAATTAATTTAGGGATGAATTATGCGGCAGAAAACGGACAAGGAGCAGCATTTCCCTTCCCTGAGTGTGGTGCTATGAGTCAGGGTTATATTGGTTACCACCTTCAACAAAGTTTATTAAATGAAATAGGTAAAGAAGGTATCACTAAAGAAGTTGCGACCCTTGTGACGCAAATAGAAGTTGATCCTAAAGATAGCGCCTTTCAAAATCTCACAAAGCCAATAGGAAGTTTTTATGATAAAGAAACATCTGAAAAAATAGCTACTGAAAAAGGCTATACTTTTGTTGAAGATGCCGGGCGGGGTTATCGACGAGTTGTAGCTTCTCCTCAACCAATAGAGATTTTGGAATTAGCTAGTATAAAGACCCTCATTGAAGCAGGAACTTTAGTCATTGCAGGTGGTGGCGGCGGTGTCCCAGTAATTAAGGGTTCAAGTGGCAGTTATAAAGGTGTTGCAGCCGTTATTGATAAAGACCAATCTAGTGCTTTGCTAGCAGGCAAACTTGAGGCAGATCAATTAATTATTCTAACGGCTGTTGAGCATGTTTACATTCACTACGGGAAAGAAAATCAAGAAAAACTGACCCAGGTAAAGACCGGGGAGCTGATTGACTATGTTAAACATGGAGAATTTGCCAAGGGTAGTATGTTGCCTAAAATAATGGCTTGTTTGAGTTTCCTTGATCATAATCCAAACGGAAAAGCAATCATAACCTCTTTAGATAGCCTGGAAAAAGCTTTAAATGGTGTTACTGGCACACACATTACTAAATAAAAGCTTTGGAGGCATGAAAAGATCAGTGATTATCTGTTTTTCATGCCTTTTTCTATGCTATTAGCCTTCGATACAAATAACCAACTTAAAGGGAGAAATGATATGATAATAGGTAAAACTAAAAATGAAGGGATAGTGGCAAAAAAAGCTTTTCGAATGCCAGGTGCCTTCACGATACTATTTATCTTGACGATAATTGCAGTAATGGCAACTTATATTATACCGTCAGGCTCTTATGCAAAATTACTCTATAATTCTGAAACGTCTAAATTAATGATCACCGAACCTTCAGGAAAGGTCAAAAATGTCGCAGCAACGCAAAAAGAGTTGGATAAAATTGGTGTCAATATAAAAATTAAAGAGTTTACTTCAGGAGCCATTAGCAAACCCATTTCTGTACCAAACACCTACAAAAGGTTAAAACAAAATCCTGCTAGACCAAGTGACATTACAACAAGCATGGTCAAGGGAACTATTGAAGCTGTAGATATAATGGTTTTTATAATGGTTCTTGGAGGTATGATAGGGGTGGTTCGTCGAAGCGGAGCCTTTGAATCTGGATTAATTGCTTTGACGAGAAAAACTAAAGGTCGAGAGTTCACACTGATTTTCTTAGTGTCATTATTAATGGTGTTAGGTGGTACGCTATGTGGTATTGAAGAAGAAGCTGTTGCATTTTATCCGATTTTGGTCCCTGTTTTTTTGGCTATGGGTTATGATTCCATCATCTGTGTTGGAGCAATTTTCTTGGCCAGCTCGGTGGGAACTTCTTTCTCAACAATTAATCCGTTTTCATCAGTCATTGCTTCAAATGCAGCTGGTATTAGCTTTACAGAAGGTTTAGAATGGCGGATGTTTGGTTGTATTGCAGGTGCCATCTTTGTTGTTTCCTATCTTTATTGGTATGCTAAAAAAATCAAAGCTGATCCAAGTTTTTCTTATTCCTATGAAGATCGAGAAGAGTTTAATAAAAAATGGGGGTTAGTGGCAGGAATTTCAGAAGCAAAATTTACTATTAGACAAAAAATTATACTTGTTTTGTTTACGATTTCCTTTCCTTTGATGGTTTGGGGTATTATGTCTCAAGGTTGGTGGTTTCCAACAATGGCATCCTCTTTTTTGGCTATTACGATAGTTATAATGTTTCTTGCGGCAACAGGTCCAAACGGAATTGGTGAAAAGGAAGTCGTTGACGAATTTGTCAATGGAGCAGCTAGTTTAATTGGAGTATCCTTGATTATTGGTTTAGCGAGAGGTATTAATATCATATTAAACCAAGGTTTTATATCTGACACGATGCTATTTGGTGCTTCAAAAGTCGCTTCGCATGTAAGTGGTCCAGTCTTTATTATCGTGATGATGATTATTTACTTCTTTTTGGGCTTTGTTGTTCCGTCTTCATCAGGCCTCGCTGTCTTGTCTATGCCTATTCTGGCCCCTTTGGCTGATACAGTGGGAATACCACGATATCTTGTTGTTATGGCCTATCAGTTTGGACAGTATGCTATGCTATTTTTAGCGCCCACCGGTTTGGTTATGGCAACTCTTCAAATGCTAGATATGAAGTATTCACATTGGCTGAAATTTGTATGGCCGGTTGTCGCTTTTCTACTTATTTTCGGTGGTGGTATGTTAGTTTTCCTAGTACTTTTGGCAGGTTAGTGACAGCTTATCTCCAGATAATAAAAACCATGTCAATCTGACATGGTTCAGATTGAAGAAAAAGTCCATTTTGGACAATTTTCTTCAATCTTTTTTCTTTATTATGAAAAGTAAAAACTCTCAGAAACATTGGAATATCAACGTTTTTTAGAGTTTAATATCGTGTCATTTTACGCAAGACTATTCACATTTTTTTATTGTTAGGAGTTTGTTTACGTTCTAAACCATGTCAACCTGACATGGCTTTTATTATTCAATCATTCCTAATGCTTTTTTTAATTGGTCTACTTGCAATTTGCTTAGTGCTTTGGGATTTTCTTTGGCTAAAACTTGCATTTTGAAAGTTAACTGAGGATTAGCTTTTAATGCTTTTTCTTGGTCAGCTTTTAATTGAGGGGCAAGGCTAGCTAATTGTTGCGCCTGCTTTGGTGTGACCACTAGCCAATAATCCCTTGGGATGACCGCCTCCGCTTTTTGCGAAATCAGTTCATTAGTTTCTCCTCCAAAGCCAAACATAAGTTTATCAAGGTGAGTTTTCCAAACATACCGTTTGGTAGTGGTTATCAAATAGGCCTTATCACTATCAGTTTGCTTGTAGTTAGCAGATATTTTGGTGGCTTGATTTATTTTCTTTCTGTTAGGAACAAAATGGGCTTTGGGTTTTTGATCTTCTTTATGCTCTCTATAGATGAGTACATGGTGGTCTGATTTCGTACCAATCTTTTTAGCAATGAGAAGGCCAAAGTTAGCTTTAACATCACCAGCAGAATAAATTTCCTGTTTGTTGATCTTTGTGTCAACTGTCATACCTCGGTGGTTAACAAAGTGGTCTGTTAGATAGAGGGTGCTAGCTAGTAGACTAAGTAGTGACAGAGTTCCCAAAAGATATCTTACCAGCTGTTTGGGAATATACATCCATGTCACAAAGGACAGCACAGTTGCTAAGGCAATGATTAATAGAATCATCTTAAAGCTCCTTTCCTACTTCAATAACTTTTCCTCGACGGAGAAAGAGGGCAACGACAAAACCAATAATTGCAAAGGATAATCCAATAGTAAAGGAGATATGGAAACCTTTTAGACTAGCATCTAACAATTTAGAAGCATATTCTAGTGGGTTTTGCTCTTGTAATAATTTTGAAGGTTTATTATTGTTGATAACGTTTTGAGTTACACTTGATAATAAGGCAACGACAATGGCTGATGCAATTTGACGAGCTGTATTGTTTGAAGCTGTTCCGTGAGCAGCCTCATGAGGTGGTAGTGCACTCATAGCTGAAGCTGTTAAAGGCATCATAATCATGGCAATACCAAACATACGAACGGCATATAATAGGGTAATATAGTGGTCAGGTGTTGTTCCAGTAAGGAAAATAAAAGGAATAGTTCCGATACCAAGAATAGTAAAGCCAATTAAGGCAAGTCGACGAGCACCAACTTTATCATAGGCGCTCCCAGCGAGGGGACTGATAATTCCCATGATTAGAGCTCCAGGTAGTAGGACAAGTCCAGAATCAAGGGCAGATAAACCATGTACGTTTTGTAAATACAGAGGTAGCATCATTTCCACTCCCATCATAGCCATCATAGATAAGGCGATGGCAAGTGTGGTAATAGAGAACTGTTTAACCTTGAACACACGAATATCTAGGAAAGGTTGTTCTAAAGTTAATTGTCGTCGGATAAAGATTGCAATGATAACAATCCCTACAAGAATTGGAATGATAACATTAGTCAGGTTTTCCCAGCCATCACTAGCCACGTTGGTGAATCCCCAGAGAAAAAGACCAAATCCTATAATAGATAAAATAAAGGAAGGAAAATCCAAGGTCATTTTTTTGTTGGGGATAACATCTTTGATAAAAATGGGTGATAGAAAAAATGAAATAGTTAAGATAATTAATGGTAAAACAAAAATAGCACGCCAAGCTAAATTATGACCGAACAAGATGATATCGTGCTTTAATAACCAACCTGCAAAGGTAGGTCCAATTGCAGGAGCTAGTCCAACTACTAAGCCACTAAGTCCCATTGCAGCTCCCCTTTGTTCAGCTGGGTAAATATTGACCATTACCACCTGCATTAAGGGCATAGTAATTCCAACCGCAACAGCCTGAATAATTCGACCTACTAGAAAAAGGGTCCAATTGGATGTAGGTGCTAAGGTTGTGATTAGTAGTCCGACAACCAATATAGCGTAAGCTGACACATAGAGCCACTTGGTTGAAAAACGAGTGGCAAGGTAAGCTGAAACAGGAATCATAATCCCATTTGCTAATAGGAACCACGTGGTTGCTTGTTGAGCTGTTGCTAAGTTAATATGGAAACTGTCCATCAATGTCGGTATCGCGGTACCGAGACTGGTTTGATTTAAAATACCGGCAAAGGTAGCGACTAATAGCAAAATAACCATAGTCGTCCGATTAAAAGGCTTGCCGTGTATATCAACGTTATAATCTGTTGACATTCTTCTCTCCTTTAAATGAATTATGAGTATGCTGACGCTACAATATATTAAAATTTCAGAAATCAACATAGTTACCCTGAGAACTATATCATAAACCTAAATGAGCTGCAATTAATTTGCATCGTTTTTTAGAGAGATTCAGGAAAAAATTTAAAAAAATTGTCATAAGGGAAAACGTAAATCTGCTGAATTAAAGACTTATTTTTGCTATAATGAAGTTATTATGATTACGAGGAGTTCATTTGCAAGGAAGAATTATTAAATCTTTGGCCGGCTTTTATTATGTCGAGTCTGAAGGAAGAGTTTACCAAACACGTGCGCGTGGAAATTTTAGAAAAAAAGGACAGGTTCCCTATGTAGGCGATTTTGTTGACTTTACAGCAGAGAATAACTCGGAAGGTTATATTCTAGCCATACATGAACGTAAAAATGAGCTAGTCAGACCTCCTATTGTTAATATTGACCAAGCTGTTGTTATTATGTCGGCCAAGGAACCTGATTTTAACAGTAACCTTTTGGACCGTTTTTTGGTTTTGTTGGAAAATAAAAGTATTAGGCCAATTGTTTATATTTCTAAACTTGACCTACTTCAAGATCTGACAGCTATTGAAGATGCCAGGCGTCATTATGAGCAGGTAGGTTATAATTTTGCTATGTCTCTTGGTCAGCTTTTACCACATTTAAGAGAGAAAGTAACAGTCTTTATGGGACAGACTGGCGTCGGTAAATCAACACTTCTTAACAAAATTTCTCCAGAACTAGGCCTCGAGACGGCAGCAATCTCTGGTAGTTTAGGGCGCGGACGCCACACGACACGTGCTGTTAGTTTTTATAATGTTAACGGCGGGAAAATAGCTGATACGCCAGGTTTTTCCAACTTAGATTACGCTATTGATAATGGAGAGGACCTTAGTGAAGCTTTTCCTGAAATCAGACATTTTAGCCATAACTGTAAATTTAGATCCTGTAGCCATCGTCACGAACCGCAATGTGCTGTCATCGCTGCAGTAAAGGCAGGCCGGATATGGCAAAGGCGCTATGATAACTATTTACAATTCCTCAGTGAAATCGAAAACCGGCGCGAAACCTTTAAGAAAGTAATTAAAAGAAAGTAGGGTATTGAACATGACAAGTCACAAAATTGCACCTTCTATTTTAGCGGCTGACTATGCTAATTTTGCCGCAGAGTTAAAACGTATTGAGGAAACAGATGCTGAGTATGTTCATATTGATATTATGGACGGTCAATTTGTTCCTAATATTAGCTTTGGTGCAGACGTAGTCGCTAGTATGCGCAAACATAGCAGACTGGTTTTTGATTGTCACTTGATGGTGATTAATCCTGAGCGTTATGTGGAAGCTTATGCGCAAGCAGGTGCCGATATTATGACAATCCATGTTGAGAGCACTCATCATATTCATGGTGCCCTACAAAAAATTAGAACAGCTGGTATGAAAGCTGGCCTTGTTATCAATCCTGGAACGCCAGTAAGTGCCATTGAGCCTCTCTTATCCTTGGTTGATCAAGTTCTGATTATGACAGTAAATCCTGGCTTTGGAGGTCAAGCCTTCATTCCAGAGTGTTTAGACAAGGTTAAAAAAGTTGTTGAGATGCGTCAAAGGGCTGGTTTAGACTTTGATATTGAAGTTGACGGTGGCGTCGATGACAAAACGATTGCAGCCTGTGCCAAAGCGGGTGCCAATGTTTTTGTGGCAGGCTCTTATCTCTTTAAAGCTGATGATTTAGTTTCTCAAGTCCAAACATTAAGGTTGGCTTTGGATGCTTAAAATAGCCTTAGTTGCTGGCGGTGACCTTGAGACACTTCCTAAGCAATACGATTTCTATTGTGGTATTGATCGTGGTAGCCTTTTTGTTATTGAAGAAAATTTACCTTTAACTTATGCAGTAGGTGATTTTGATTCGGTTTCTGAGTCGGAATTATCGAATATAAAAAGGGAGGCTAAACACTTCATGCAGTCGCCTGCTGAAAAAAATGATACAGATACGGAGTTAGCTTTAAAGACAGTTTTCGAAGATTATCCAGAAGCGGAGGTGACGATTTTTGGGGCCTTTGGAGGACGATTGGATCATTTATTATCCAATCTTTACTTGCCTAGTAATCCAGAGTTAAAGCCTTTTCTATCGCAGATTACTCTTCTTGATCACCAAAACCATGTGCAATTTCGTCCAAGTGGTAGTCACATCATCCATCAAGTAGAGGGTATGACTTATGTTTCTTTTATGGCCGTAGGTCAAAATCCCTTGTCAATAAAAGGCGCTAAATACGACTTAACTAGTTCAAATTATTTTGAGAAAAAAGTCTATTCTAGTAATGAGTTTATTGGACAACCAATAGAAGTCAGTGTTGATTCTGATTATATTATTATTATTCAAAGTAGAGACAGGAGTTAATTTGGAAGTTCTTATTGTAATTCTACTTATCCTTATGGGGATTATTATTGTCGTTCTTTATCAGAAGGTTCAGTCCTTAGAAGCTCAATTTCAAAAGACTTTGGAAAACAATGCTGATAATTTGTCAGATCAATTATCTTATCAATTAGAAAGTTATAGTAAAAATCAGATTATTGAAGTCAGTTCCTTGTTGAACCGCAATCAAACAGATCTTTATCAACAACTTAATGATTTAAAGACTGTTTTGTATCATAATTTATCAGAGAGTCGTGATCGTAGTGATCAGAGGTTGGAACTGATTGACAAGAATCTTTCCCAATCCGTCAAGCAAATGCAGGACTCCAACGAGAAACGCTTGGAAGAGATGCGTCGGACTGTGGAGGAAAAGTTAGAAGAAACTTTAAATAAACGTCTGCAAGTTTCTTTTGAAACAGTGTCTAAACAATTGGAAAATGTCAATCTTGGTTTAGGCGAGATGCGCACAGTTGCTAAAGATGTCGGTACCTTAAATAAAGTCCTATCTAACACCAAAACACGCGGTATTTTAGGGGAACTTCAATTAGGACAGATTATTGAAGATATTCTAACAGTTCAACAGTATGAAAAAGAGTTTTCACCCATCAAAGGCTCTAGTGAACGCGTTGAGTATGCCATCAAACTTCCTGGTCAAAACGAAGGAGAGTATGTTTATCTGCCGATTGATTCCAAGTTTCCCTTGGAAGACTATTATCGTCTAGAAGATGCCTATGAATCTGGAGACAAAGAGCAGATTGAACAGACTCGTAAAGCCTTACTTGCTGCTATTAAACGTTTTGCTAAAGATGTTAACAAAAAATACATTAAGCCACCTGAAACAACCAACTTTGGGATTCTCTTCTTACCGACTGAAGGTCTCTACTCAGAAGTGGTTCGCAGCGCAGCCTTTTTTGATGCACTTCGAAGGGAAGATAATATCGTTGTGGCAGGTCCATCTACCTTATCGGCTCTGCTTAATTCTCTATCGGTAGGTTTTAAAACCTTAAATATTCAAAAAAATGCTGATGATATTAGCAAAATTTTAGGCAATGTTAAAAGTGAGTTTGAAAAGTTTGGAACTATTTTAGTCAAGGCGCAAAAACAAATTTCGACAGCAAACTCAACATTAGACAACTTAATTTCAACACGCAGTAAGGCCATTGTTAGAGCTTTGACAAAAGTTGAAACTTATCAAGATAAGGATACTGAAGCTTTGCTTAATATACCTGATATAGAAGAGGATACCTATGAAAATTAACCAAATGAAGAAAGACCAACTGTTTGAGGGCTTTTATCTGATTAAATCAGCAGAAGTAAGAAAAACAAGGGCGGGTAAGGATTTTATTTCCTTTACTTTTCAAGATGATTCTGGTGAAATTTCAGGCAATCTTTGGGATGCACAACCCTACAATGTAGAGGAATTTGTGGCTGGAAAGGTTGTTCATATGAAAGGGCGACGAGAGGTTTATAATGGAACACCTCAGGTTAACCAGATTACCCTCCGTAATACAAGAGAAGGGGAGCCAAATGATCCACGTGAATTTAGAGAGAAGGCTCCAGTGAGTGTTGATGATGTTCGCGATTACTTAGAACAAATGCTTTTTAAAATTGAAAACGCAACTTGGCAAAGGATTGTTAGGGCGCTTTATCGAAAATTTGACAAGGAATTTTATACTTATCCAGCTGCCAAAACCAATCATCATGCTTTTGAATCAGGCCTAGCTTATCATACTGCAACTATGGTTCGTTTAGCAGATAGTATTGGGGATATTTATCCCGAACTAAATAAGAGTCTACTTTTTTCTGGAATAATGCTTCATGACTTAGCAAAAGTATTAGAGTTGACAGGTCCAGATCATACAGAATATACTGTTCGAGGAAACTTAATTGGCCACATTTCTTTAATTAATGAAGAAATCACAAAGGTCATAAATGAACTGCAAATTGATGATACGAAAGAAGAAGTTACTGTCCTTAGACATTTGATTTTGAGTCATCATGGTCAACTGGAGTATGGTAGCCCAGTTCGTCCCAGAATCATGGAAGCTGAAATGTTGCACATGATTGACAATATTGATGCCAATATGATGATGATGTTAACAGCTCTGAATCGTGTCGGAGAAGGCGAGATGACAAGTCGGATTTTTGCGATGGACAACCGCTCATTTTACAAACCGAAGTACTAAATGTTACATTTTGGTTAAATTATTATCAAAAGTCCGAGAATAGCTTAAAAAGGCGATTTGTCGCAGTTGCGAACGTTCGTCTTTTTTTTGCCTTTATGATATAATTTTTCTAAAGTACATTATTATGGGGTCAGAATGAAATTAAGACGTAGCGAAAGAATGGTTGTTATCTCAAATTACCTGATTAACAATCCCTATAAATTAACTAGTTTAAACACATTTGCAACAAAATATGAAGCCGCAAAATCTTCTATCTCAGAAGATATTGCAATTATCAAAAAAGCATTTGAAGAGTCAAATATCGGTGAAATTGAAACCTTGACGGGAGCTAGTGGAGGTGTTATTTTTACGCCAAGCATCTCAGAAGAAGAAGCTAGGGCTATTGTCCAAGATTTATGTCAACGCCTTTCGGAAAATAACCGTATTTTACCAGGTGGTTACATTTATCTATCTGACCTTTTAAGTACACCAAAAATTTTACAAAATATTGGGCGAATTATTGCCAATGCCTTCAAAGGACAAAAAATAGATGCTGTTATGACAGTTGCTACAAAAGGGGTTCCTTTGGCTAATGCAGTTGCCAATATTTTAAATGTCCCCTTTGTTATCGTTAGACGCGATTTAAAAATTACCGAAGGATCAACAGTATCTGTTAACTATGCTAGTGCTTCTAGCGACCGTATTGAAAAAATGTTTTTATCAAAACGTAGTTTACGACCAAATAGTAGGGTACTTATTGTAGATGACTTCCTTAAAGGTGGAGGAACCATCACAGGAATGATTAGCTTGCTATCTGAGTTTGATAGTCATTTGGTGGGAGTAGCGGTCTTTGCAGAGAATGCTAAAGAAGAGCGCGAAGACATGATTTACAAGTCACTTCTGAAAGTTTCAGAGATTGATGTAAAGAATAATAAAGTCGTTGTTGAAGTGGGGAATATTTTTAATGATTGACGAAGAGAGAAAAGGAAATAAAATGGAATTTGAAACAAATAAGAGCAAACAACTCAAAAATACCATTGCTTTAACATCGACTTTGGCCTTGTTAGGGGCTAGTGTTGGCGTGCAACAACAGGTAAAGGCAGAAGAATATACTGATCAGGCTTCTCCTAATACTGGTGCTAGTGATCCTAGCTCACCTAAAGCAACAGCGGAGGAGACGAAAAAAAGTCTTGATGCCAAAGAAGCTAAGCTTGAAAAGCAAAGTTCAGAGTTGGATTCTGTTAATACAGATATCAAAACTACCAATGAACAGATTGCAGCCTTAGAGGCAGATCGTCAAGCTAAAGAAGAAGAGCTTACAAAGGCAAAGCAAACTCTTGAAACAGTGTCGAATGCTTCAGAAACAGAATTTAAGGCACTAGTAGATAAGCATAAAGAAGAAATTTCGAAGACTGAAAGTCAAATTCAGGTTGCTCAGGCTACTGAAACGCAAATCGCAAAGCAAGTTAATGCTCAAACTTCCGAAGTAACTGCTGCCACTAATGAAGCAAAGAGATTAGTAGAGAGAGCTGCGGTAGCTAAAAAACAAGTAACTGATTTAAATAACTTGGTTAATAAACCTAAAACTATTGCGACACAAGCAGAAAATGCCACTAAAGCAGTTCAAACTGCCACTGCTGATTTAGCTAAAGCACAGAATAATTTAACAACTGTTACTAGTGCTACAAAAACGCAACTTTCAAATGAACTGGCTTCCAATCAAAAGAGCCTTGAAAGTAAAAAAGCAGAATTGGCGAAGGTTCAATCTACTACTGGAAATACAACAGTTAATATTCTAGGAGCAAATAAGATGGTTGCTCCAACGGGCTTCCCTATTGCTGAAGTTAAAAAATTAGTATCAAGTGGCTATATTGGTAGTCAGTCATATGTTAATGCCTATAACTCTATGAAGTCAACACTGGTTGCAAAAGCAAGCCCTGGGGCTTCAATGAATCACTATGTTGATATTGCTAAGGATTTGAACCGTTTTGTTAATCCAGACAAGTTAACACCAGAAGTTCAAAATGAACTAGCACTCTTTGCAGCTGCAATGATTAATTCTGTTCGCCAACAACTTGGTTTACCTCCAGTCGTTGTTTCTGAGGGGGCACAAGCATTTGTACGAACGCTAACAACTTCTTATAAAGCAACTCACGGAACAAAGGTGCCCTCCTTTAGTTATGGGCAACCGGGTGTAGCAGGCCACTATGGAGTGGGCCCACACGATAAAACCTTGATTGAACGGGCAGCAACAAGTGTTGGACTGATTCCAAATGATGATAATATGTATGAGGATATTGGTTTCTTTAATGATGTTCATACTGTCAATGGCATCAAACGTAGCATTTATAATACTATCAAGTACATGCTTTTCACTGACCACCTGCATGGGAATACTTTTGGTCATACAGTTAACCTTCTTAGGGTAGATAAAACCAACCCACGTGCTACAGTACATCTCGGAGTTTCTACGGAGACGGTAGCTGGTCTAGGAACTCACTTTGTTGTTTTCCCAGCGACAAATATTCGCAACGCTAGCCTGTTTAACCAAAAACTGGTTTCTGGATCTAGCATAGTAGCTATTGATGCGGCAAAAGTTTCGTCTTTAAAAACAAGCATTGCAAACATTACGAGCAAGATTAATTCACTTAAAGGGCGACTAGCGCAAGTTTCATCTGAAGCTCCAGTCAAAGCAGCGCAAAATCAAGTTAACCTTAAAAAATCCCAATTGACTGCGGCAAAAGCCTTATCAGCATCATTATCAGCACAGTTAACAAAACTCAATCAGTCTAAAGATGAATTGAGTAAGCAACTTAAAGTAGCGCAAGAGAACCATGTTGATATTAAAGCTAAACTGGACAAGGCTCTAGGACATCTCTCAAATAAAAAAGTTGATCTTCATAGGCTTGAAGCAAAGCAAAAAGCGCTTAAGGCTCAAGTTACATCTCTAGTTGGTAAAAAAGTTGAACTTAAAAAAGCGTTAGACTTAAACTTAGATCCAAACCGTAAGGAGCTGGCTAAACAAAGGTTTAATGCTGCACAGAATGGTTTGAAACAAACTACAGCGTCATTAGCTGAAAAGAATAAACAGTTAGTAGAGTTGACTTCCTTAAAAGATAAACTTGAAACAGAGATTCATACCACAAGTCGTCATGTCTTTGCTTTAAAAGAACACCTTAAGAAACAGCTTGCAGATGAAGCGATGATAATGGCAAAAGAGTTTAAGTCTGATTCAAACAGTGTTCTTACTCCAGCTGGTCTCCTTGCAGATGTTGTATCTAGAGTTGAAGAAACTACTTCAAACTTTGTTGCTAAAACAGGTCAAGCAATTGTTTCAAATGCAACTACCGTTGCAAAAGAAGCTATTACGATTGTTCCAGGCGTTGCTGGCAATCAAAGTGTTGTTGGAAAAGTCGCTGAGAGCGTGACTAAAAATAATAAATCTAGCCAAAAAGAATATGTGGCTGGTTCAACAACAGCAGGTAATATTGCAACATCAAGTGATGAAAGCACAAAACGTGCTATCCGTGCGGGAGTAGTTATGTTGGCAGCTGCTGGTTTAACTGGATATAAGCTTCGTAAAGGTAGTAAAAAATAAGAAAATCTAACAAATCAGTTTGACAAAAAGTACCGTCCATGTTACTATAGTAGACGGTACTTTTTACTTTTGGTCTCTCAAAAGTGTACAGAGACGTGCTGACAATTGTTGCAAAAGTACACCCGGATTTAGGCTGTCACCAAGTGCTAAATCAACCAAAAATAAAAAACACAGGAGAATGTAGATGCCTACAATTAACCAGTTGGTACGTAAACCACGTAAATCTAAAATTGAAAAATCAGATTCACCAGCTTTGAACATTGGTTACAACAGTCATAAAAAAGTTCACACTAAAATGTCTGCCCCACAAAAACGTGGAGTTGCAACACGTGTTGGAACAATGACACCTAAAAAACCTAACTCAGCCCTTCGTAAATTCGCTCGTGTACGTTTGAGCAACCTTATCGAAGTGACAGCATACATCCCAGGTATTGGACACAACTTGCAAGAACACAGTGTTGTTCTTATTCGTGGTGGACGTGTAAAAGACCTTCCAGGGGTACGTTACCATATCGTTCGTGGTGCACTTGATACTGCAGGTGTTGCTGATCGTAAACAAGGCCGTTCTAAATACGGTGCTAAACGTCCAAAAGGATAATAGAAGGGGGATAAGAATCAATGAGTCGTAAAAATCAAGCGCCTAAGCGTGAAGTATTACCAGATCCATTATATCATTCAAAAATTGTAACACGTCTTATCAACCGTGTTATGCTTGATGGTAAACGTGGTACAGCTGCTACTATCGTATACGATGCTTTTGCAACAATTAAAGAAGCAACAGGAAATGATGCTTTAGAAGTTTTTGAAACAGCAATGGAAAATATCATGCCTGTACTTGAAGTACGTGCACGTCGTGTTGGTGGATCAAACTACCAAGTCCCAGTTGAAGTTCGTCCAGAACGTCGTACAACTTTGGGTCTTCGTTGGTTGGTTAACGCATCACGTGCTCGTGGTGAACACACTATGAAAGAACGTCTTGCAAAAGAAATCATGGATGCCGCTAACAACACAGGTGCGTCAGTTAAGAAACGTGAAGATACTCACAAAATGGCTGAAGCTAACCGTGCCTTTGCACACTTCCGTTGGTAAGATAATTCAATTTTTAAAAATTGAGTTAAGACAACATCAAAGTTTAATAATCTTGTTAACGGGTAGGTCCTGCCTATCCGTTTTTTATAAATCATGATATAATGAACTTATCAAAAAAAATATAGGAGAAAAAACCTAATGGCTCGCGAATTTTCACTAGCAAAAACTCGTAATATTGGTATCATGGCTCACGTTGATGCCGGTAAAACAACTACAACAGAGCGTATTCTTTACTATACTGGTAAAATCCATAAAATTGGTGAAACTCACGAAGGTGCATCACAAATGGACTGGATGGAGCAGGAACAAGAACGTGGTATTACAATCACATCTGCTGCGACGACTGCACAATGGGACGGTCACCGCGTTAATATCATTGACACACCAGGGCACGTAGACTTCACAATTGAAGTTCAACGTTCACTTCGTGTACTTGATGGAGCAGTTACCGTTCTTGATGCACAATCAGGTGTTGAACCTCAAACCGAAACAGTTTGGCGTCAAGCAACTGAGTACAAAGTTCCACGTATCGTTTTTGCTAACAAAATGGATAAAATCGGTGCTGACTTCCTTTACTCAGTAAGCACACTTCATGATCGTCTTCAAGCTAATGCTCATCCAATTCAATTACCAATTGGTTCTGAAGATGACTTCTCTGGTATCATCGACTTAATCAAAATGAAAGCCGAAATCTATACTAACGATTTAGGTACAGATATCCGTGAGGAAGAAATTCCTGCAGAATATGTAGACCAAGCAAATGAATACCGTGAAAAATTAATTGAAGCAGTTGCAGAAACTGATGAAGAATTAATGATGAAGTACCTTGAAGGTGAAGAAATCACTAATGAAGAACTTGTTGAAGGTATCCGTAAGGCTACTATCAATGTTGAATTCTTCCCAGTTCTTTGTGGTTCAGCTTTCAAAAATAAAGGTGTTCAATTAATGCTTGATGCTGTTATTGACTACCTTCCAAGCCCGCTTGATATCCCTGCAATCAAAGGTGTTAATCCAGACACAGACGAAGAAGAAACACGTCCAGCATCTGATGAAGAGCCGTTTGCAGCTCTTGCCTTCAAGATTATGACTGACCCATTTGTAGGTCGTTTAACCTTCTTCCGTGTTTACTCTGGTATCCTTGAAAGTGGTTCATACGTAATGAACACTTCAAAAAATAAACGTGAACGTATCGGTCGTATCCTTCAAATGCACGCAAACACTCGTAAAGAAATTGAAAAAGTGTATGCTGGAGATATCGCTGCTGCAGTTGGTTTGAAAAACACTACAACTGGTGATTCATTGACTGATGAAAAAGCTAAAGTTATCCTTGAGTCAATTGATGTTCCAGAACCAGTTATTCAATTGATGGTAGAGCCTAAATCAAAAGCTGACCAAGATAAAATGGGTGTTGCTCTTCAAAAACTTGCTGAAGAAGATCCTACTTTCCGTGTTGAAACAAACGTTGAAACTGGTGAAACAGTTATCGCTGGTATGGGTGAGCTTCACTTAGACGTTCTCGTTGACCGTATGAAACGTGAATTTAAGGTGGAAGCAAATGTAGGTGCACCTCAAGTATCTTACCGTGAAACATTCCGTGCTTCAACTCAAGCTCGTGGATTCTTCAAACGCCAATCTGGTGGTAAGGGTCAATTCGGTGATGTTTGGATCGAATTTACACCAAATGAAGAAGGTAAAGGATTTGAGTTTGAAAATGCTATCGTTGGTGGTGTGGTTCCACGTGAATTTATCCCAGCTGTAGAAAAAGGGCTTGTTGAATCAATGGCAAATGGTGTCCTTGCTGGATACCCATTGGTTGACGTAAAAGCTAAACTTTACGATGGTTCATACCACGATGTCGATTCATCAGAAACTGCCTTCAAGATTGCAGCATCACTTGCACTTAAAGAAGCAGCTAAATCAGCTCAACCAGCAATTCTAGAACCTATGATGCTTGTTACCATTACAGCTCCTGAAGATAACCTAGGAGACGTTATGGGACACGTTACAGCTCGTCGTGGACGTGTTGATGGTATGGAAGCTCGTGGTAATGTTCAAGTTGTCCGTGCATATGTTCCACTTGCTGAAATGTTTGGATATGCAACAATCCTTCGTTCTGCTACCCAAGGACGTGGTACATTCATGATGGTATTTGATCATTACGAAGATGTTCCAAAATCTGTACAAGAAGAAATTATCAAAAAAAATCACGGTGAATAATCACTGATAAAGAAGCTGAGGGAGACACCTTGGCTTCTTTTTTAGTTTGTGAAAATAGTTGAGGGACAAATGCTATATAACAGTGAAAACACTTTCAAGAAACCCAGTGTTATCAGGATTTAAGTGGATTTTTTAGTTTGTGAAAATAGTTATATTGTTTGCAATTTTACTGAAATAGTTATATAATAGTTCTGTTGAGAGGTTGACGCAAATCACTGCTAGTTAATCTTTTCACAATAGGAAGGGATAGTTCCCTTAATAATAATTCTTTTGATTTTCATAAGGAGGAAATCACTAATGGTAGTTAAAGTTGGTATTAACGGTTTCGGTCGTATCGGACGTCTTGCATTCCGTCGTATTCAAAACGTTGAAGGTGTTGAAGTAACTCGTATTAACGATCTTACAGACCCTAACATGCTTGCACATTTGTTGAAATATGATACAACTCAAGGTCGTTTCGATGGAACAGTTGAAGTTAAAGATGGTGGATTTGAAGTAAACGGAAACTTCATTAAAGTTTCTGCAGAAAAAGATCCAGAAAACATTGACTGGGCAACTGATGGTGTTGAAATCGTTCTTGAAGCAACTGGTTTCTTTGCTAAAAAAGCAGCTGCTGAAAAACATTTACACGCTAATGGCGCTAAAAAAGTTGTTATCACAGCTCCTGGTGGAGACGATGTTAAAACTGTTGTATTTAACACAAACCATGATATCCTTGATGGATCTGAAACAGTTATCTCTGGTGCTTCATGTACTACAAACTGCTTAGCTCCAATGGCTAAAGCTTTACAAGATAACTTTGGTGTAAAACAAGGTTTAATGACAACTATCCATGCTTACACTGGTGACCAAATGGTTCTTGACGGACCACACCGTGGTGGTGACCTTCGTCGTGCTCGTGCTGCTGCAGCTAACATTGTACCAAACTCAACTGGTGCTGCTAAAGCAATCGGACTTGTTATTCCTGAATTAAATGGTAAACTTGACGGTGCTGCACAACGTGTTCCTGTTCCAACTGGTTCTGTTACTGAATTGGTAGCTGTTCTTGAAAAAGAAACTTCAGTGGAAGAAATCAATGCAGCTATGAAAGCAGCAGCTAACGATTCATATGGTTATACTGAAGATCCAATTGTTTCTTCAGATATCGTTGGTATGGCTTATGGTTCATTGTTTGATGCTACTCAAACCAAAGTACAATCTGTTGATGGACACCAATTAGTTAAAGTTGTTTCATGGTATGATAACGAAATGTCATATACTGCCCAGCTTGTACGTACTCTTGAGTACTTTGCAAAAATTGCTAAATAATTTTAATAAGCTATTTAAAGGAAGAAATATTTCTTCCTTTTTTTTTTGTAGAAATTTTTTCCGAACAATTAGTAAGAATAGTTTGACTCTACCCTGTATAAAAGGCAATTGAGCTACTACTACTTGAAAATACCGAAAAATGTATTTCATGTAAGCCTTTTTTGAGAGAGATTTCAAAAAATAGAGGCTTAATATAGCCAACTGGAGACACTTGACAGTACATAAGAGTAGCGTTAGAATTTTCTTATCAAACAATAAGGAGAAAATGATGAAAATCCAAAAACAGTTTCTTAATCTTATGCTTCCTCTTACACTTTTTCTTTTGGTTGGATGTGCCAATAATGGCCACTTAAACCAGAATTCTAAAAAGGCTATCTCGCCTCAAGATAAGGTATGTTTGACTTATGATAAGGCACGTTCCAAAGAAAATACGATGTCAGTTTTGTGGTATCAAAATTCTGAAGAGGCAAAAGCGTTGTATCTTCAAGGTTATCAATTGGCAACGGATAAATTAAAAAGTCAATTAGAACAAAAAAGTGATAAGCCTTATTCTATTGTTTTAGATATTGATGAAACTGTTTTGGATAACAGTCCTTATCAAGCTCAAAATATAAAAGAGGGGACTACTTTTACTCCTAAATCTTGGGATAACTGGGTTCAAAAGAAAGAAGCGAAGCCTGTCGCTGGTGCAAAAGAGTTCTTACAATTTGCAGACCAAAATGGGGTTCAGATATACTACATTTCGGATCGCACAGTAAAACAAATAGACGCTACTGTAGAAAACCTCAAAAAAGAAGGTATCCCAGTTCAAGATCGAAGTCATTTCTTATTCATGGAAGAAGGTATGAAATCAAAGGAAAGTAGACGCCAAAAAGTAAAGGAAAATACAAATCTCATCATGTTATTTGGGGATAACTTAGTAGATTTTGCAGATTTTTCTAAGAAATCACATCCTGACAGACAGAAGCTATTAGATGAACTCCATGAGGAATTTGGAAGAAAATTCATTATCTTTCCAAATCCAATGTATGGATCATGGGAAAGTGCACTCTATGAAGGAAAGTACCCTACCGCTAAAGAACAGATGAGATTACGAGATGCGGCCCTAAAAGGCTTTAACGACTGATACATTTATAAATATAGTAGACTTTCTAAAACTATAGTAGACTTCTTTCGAAGTGAAAATTTTGTGAAAAAAATAATTAATTGCTTTCATAATTTAGAATTCTCGCAAAAATTATGCTATAATAAGGGGTATAAAAAATATTAAGGAGTCTATTCACATGGCTAAAATGACCGTTAAAGACCTTGACTTAAAAGGGAAAAAAGTTCTTGTTCGCGTTGACTTTAATGTACCTTTAAAAGATGGTGTTATCACAAACGATAACCGTATCGCTGCTGCATTGCCAACGATTAAATATATCATTGAAAATGGTGGACGTGCTATCCTCTTTTCACACTTAGGTCGTGTAAAAGAAGAAGCAGACAAAGAAGGTAAATCACTTGCACCAGTTGCTAAAAATTTAGCAGAAAAACTTGGCCAAGATGTTGTTTTCCCTGGTGTTACACGTGGATTAGAACTAGAATCTGCAATCAATGCCTTAGAAGATGGACAAGTATTACTCGTTGAGAACACTCGTTTTGAAGATGTTGATGGTAAAAAAGAATCTAAAAATGATCTAGAGCTAGGTAAGTATTGGGCTTCACTTGGAGATGGAATCTTTGTAAATGATGCTTTTGGAACAGCGCACCGTGCACATGCTTCAAACGTTGGTATTTCTGCAAATGTTGAAAAAGCTGTTGCAGGTTTCCTTTTAGAAAATGAAATTGCCTATATTAAAGAAGCTGTTGAAAAGCCTGAGCGTCCATTTGTAGCTATTTTAGGTGGATCAAAGGTTTCAGATAAGATTGGCGTAATTGAAAACCTTCTTGAAAAAGCAGATAAAGTCCTTATCGGTGGGGGAATGACCTATACATTCTACAAAGCTCAAGGAATTGAAATTGGAAACTCTCTTGTTGAGGAAGACAAACTGGAAGTTGCAAAAGAATTGCTTGAAAAATCAACTGGCAAATTGATTTTACCAGTTGATTCTAAAGAAGCCGACGCTTTTGCTGGCTATACTGAAGTACGTGATACAGAAGGTAAAGCAGTTTCAGAAGGTTTCTTAGGCTTGGACATTGGACCTAAGTCAATTGCGGCGTTTGATAAAGCACTGGAAGGTGCTAAAACAGTTGTTTGGAATGGACCAATGGGTGTGTTTGAAAATCCTGATTTCCAAGCAGGTACAATTGGAGTAATGGACTCTATTGTAAAACAACCGGGAGTTAAATCAATCATCGGTGGTGGTGATTCTGCAGCGGCAGCGATCAATCTTGGCCGTGCCGACAAATTCTCATGGATTTCGACTGGTGGCGGTGCTTCGATGGAATTATTAGAAGGTAAGGAGCTACCGGGGCTAGCAGCTCTAACTGATAAATAAGAAGGTTTAAAACCATAAAAGGTGCTTTTGAAGCACCTTTTTTTATGCTTGTTATATTAAGAGATAATTTTTATCTTAGCCTGCCGTCTATCAAAAAAAGGTAAGATAGATTAAGGACTTTCTTCATAATAAATTCGGCATTCTTTTATGATATGTCGATCAGAAAATGACAAAACTCTAATGAATGTGGTACACTTAACTATATTTGGAAGGGATATTTTGGAAATGAATTATTATTTTGATCCTAAAAAGTTTAAACTGGGAATGAGGACTTTTAAAACTGGTTTTTCGGTTTTTTTAGTCTTACTTTTATTTCATCTTTTTGGATTTGAAGGTCTGCAAATTGGAGCGTTAACAGCAGTTTTTAGTTTACGAGAGAGTATTGATAAAACAGTTTCTTTTGGAACTTCTAGGATAATTGGTAACAGTATTGGAGGCTTTTGTGCTATCCTTTACTATCTTATGCAAATGCTATTTCATCATCAATTTTGGGTGACTTTGGTTTTTGTTCCAATATTGACCATGTTAACCATTATGTTTAATGTAGCTTTTAATAACAAGGCAGGTATTATTGGTGGCGTAGCAGCGCTATTGGTCATTACCTTGTCTATTCCGTCAGGCGATACCTTTATTTATGTTTTGGCTCGCGTTTTTGAAACCTTTTGTGGTGTCTTTATTGCCATACTAGTCAATACCGATGTGGAATGGGTGCGCCGAAAGATAAGAAAAATAAAAAAACAGGACTGATGTTAGAAAATATAACATCAGTTCTTGACATTTAATATGCATGCGCTATAATAGGGGGTGTGAAAGGAGGAATTCATGAAAGAGAAAGAGTTAAGACGATCAATGGCAGTATTCCCTATCGGTACAGTTATGAAACTGACAGATCTATCTGCTAGACAGATCCGCTATTATGAGGATCAAGAGCTAATTAAGCCAGAGCGTACAGAAGGCAATCGCCGGATGTTTTCGTTGAATGATATGGATCGATTATTGGAAATTAAAGATTTTATCAATGATGGCCTTAATATTGCTGCTATTAAACGTGAATACATTCGAAGGGAAAATAAATTCCATCAAGCTGAAAAGGTCTTGACTGATGCGGATGTCAGACGGATCCTTCATGATGAACTCTTAAGTCAAGGTGGATTCAAGTCACCAGCGCAGCCAATGGGAAACTTTCGTATTTAATGACGAACTAGATTTTGGAAATAGTAAGGAGAAATATTTCTATGGTAATCACAGCAGCTGACATTCGTCAAGAAGTAAAAGAGAAGAATGTTACCTTCCTTCGTTTAATGTTTACAGATATAATGGGAATTATGAAGAATGTTGAAATTCCTGCTACAGATGAACAGTTGGAAAAGGTTCTATCAAATAAGGTGATGTTTGATGGTTCTTCTATTGAAGGCTTTGTTCGTATTAATGAATCAGATATGTACTTGTATCCTGATTTGGATACTTGGATTGTCTTTCCTTGGGGGGATGAAAATGGTGCAGTTGGCGGTCTAATTTGTGATATATATACAGCAGAAGGCCATCCATTTGCAGGAGATCCCAGAGGAAACTTAAAGCGTGCTTTAAAACATATGGAAGAAGTGGGCTATAAATCTTTCAATTTAGGTCCAGAGCCTGAATTTTTCCTCTTTAAAATGGATGAACAAGGTAAGCCTACACTTGAAGTTAACGATAATGGTGGCTACTTTGACTTAGCTCCGACGGATCTTGCTGATAATACACGCCGTGAAATTGTTAATGTGCTTACAAAAATGGGCTTTGAGGTAGAAGCTAGTCACCATGAAGTTGCTGTGGGGCAACACGAAATTGATTTCAAATATGATGATGTTTTAAAAGCATGTGATAATATTCAGATTTTTAAGCTTGTTGTCAAAACAATTGCTCGAGAACATGGTTTATATGCTACTTTCATGGCTAAACCTAAATTTGGAATTAATGGTTCTGGTATGCATTGCAATATGTCCTTATTTGACAAAGATGGCAATAATGCTTTTTATGATGAGAATGACAGTCGGGGAATGCAATTATCTGAAGATGCCTACTACTTCCTAGGTGGGTTAATGAAACATGCTTACAGCTATACCGCTATCACAAACCCTACAGTTAACTCTTACAAACGTTTGGTACCAGGCTATGAGGCTCCTGTCTATGTTGCTTGGGCTGGCCGCAATCGTTCACCCCTAATCCGAGTTCCTGCTTCTCGTGGCAAGGGAACACGCTTAGAATTACGTTCAGTTGATCCAACAGCTAACCCTTACTTGGCTCTTGCTGTGCTTTTAGAATCTGGATTAGATGGTATCGAAAACAAAATTGAAGCACCGACTCCGGTTGAGGCTAATATCTATACAATGTCTGTTGAAGAACGTCAGGCTGCTGGTATCGTTGACCTGCCTTCTACTCTTCACAATGCTATTAAGGCACTTCAAGCGGATGAAGTTGTCATAAATGCGCTAGGTGAACATATTTATACTAATTTCATTGAGGCAAAACGAATTGAATGGGCATCCTATGCAACGTTTGTCTCACAATGGGAAATTGATAACTATCTTCATAGTTATTAGACTGAAAGGAATCACTAACTATTGCCAGTGATTCTTTTAATTATATTCATTTTTCTGTTTTTTTATAAATAAAAAAATCAGAAAATATTGATTTGTCAATGTTTTATAGTTTGACATTCTATAAAAATTTAATATCAAAATTTTCAGACAAATCTATTCCCTTTTTTCTGAATTGTGATATAATTTAATCTATCAACTTACACACAATATGTTTAACTAGGAGGTTTTTACATGAACGAGCAACAAAAAGCAAAATGGAAACGTGTTGGTCTAGGAGCAATGACACTTGCATCTGCCACGCTATTAATAGCTTGTGGAAATAAAGCTAC
Organism: Streptococcus porcinus; assembly: GCF_901542335.1. Taxonomy (NCBI): domain Bacteria; kingdom Bacillati; phylum Bacillota; class Bacilli; order Lactobacillales; family Streptococcaceae; genus Streptococcus; species Streptococcus porcinus. The sequence continues at coordinate 1,951,694 of NZ_LR594036.1, read as the reverse complement.
CACGAAAGCCGATAATAAAGATGAAATCAACTGGTATACTCCAACTGAAATTATTTCTTTAGATATTTCTAAAAACACAGATTCTTATTCTTCATTGGCAATTGGAAACTCTGAAAGTAATTTACTCCGGGTTGATGAAAAAGGAAAACTTCAGCCGGACTTAGCTAAGAAAGTTGAAGTTTCCAAAGATGGCTTAACTTATACAGCAACTTTGCGTGATGGTTTAAAATGGTCTGATGGTAGCGAGTTGACAGCAAAAGACTTTGTTTATTCATGGAAACGTATTGTTGATCCAGCTACCGCCTCAGAATATGCTTATTTAACATTTGATGCGCATTTGAAAAATGCAGAAGAAATCAATTCTGGGAAAAATACAGATTTAAACTCATTAGGTGTTAAAGCTGAGGGCAATAAAGTTATTTTCACATTGTCTAAACCTTCGCCACAGTTCAAGAGTTTGTTATCATTTGCTAGCTTTATGCCACAAAAAGAAGAATTTGTGAAAAAAGTTGGCAAAGATTATGGAACTTCTTCAGATAAACAAATTTACTCTGGTCCTTACACTGTAGAAAAATGGAATGGAACTAGTGGAACTTTCAAGCTTGTAAAAAACAAGAATTACTGGAATGCAAAAGCTGTTAAGACGAAAGTAGTAAATGTCCAAACCGTTAAAAAACCTGATACAGCTGTTCAAATGTATAAACAAGGTAAACTTGACTTGGCAAATATTTCAGGAACTTCAGCTATCTACAATGCTAATAAGAAAAATAAAGATATTGTTGATGTTCCAGAAGCTACAACAGCTTATATGGTTTACAACCAAACAGGAAAAGTGCCTGCATTATCAAATACTAAAATTCGTCAAGCACTGAACTTGGCTACAGACCGTAAAGGAATTGTAGCGGCAGCTGTTGACACTGGCTCTAAACCTGCGACAGCTCTTGCTCCAACCGGTCTTGCTAAACTTAAAGATGGTTCAGATTTAACAAAATACGTAGCACCAGGCTACAAGTATGATGAAAAAGAAGCAACTAAGCTCTTTAAAGAAGGTTTGAAAGAACTTGGTAAGGATTCTGTGAAGATAACTGTTACGGCTGATGCAGATAATCCGATTGCTAAAGCAACTGTTGATTATATTAAAGAAACATGGGAAAAAGCACTTCCAGGCCTTACTGTTGAAGAAAAATTTGTAACCTTTAAACAACGTCTAGAAGATACAAAAAATCAAAACTTTGATGTTGCGATTGCTCTTTGGGGTGGTGATTATCCGGAAGGTTCAACTTTCTACGGTCTCTTCACATCAGATGCTGCTTATAACTATGGTAAATTCGCAAGTCAAGAATATGATGCTGCTTATAAAAAAGCCATTACAGCTGATGCTTTAGATGTTGATGCTGCTGCTCAAGATTATAAAGATGCTGAGAAAGTTCTTTATGACAATGCATACTATAATCCTGTATACTTCAGAACAACTCAAGCTTTACAAAATCCAAGCATTAAAGGTCTAGTTCGTAATTCAACTGGTTTAAACGTTGACTTTACCTACGCTTATAAAAAATAAGAGACCTAATCGTAACGAAATAGTGCAAGAATTGGTTCTATGCCAGTTCTTGCTTTTGTTAGAGGGAAATCATGACTAGATATTTATTAAAACGCGTTGCTATTTTATTAGTAACTTTATGGGTAGTTGTAACCCTATCTTTCTTCCTGATGCAGATTATGCCAGGGACCCCATACAATAATCCGAAATTAACAGATGAAATGATTGCAATAATGAATAAGCAGTATGGGTTGGATAAGCCCTTATGGCAACAATACTTGAAGTATTTGTTTGATGTTCTGCATGGTGATTTTGGGACAAGTTACCAGTCTGTTAACCAGTCTGTAACTAAGCTAATTTCACAACGATTAGGTGTTTCTGTCCACTTAGGGATTCAAGCACTTGTAGTTGGTATTTCTGGTGGGCTACTAGTTGGTGCTGTTTCGGCACGTAATAAGAACAATAAAATTGATGGCTTTCTAAGTATTATTTCAACCTTAGGTATCTCAGTACCATCATTCATTATTGGGCTATTACTCTTAGATTATTTTGGTTTTAAATGGGGCCTTCTGCCATTATCTGGCTGGGGAACATTTGCACAAACGATCTTACCAACTTTCGGCTTGGCTATTCCGGTTTTTGCTCAAGTGACTCGTTTTTTCCGTAGTGAGATGATAGAAACCTTGAATACAGATTATATTCAATTAGCTCGCGCTAAAGGATTAACCAATAGTCAGGTGACCAATAAACACGCTTATCGTAATTCGATGATTCCAGTATTAACACTTGTTGGACCGATGGCTGCTAATATTTTAACGGGTTCAGCCTTGATTGAGCAAATTTTCTCAATTCCAGGCATCGGCCAGCAGTTTGTTTCATCTATCCCAACTAAAGATTATCCAGTTATTATGGGAACAACAATTGTTTACGCCTTGATGCTTATGGTGGCTATTTTAATTACTGATATCATTATTAGTGTTGCTGATCCCCGTGTACGTCTAGGATAGGAGAGTAAGATGCTAGAAGAAAAAAAATCATTTAAACTTGTTGGTGTCGGTTCAATCGATCAACAAGAAAAAATTGAAAAGCCAGCCTTATCTTTCCTAGAAGATGCTTGGCGACGCTTGAAAAAAAATAAATTGGCTGTTATTTCGATGGTCTTTTTGGCAAGCTTATTAATATTTGCTGTCGGATCAAGTTTTATTGTATCCCAAAATGATGCTAATAGTTTTGACAGTAAAGAGGTTAATACCTATCGTAATTTACCACCAAAGCTTAGCTCAAGTTTGCCTTTTTGGAATGGTAGCATTACTTATGCTGGTAATACCGAGCCTAATGATGCTTATGCAGACCAAGGTGTGCCAGAAAATAAAAAGTTCCTCTTGGGAACAGATAGTTTAGGGCGCAGTGTAGGAAAACGGATTATAGTGGGTATTCGTATTTCATTAGTGATTGCAATTGTAGCAACTTTAATTGACTTAATTATTGGTGTCACTTATGGTTTAATATCAGGGTTTACTGGTGGTAAAGTTGATACCCTTATGCAGCGGATTATTGAAGTGATTTCATCAATCCCTAACTTAGTTATTGTAACAATGCTTGGCTTGCTCCTTGGAAATGGGGTCTTGTCAATTATTATTTCAATTGCCATTGTTGGGTGGACTTCAATGGCGCGTCAAGTCCGAAATTTAACCTTGTCCTACCGTGAACGGGATTTCGTTTTGGCATCACGTGCCTTGGGTGAAAGTAATTTTAAAATAGCTTTCAAGCATGTTCTTCCAAATATTTCAGGTATCATTATTGTCCAAATTATGATGACTGTTCCAAGTGCTATTATGTATGAATCGGTATTATCGGCCATCAATCTTGGTGTTAAGCCACCGACTGCTTCACTAGGTTCTTTAATCACTGATGCTCAAGAAAACTTGCAATATTTCCCATATCAAGTATTGCTACCAGCACTTGCTCTTGTTTTTATTTCGTTAGCCTTTATTTTACTAGGTGATGGCTTACGTGATGCATTTGATCCAAAATCAAGTAATGACTAGGAGGAAAAACATGTCAAATGAAACAATCTTAAATGTTAAAAACCTCCACGTTGATTTCAAAACTTATGCTGGAGATGTTAAAGCTATCCGAGATATCAATTTCGAGTTGTATAAGGGGGAGACCCTGGCAATCGTCGGTGAATCTGGATCAGGAAAGTCAGTGACCACCCGGACCTTAATGGGGTTGAATGCAAAAAATGCAAGTATTTCAGGTGATATTGACTTTAAAGGAAAAAAACTTAATAACTTAAAAGAGGAAGAATGGGTTAAAGTTCGTGGAAAAGAAATTGCTATGATTTTCCAAGATCCAATGACCAGTTTGGATCCTACCATGAAAATTGGTAAGCAAATTGCTGAAGCGATTCTAATCCATGAATCAGTATCTAAGAAAGAAGCACTCGACCGTGCCTTAAGGTTGATGCATCAAGTAGGTATTCCTAATGCTGAAGAACACATCAATGATTATCCTCACCAGTGGTCAGGTGGTATGCGACAACGCGCCGTTATTGCTATCGCCTTAGCAGCTAATCCGGAGATATTGATTGCTGATGAACCAACAACTGCTCTTGATGTTACCATTCAAAATCAAATTTTAAAATTAATGAAGGGCTTGCAGTCACAAATTTCATCGTCAATTATCTTTATTACTCATGATTTAGGAGTTGTTGCAGGTATGGCGGATCGTGTTGCGGTTATGTATGCTGGAAAAATTGTTGAATATGGTACAGTTGACGAAGTCTTCTACAATCCACAACATCCCTATACTTGGGGTCTCTTAAAATCAATGCCGACAACAGATACAGAAGCTGGTACTTTAGAATCAATTCCCGGTACACCACCGGACTTGCTAAATCCGCCAAAAGGTGATGCCTTTGCGGCTCGTAATGAGTTTGCTTTAGACATTGACCATGAAGAAGAACCTCCAATGTTTAAAGTTAGTGACACGCAATTTGCTGCTACTTGGCTGTTAGATGAGCGTGCACCAAAAGTTATTCCTCCAGTTCAAATACAAAAACGTTGGAAGAAATGGGCTGAAAAGAACGGAGGTCAAGCTTAATGACAGACAAACGCAAAAAATTAGTTGAGCTTAAGAATGTTTCACTGATCTTCAATAAAGGTAAAAAGAATGAAGTTAAGGCTATTGACAATATCAGTTTCGATATCTACGAAGGTGAAGTTTTTGGTCTTGTCGGAGAATCCGGATCAGGAAAAACGACAGTCGGCCGTGCTATTTTGAAGCTTTATGATATCAATGAAGGCGAGATCATCTTTAATGGCAAAACGGTTTCCAATCTTAAAGCTAAAGAGTTACATGAGTTCCGTAAAGATGCCCAGATGATTTTCCAAGATCCGCAAGCTAGTCTTAATGGTCGGATGAAAATTAGAGATATTGTTGCAGAAGGTCTAGATATTCATAAACTTTCACCAAACAAAGTAGAACGTGAGAAACGAGTTCAAGAATTGCTAGAACGTGTTGGGTTGAACCGTGACCATGCAACACGTTATCCCCATGAATTTTCTGGCGGTCAACGCCAACGTATTGGTATTGCAAGAGCGCTAGCTGTCAAACCGAAATTCATAATTGCTGATGAACCTATCTCTGCTCTCGACGTATCTATTCAAGCACAGGTTGTTAACTTAATGCAAAGATTACAAGAAGAAAGAGGATTGACTTATCTCTTTATTGCACATGATTTGTCAATGGTTAAATATATTTCCGATCGTATTGGTGTTATGCATTGGGGTAAATTGTTAGAGATTGGTACGTCTGATGATGTTTATAATAATCCTATCCACCCCTACACTAGGAGTCTCCTCTCCGCTATTCCAGAGCCAGATCCAGATGTTGAGCGCCAACGTGTTGCTGAAATCTACGATCCAAGTATCGAAATGGATGGACAAGAACGCCAAATGCATGAAATTACGCCAGGTCACTTTGTTTTATCGACCGAAGCAGAAGCAGAAGCATATAGATCTCAACAAAATAAATAAGATAACTTAAACACGTCAAAAAAACCAATCTTGTACTGACCCCAAAAAGTTAGACATTATATTTTAAGCAAAGGATTTAGTTCTGTATTATACGGGATTAAGTCCTTTTAGTTTTACTTTGATCCGTTTATTGTTGTAATAATCAATATATTTTTTAATAGCTTTTTCTAAATCTCCCAGAGATTTATAGTAGCTCTCATAGCCATAGAACATTTCTGACTTTAATATGCCAAAGAAGGATTCCATCATCCCATTGTCAGGGCTGTTTCCTTTACGTGACATAGATGGACGGATACCTTTAGAGTTTAAAAAGTGATGATAATAGTTGTGCTGATACTGCCAGCCTTGATCACTATGTAAAATAGTTCCGTTATAGTATTTATCTGGAAATGTCTTTTCTAGCATCGTTTTAATTTGGTTTAAGTTAGGAGAACGTGAAATGGTATAGTTTATTATCTCGCTATTATAACCATCAAGAACTGGTGATAAATAGAGTTTTCCCTCAGGTAAAGCAAATTCAGTCACATCGGTGTAACACTTCTCAAAAGGTTTAGAGGCTTCAAAATGGCGTTGAATAAGGTTATCTGCTTTCTTTCCAACCTCACCCTTATAAGATGAATAGCGTCTTTTGCGACGTATTCTCGCTGTTAAACCTAGTTCTTTCATCAAGCGCTGAACTCTTTTGTGGTTGATGATAAAACCTCTGTTACGCAGTTCCAAAGTGATTCGACGATAGCCATAGTTACCTTTATGTTTCTGATAGACTTCTTGAATTTGGTCTTTAATGGACTTGTCTAAATCATCTTGTTCTAGTTGCTTAAGATGATAGTAATAGGTTGAACGAGCTAATTGAGCTGCTCTTAGAAGTAAACCTAATCTAAATCCTCCATCAACCATTTCTTTAATGATTTCTGTCGTTCTTTCTCGATAGCTTCGTCCCGTTCTTCTAACTCTTTTAACTTTTTTAGGAAGGCGTTCTCCGTTCTGAGATATTCGTTCTCTTCCTGAAGGCGCTCTAATTCAGTCATTTCTTCCCAAGTTTTCTTTGGTTTACGTCCCATTTTTGCTGGTCTCCCTTTTGTTGTCTCAACAATAGTATAACCATTTTTCTTGTATTGCGCTATCCAATTGGCAAGAGTTCCTGGATTTGGGAAGGCGTAATCTAGAGAAACTGACATTAAGGATTGCCCATCTTTCAAGACTTTATTAATCATTTCTTGCTTCATTTCAGGTGAATAAGCTTGGTACTTTTGCTTCTTAACGATCTCAACTCCATAACGATCCATCAGTCGAATGGTATATTTTAAGTTGCAGCGGGTTACTCCAAATTGAATCTCTAATTGAGTCCAGGAAACACCTGACTTCTTTAAACGATAAATTTCTAATTTATCTTCATAACTTAATTTCATACAAAAACACCCCAAATGTTAGATTTTTTGTCCAACTTTTGGGGTGCAGTACATCTGAGGATTGGTTTTTTGACTAGTCTTCTTTATCAGGAGTTAATATCATTGGGATGATAATAGGTTCTCTTTCGGTTTTTTCAAACAAGAAAGGACGAAGTGCATTTACGATGGCACCATTAACAGATTGAATGCTAGCTTCTTTATTTTTAAGTGCAATACGTATAGCATTAAATAAAACACGTTGGCTTTCTCGGATTAAATCACCAGATTCACGCATGTAGATAAAGCCACGGCTGAGAATGTCTGGACCAGCTAGAATCATTTGTGTTTCAAAGTCAACAGTTGCTACTGCTAATACTACCCCATCTTCTGAAAGATCACGACGATCGCGTAAAACAGCTGTACCAATATCGCCGATACCATTTCCATCGACATAGATGTCTTGGGCGTTGAAATGGCCTGCACGACGAGCGGAGTCGTTTGTTAAGGCTAAAACGTCCCCATTTTCTAGAATGAAGATATTTTCTTCTGGGATACCTGTATCTTCGGCTAAGCCTGCATGGACTTTTTGCATCCGATATTCACCATGAACGGGCATGAAAAATTTGGGTTTCATAAGGCGTAACATGAGTTTTTGCTCTTGTTGACCACCGTGCCCTGATGTATGAATATTATTGACTTTGCCGTGAATGACTTCTACCCCAGCTTCTTGAATAGTATTAATCAGTTTATTGACGCTGGTTGTATTTCCTGGGATTGGGCTTGATGAGAAGATAACAGTATCACCAGGTTGTAAAGTAACTTGACGGTGAGTACCATTAGCAATCCTTGCGAGTGCAGCCATAGATTCCCCTTGGCTACCTGTACACATAATTAAGATTTCATTAGCATGGTAGTCCTTAATTTCATTAGGTTCAATAAAGGTACCCTTTGGAACCTTTATGTAGCCTAGTTCAATTCCGTTGACAATAGCTTTTTCCATAGAACGTCCGAAGACGACGATTTTTCGTCCTGTTTTAACAGCAGCTTCAGCAGCTTGTTGCAACCGAAAAATATTCGAAGCGAAGGAAGCAAAGATAATACGTCCGTGGATTCCTTCAATAATTTTTAAAATAGATTGCCCAACGACTTTTTCAGAGTTGGTAAAAGTCGGAACTTCGGCATTTGTGGAATCTGATAAGAGACAGAGCACCCCTTCTTCACCAAGTGCAGCCATGCGATGAATATCTGCTGGCTCACCAACAGGAGTGAAATCAAATTTAAAATCGCCGGTACAAACAATCTTTCCTTGAGGGGTATGAATAACAATGCCTAAAGGTTCTGGAATGGAGTGTGTCGTTCTAAAGAAAGTGACGCTCATATTTTTGAAGGTCAATTCTGTATTATGGTTAATTTCGTACATTTTAGAATCACGAAGTAAACCATGTTCCTCCAGTTTGCCACGGATTAAAGCGAGAGCAAGTGGCCCAGCGTAAATAGGGACATTAGCTTGTTTTAGTAAGAAAGGAATTCCGCCAATATGATCTTCGTGTCCATGGGTAATGACTAGAGCTTTGACACGATCAATATTATCGACAATGTAAGAGTAATCAGGAATAACATAGTCAATACCTAAAAGATCATCTTCTGGGAATTTAATCCCTGCATCAACAATGATAATTTCATCTTGGTATTCAATACCGTAGGTGTTTTTGCCGATTTCCCCTAGACCACCAATGGCGAAGACGCCAACTTCATTAGGTTTTAAATCGATAGCTGACATATTATAACTCCATTACTTCAAAAACGCCTGTTTCTTTTTCATACTCGAGGTGTTTATCTGAGAGGAGCTCAATAAATTCAACGTTGTAATTTGTTTTTTCTTCAACAAGTTTACGCGCTTTAATACGGCCCTCAAGTTCGTCTTTAGCTTCAATATCAATATATAAAGTTTTAGTATTTTCACGACGTGGGTTACGGTCTTTTGTTTCTTGGTAGAAAACTTTGTAAATCATTTTATTTTTCCTTTCTGGTCAATCAAGGATTTAAACTATAATAAAACAAGTCAAATGGCACGATGGCCGTGTGACCTTTTTCTATAAGTAATAGTGTAGTAGTTTTAAACTTGATTATTTGCAATTACTAGAATTATATCATAATTAGAGCTTTTAGTAAAAGCATAGATTGCAAGAATCGGGGCTTTTACAAGAGCTAGATTTAGACGGACTTTTGTCCAGGAAGTCGATTTTATGATATAATTGGACAATAGTAATTCACAGAAAAGAAGGGTAAAATGAAAATACTTGCATTTGATACCTCTAATAAGAGTCTTTCGCTCGCTATTTTAGAGGATCGGACCTTACTAGCAGACCTAACGATCAATATCAAAAAGAACCACAGCATCAATCTCATGCCCGCCATTGATTTTTTGATGGCTTCTTTAGATTTATGCCCTAAGGACATAGGGAGAATCGCAGTCGCACAAGGGCCTGGTTCCTACACTGGCTTACGCGTCGCCGTGGCAACAGCTAAAATGTTAGCCTACAGTTTAAAAATTGATTTAGTTGGCATTTCAAGCCTATATGCTTTGGCTGCTACAATCACTGATCCAGAAACTTTGGTAGTGCCATTGATTGATGCTAGACGGCAAAACGTCTATGCAGGTTTTTATCAAAACAAGGAGAGTGTTCGAGCTGATCAACACATAGCTTTATCTGATCTCATAGAAGAGTTAAAGGGGCAAACAAAAATCATATTTACAGGAGAAGTAGCTGGTTTCAGTAATGTTATCAAAGAACAACTACCAAAAGCTGAAATTCTTCCCACTCTGCCTTCTGCCTTTGAGTTAGGACTTAAAGCTCAAAATATGTCTCCAGTTAATGTGGACGCTTTTATACCTGAATACTTGAAAAAAGTGGAAGCTGAAGAAATTTGGCTTAAAAGCCATCAACCAGAGTCAGAAACCAATTATATCAAGCGTGTCTAATGATGAAAACTGTTGAAGAAAAAGTAGAAGCTGTTTATCACATCCTAAGTTGTATTTACTTAGAGTCACCTTGGACAATGGATCAGATTAAAAGAGACTTAGAATCACCAAATGTTGATTACTATTTTGTCTATAATGGGCAAGAAATAATAGCTTTTTTATCTTTGCAGCAATTGGTAGGTGAGTTGGAAATTACAAACATTGCTGTTTTGCCTGATTACCAAGGCAAAGGTATCGGAGCGCAGCTCTTACAGAAGGTTGCCTCTTTTAACCATCCTATCTTTTTGGAAGTAAGGGAGTCAAACCTTGCAGCGCAAGCTCTTTACAAAAAAGCTAATTTTAGCATCATTGGAAAACGTAAAAATTACTATAAGAACCCTATCGAAGGGGCACTATTAATGAAACGAGAAGGAAAAGATGACAGATAGGTATATTTTGGCGGTCGAAAGCTCTTGTGACGAAACCAGTGTCGCCATCCTTAAAAATGATAATGAGCTTTTAAGTAATATCATTGCTAGTCAGGTAGAGAGTCATAAACGCTTTGGTGGAGTTGTCCCAGAAGTTGCTAGTCGTCACCATGTAGAAGTGATTACAACGTGCTTTGAAGACGCTTTGAAAGAAGCTGGTATTAGCGCAGAAGACTTAGATGCTGTCGCTGTAACTTATGGGCCAGGGCTTGTTGGGGCTTTACTGGTGGGAATCGCTGCCGCAAAAGCCTTTGCTTGGGCTCACAGCATCCCGTTAATCCCAGTCAATCATATGGCTGGTCACCTTATGGCTGCGCGACAAGAGAAAGAACTAGTGTATCCGTTGATGGCTCTCTTGGTTTCTGGTGGGCATACTGAGCTGGTCTACGTCTCAGAGCCGGGTCAGTACCATATTATTGGAGAGACGCGAGACGACGCAGTAGGCGAAGCTTATGATAAGGTGGGACGTGTTATGGGTCTGACCTATCCAGCAGGTCGTGAAATCGATCAGCTAGCCCATAAAGGTGAAGATATCTATAACTTTCCAAGGGCAATGATTAAAGAAGATCATTTAGAGTTCTCTTTTTCTGGCTTAAAGTCAGCCTTTATTAATTTGCATCACAATGCTGAACAAAAAGGCGAAAAACTAGTTCTTGAGGATTTATGTGCCTCATTTCAGGAAGCCGTATTAGATATTTTAATGGTCAAGACTAAAAAAGCTTTAGCCCAATATCCAGTTAAAATGCTTGTTGTTGCTGGTGGCGTGGCAGCCAATCAAGGCCTTCGAGAGCGCCTAGCTCAAGAAATTACAGAAATACCCGTCATTATTCCTCCTTTACGTCTCTGTGGTGATAACGCTGGTATGATTGCTTTAGCAGCTGCAATTGAATATGATTTAGGGCACTTTGCTAAATTGGATTTAAATGCTAAACCTAGCTTGGCTTTTACTTATAACGATTAAGGGAACAGCTTTAAAACTGTTCCCTTATGACTTAAATTATTGTATGATATTGGAATATTCTGATAATTATGTGGAGGGGAGTAAGTATGAAAGGTTTCAAAGAAGGTGTCAGAGATGCCTTACCAACAGCATTTGGCTACATATCTATAGGGTTAGCTTTTGGAATTATTGCCTCTGCTTCTGGAATTTCTAGTCTTGAAGTCGCCTTAATGAGTGCTCTCATCTATGGCGGTTCAGCGCAATTTGCCATATGTGCGCTCCTTGTCGGTGGTGCAAGTTTGTCGGCGATAGTTCTTACTATTTTTTTAGTCAATTTACGAAATATGCTAATGAGTCTCCATGCAACGACAATTTTTAATAAAAGCAGTTTTTGGGATAACATTGCAATTGCTTCATTGATAACTGATGAGAGCTATGGCGTTCTTTTGGGAGAGACGGTTCATAACAAAAGTATTAGTCCAAAATGGATGCATGGAAATAATGTTTTGAGCTATGTAACATGGGTATCTGCCACTGTTTTTGGAGCAATTCTAGGAAATACTATCGGTGACCCTCAAAGGTTTGGCCTTGATTTTGCATTGGTAGCTATGTTCATCGGCCTTCTTTCGAGTCAGCTAGAAGCTATGCTTTTGACTGAAGGTGTTAAAAAAATAGGGCTAATTTTTTTGACAGTAGTCATTACTTATTTACTATCTTCGATAATTTTTTCAGAAAACCTATCTGTTTTAGTGTCAACTCTATTAGCTTGTGGAATAGGAGTCTATCTTGATGAGACAAAATGATACTATTTTAATGGTTATTTTACTTGGTTTTTTGGTTTCGTGGATTCCGCGAGTAGCTCCTTTTGTTTTTGTAAAATATAAGAAGTTACCACCACTTGTATTACGGTTCTTAAATTATTTACCGCTAAGTATACTAGCTTCCCTAACACTATCTAGTCTCTTTCATGAAAAAGTTGGACACTTGCCAATTGTTGATTGGTGGGCCTTATTGGCAAGTTTGCCAACAATTTATATGGCTTATCGCTCAAAAAATTTATTATATGTTGTTTTAACAGGAGTAATCAGTATGGCATTGCTTCGATTTTTACAATAAAAAAACTCAGTATCTTGGCATACTGAGTTTAAAGTGATAAATATTGGCTACTATGATTACTAATATTGCACACCTACCTGCAAAATAAGTGTTTGTAAAGTGTGAAAAGCTTACCAGCTAGCTTTAGTGATGCCAGGAAGTTGACCTTTATGAGCTAGATTACGGAAATTAATCCGGCTAACACCAAACTTACGCATGTAAGCATGTGGACGGCCATCAATCAAATCCCGGTTTTTCAAGCGGTTAGGGTTTGAATCACGCGGCAATTTGCGCAGTGCTTCATAATCCCCAGCTGCTTTAAGCTCACGGCGAAGGTCAGCGTACTGTTCGATCAGTTGGAGCTGCTTTTGGTATTTAGCAATTTTTGATTTTTTTGCCATTGCTTTCTCCTTCATTATATTAATAATCTTCGGGCTTATCAGACCCTTTTTGTTAACTGGTAATAAACCAATTAACAAAATATAAAGTTATTATACACCATTATCATAATATAGGCAACTAGTTAAGTAAATAAAATAAAAAAGAGCCAAATAAATTGGCTCTTGACTGTCTAATAGTGAGGGCTTCCAGCCACCCATCCAGAACAGAGGGCAGATGTAATATTAAAACCACCAGTGTGAGCGTTGATATCTAAAACCTCTCCCGCAAAGTGGAGCCCAGGGACTTTCTTACTCTCCAGAGTTTTCGGGTTAATTTCCTTGAGGTCAATTCCGCCTTTTGTGACAAAAGATTTGGCTAGTGACATCTTGCCAGTGATAGGTATGGGTAATCGCTTGAGCTTAGTCACCAATTCTTCTTTTTGACTGGGTGTCAGTTGTTTGACTTTTTCTGGAAAGGCTGTGCTAAGAAAATTAGCTATTCTTTCTGGAACTAGGGTTCTAAGTGCATTCTTGACAGATTTCTCTCGATTTTCTTCTAGAAAGCTGCTGAGAAGATCCTCTGACATCTGAGGTAAGAAGTCTAGCTCTGCTATTTCTCCGCCCTTGACAAAAGAAGAAAGACGAAGTGCGGCAGGTCCTGATAAGCCGAAGTGAGTAAAAAGTAAGTCATGAGTAATGATATGTTTTTCGTAAGATAGGGTAACGTCATCAAGGGATATACCTTGGAGTTCCTTGTGAGGGAAGTCAGTTAAAAGAGGGCTTTCAGCTGCTTCTAACTCTGTAACCTTAATGTTGAAATGTCGTGCTATATCATGACCGAAGCCTGTTGAACCAGTCGAAGGATAGGATTTACCGCCAGTTGTGACAATTAATTTACTACAGGTAAAAACTTGGTCTTTTGATTTTAAGAGAAATTGATCGTCCTCTTTTTTGACCGAAACAATCTCCGTACCAGTTAAAATTTGCCCGCCGAGTTCTTTAATTTTTTTATCTAATGCCTCAATAATAGTTTTAGACTTATCAGTAGTGGGAAACATGCGGCCGTGATCCTCTTCTTTGAGTTTAACGCCATTATCTTGAAAAAAGCGAATAATATCATGGTTATCAAACTGAGAAAAGACACTGTAAAGAAAGCGTCCATTACCCGGAATTCCAGCTAATAGTTCATCTAAAGTGCTGTTATTGGTCACGTTGCAACGGCCTCCACCAGTACCGGCTAGTTTTTTACCAAGGCGTCGATTTTTCTCGATGAGTAAAGTTTTGTAACCATAGTAGCTACTGGAAATGGCTGACATCATCCCTGCAGGACCACCACCGATAATAATTGTATCAAATAGTTCCATAAACTTATCTTACCATATTACTTGCTCTTTTTATAGCAGATGAACCAAGTCCGTTTGCAGGAGAGCGGTATGCAATGGACAAGTTATTGTTATCGAGATATAATAGAAGTGGTAAGGAAGGCAGATTGCTTTCTATAATTTACCAATTAATAGAAATGGAGGCTTTTTCCTTGAAACCGTCTGAAAACTGAGAGGAAGGTGATCCAGTATCTATGTCTTGAGCCGTACATTAGAACGGCTTATTTTGCTGTCAAAGGATTATCCTAGCTTCTTAACTTTACTGAAATTGACAGAATTCTAGTATTATGTTACTATTCTTATTAAGAATACTCAGTAACCGTTAAAAGAGGAAAATATGGCAATAGAAAAGACAGTTAGTGAACTAGCTGAAATTTTGGGAGTCAGTCGTCAGGCCGTAAATAATCGCGTTAAAGCACTTCCCGAAGAAGATCTTGATAAAAATGACAAAGGTGTCACTGTGGTTAAACGTAGTGGCCTTATTAAGTTGGAAGAAATCTATAAAAAAACGATTTTTGATGATGAACCAATTAGTGAGGAAACCAAACAACGTGAACTCTTAGAAATCTTAGTTGACGAAAAAAATACTGAGATTACACGTCTTTATAACCAGTTAAAAGCAAAAGATGAGCAATTAGCTGCTAAAGATGAGCAGATGCGGGTCAAAGATGTGCAGATTGCTGAAAAAGATAAACAATTAGATCAACAACAGCAATTGACAGCGAAAGCTATGGCTGATAAAGAAAACTTGAAATTAGAGCTAGAAGAAGCTAAGGCTCAAATGGATGAAGCCAAAAGTCAAGTTGAAGAAGTTAAAGGAACACCTGCTAAAAAAGGTTTTCTAGGTCGGTTATTTGGGAAATAAGTAAAATTAAAAGGCCCTCAAGGGCCTTTTTCACTAGGAGAATGATGGAAAAATTAACACATTACATTGCTTTTGATTTAGAATTTAATACCGTCAAAGATGTCAGTCATTTAATTCAATTGTCGGCCGTTAAAATGGCAAACCATGAAGAAATTGACAGCTTTGACAGTTTTGTTTACACTGATGTTCCTTTACAAAGTTTTATTAATGGTTTAACGGGGATCACTGCCGATAAAATTGCTAAGGCTCCCAAGATAAACCAGGTGTTAGAAGAGTTCCAAGTTTTTGTTGGAGATTGTGCCTTAATTGGGTACAATTCCCAAAAATCTGATTTGCCAATTTTAGCTGATAACGGATTGGATCTATCTGGGCATTACAAAGTTGACCTCTACGATGAAGCTTTTGAGCGCCGTAGTAGCGATTTAAATGGGATTACTAACCTCAAGTTGACCACAGTTGCCAGCTTTTTAGGCATCAAAGGTAAAGGTCATAATAGCTTGGAAGATGCACGTATGACAGCGCGTGTTTACGAAGCTTTCTTAGAATTGGATGACAACAAAAATTATCTGAATCAACAAGAAGAGGTAATTAGCAACAATCCTTTTGCAGGACTCAGTGCCTTGTTTGATTAAAAAACTAGGTCACCCTCTTGCATATGACCTTAGGTCATGTGATAAGGTAGAATTGTTAAAGAAATAAACAGTATTTCTTTAACACCTATCATTAAAGGAGGAGAAGAATATGTTAGAGACTTTTTCAACTGGCCAAGTTGCAAAACACTTAGGGGTTTCTGTCAGAACAATACAATATTATGATAAGCGGGACCTTCTAAAACCATCTGAAATCACAGAAGCGGGTAGAAGGCTATATAATCAGGCCGATATTGATATGTTATCTTTAGTTTGTTATCTGAGAGAGCTTGATTTTTCAATCAATAGTATTAAATCCATTCTTACTGAAGAAACGAATCAAGAACTACTGGATGTGCTGATTAGAGAACATATTGTGTCGTTGAAAAATGATATTGCCAAAAAACAAACAACGCTTGACAGTTGTGTCAACTTATTAAAAAATATCCAAAGTGATCAGAAAGAGTCAGTTGATTATCTCTTAGGCATATCACGAGTTATGAGAAACCAAGAGAAATGGAAGCAAATGCAGCAGGGGATGACGGGCTTTCTTCTATCTTTTTGTTTGACGTATGGTCTAATGCTCTATTTGGCAGTTCATTACAACTTGAAATGGCTACTTTGGGCGGGAATGACACTCTTTTTAGGATCTGTAAGTGGTTTAGTTTTCTATTATAAAAAGAAGGTTAGTTACTTATGCATTCACTGTCAAAAGACTTTTGATCCTAGTTTTAAAGATTTTCAACTAGCTAAACAGAGTCCACGTACTCGGAAAGTCAAATGTCCCTATTGCCATAAAACTTCACACTGTCTAGAAATTCTTAAAAATTAGAAAAAAGCAATCGAAATCTCGATTGCTTTTTGTATAGCTTATTAGAAAGGCATTTTGCCAGCAAAAGCACCAAGTGATTTCTTAGTCGCTGCATCAATTTGTGCTAAAGCATCATTAATAGCTTGAGTGGTCATATCTGATAAAGTTTCAAGATCCTCAGGATCGACAACTGCTTCCTTAAAATCAATCGAAACTAGCTTCTTATCACCTGTAAAAGTAGCTGTTACAAGCTCCTGAACAGACTTTCCAACAAATTCCATAGCTGCCAAGTCAGCCTGCTTTTGTTCCATTTGCTTCTGAAGCTTTTGTGCTTGCTTCATCATGTTTTGCATGTTCATCATAATTTTTCAGAATTCCTTTCGTATCATTCTACGTTGTTTATTATAACTGTTTTTTATTAAAACGGCAAGATAAGGCTAGAATCATTTCCTCTATAATTATTCTCTTTAAAGTGTTTCAATAATATATATATTAGTAGTTTTATTAACTTTTATTAACTTTTATGGGCAACTCTACCCTTAATAACTAAGAATATTACGACTAACTTGGTATCAAATAGCAATCAGCTATCATGAGACAGATATGGGAAATGCATTCCTTTAAAAAGCTAAAGGTAAAATGGAATATCTTTTGTTAAATATGAGAAATAACCACCAATTATAAGTGTTTTAGTAGTGAATAACATTATTTTCTTTCTGGATATTGTCAATAATATCCTTGGCTTTAGGGCTAATCAGGTAGTCAAATGTGGTTTTAGGAACAAAATCTCTAATGAACTCTATGTGACCATTCTTGATAAGTTGACGAACAGTTGAGGCACTAATAGGCTGGCCATTTATTTCCTTGCGAGGAGCCATAATATAAGTTATATCGTTTTTTGGCAGCTGTTTTTGCATGGTTTCATTGTAAAGGTTGGTAACAAAACTGGTTGGTTCTTCACCAACATACCGTCTTGTGATACCCAATTCTTGAGCAATTGCTACAAAAATATTTATATCCAGTTTTGCCTGACTGATAATGACTTTTTCTTGATCTTTTTGAAAATAACTTGGGAAAGTGGCCTGACTGATGATGTAAGGCCCAGTTTCATGATAGGAAAGATTATCTAAATGTGCGGTTCCAGCCATAATTAATTCTTTGCGAACGGCAAATGGGATGAGGCTACTATCCTCGCTGACCATGAACAGATGGACGTGCTTATTCTCTGCGCAAGCTTTTTCCACCAAGTACAGATGACCTAAAGTAAAAGGGTTAGCATTCATGACAATGGCTGCACTTTCTTTATTATGGCCACTCTCTTTTTTTAGTTTTTTGAGGTAATCGGCGAAGCCAGATTTGCGATTTTCCATAAAAGTTACCATATTAGGAATCTCGGTAATCGTATAAAATCCTAAGTCTTTGAAGAATTTACTAGTATCTGGTTTGGTGTAGACAAAGAGATGCGTATTACCTCGTTCAAATTGAATATTAATTAAGTGGGTGACTAGAGTATTAAGTAAGGCAGAGCCACTATAACGTTTACAGATGGCAAAGCAGCGAAGACTATTAGCAAAGAGGCTTCCAGTAGCAATCAATGTGCCATCTTCTTCGAAGATACCACAGGTATAGTCTAAATTTTGGTCTCGTTTAATGCCAGCGTCTTCTAGCAATTGAGTAACTTTATTTTGATTAAGCTTGTCTGAGGGGAATATTTTTGAAACTGTAAAGACCGACATAGATATCCTTTCTAGTTTGCGATAACTTGGGCTGTTTTGATAAAAGCCTTGATTTGAGGGAGCTGATAGGCATCTTTGTTAAACAGTAGATAGGTAGAACGCATGAAAGGCTCTCCGTTTTTGAAGGATAGCTTGTGAATGTCTCCCTTAAAGTGGTGTAAACCAATATCTGGCACGATTGCCCAACCTAAGCCACGGGATACCATTTCAACGCAAGTATTGACATTGTCAACGATGATACCGTCATGTTTGCTAGGTTGCAATTGATTTTCCTGCATCCATTGTGATACTTCCCGTTCAAAAGTGACATCAGAATGTCGTCCGATGTAGGGGAGCTGTTCTAGGTTAATGCCTTGATTATTTGAACTTCTAATTAAGTTGACGCGTTCACGTTTAAGAAGAATTTTATCTTCTTTCCATTGAAATTCACCGCGGACAATAGCGACATCAATCTTACCTAAGACTAAATCTTGATAGACTTTGCGACTATAATTGGTTTTAATTTGAATGTTGACATGTGGAAATTGTTGCCGATAGTGGGCTAATATTTCAGGAAAGGCATATTGTGCATAGTTAATGGAGACGCCAGCACGTAAAGTTCCAGAGATATGATTTTTTTGTAGTTGAATCTCCTCACGCATTTTTTGTAAGTTTGTGATTATCTCATAAGCATGTTTTAAAACTGTCTCACCTTGTGCTGTGAAGCGAATTCCCTGACGAGAGCGAACCATGATTTGTGTGTTTAATTCGCGTTCAATGGCATTGATCCGTTTTGATAGAGCAGACTGTGTGATATATAGGCGATCGGCAGCATGGGTAATGTTGTGGGTCTCATCGAGAGTTACTAATAACTCTAAGTCTCTTTCGTCCATTTTAACTCCTCTTTTCATTGTCTATTATACACGCGTCAGCTTTTTTTAAACATCTAAAAAGGGGAAAAACAATGAAAAAACAGTTGCTTTCAGCATGATCGTAGACCATAGAAAGAATAAAAGAAGCATGAAAGCCTAATTATTATGACTTTGTTAACTCCCTGGAAAATAGAAACTATTCCTAATTGGCATGGAAGATGATGACAAGTTGACCTTTTACTTCTTATTATGGCTAGTTATAATGGAAGTAACCAAGTTCAAGGAGTATGATATGGAAATCAAGAAAGTAGCTATTGCTGGAACATTAGAATCCTCGGATGTTCAGGTTATTGTGGAGCCACACGATACTTTGCAGGTCAGCATCGAGAGTAGCGTCATGAATCAATATGGTTTAGCCATTCAAAAAACAGTTTATGAAGTGCTTGAACGTTTAGGTGTCACTTCTGGTAAGCTAATAATGGTTGACAAAGGTGCTTTAGATTGTACTATCAAAGCTCGCATTCAAACTGCTGTTTATAGAAGCAACGATTTATCTAAAAGTAATATTCCATGGGGGAAACTCTAATGCCAATAACAAGATCAAAACCACTAAAAAATCGCTTACGTCGCACGATGATGTTCTTAAATGCACAAAATCCTGCACTTCTGAAAGATGCCTATATTTTTGGCTCAGATAGTCTCATTTTAGATTTAGAAGATGCTGTTGCAGAGAATCAAAAAGATGCTGCCCGATTCTCCCTCTATCATGCTCTGACAACTATTGATTATGGGGATACAGAAGTGTTAGTTCGGATCAATGGACTTGATACACCGCACTGGCACGAAGATGTCCGCGTAGCTGTAGCTGGTGGAGTTGATGGCATAAGGATAGCAAAATGTGAGTCAGCTAAAGATGTGAAAACTGTCGAGTCTGCTGTATTGGCAGCTGAGAGAGAGTTTGGTAAAGAAGAAGGGCGTACACTATTAATGGCTGCTCTTGAAAGTCCATTAGGCATTCTTAATGCCCTCGAAATTTGTATGGCTTCGGATAGAATGTTTGGAGTAGCCATTGCTGGCGGAGATTTCCGTAAATCAATGCATGTCGGAATTGAAAAGGATGGTATCGAGATAAATACAGCTCGTGGACTCATGTTATTAGCAGCACGCGCAGCAGGCATCCAATGCTATGATACCAATTTCCCGAGAATTGAGGATATGGAAGGCTATCGCGAAGAAGTTGAATTAGCTCGTAAAATGGGATTTGATGGGAAATCTATTATTAATCCTCGCCAAATCCATTTGGTGCACCAGTTATTTGCGCCAACTAAAGAGGAAATTGTGTATGCTGAGAAACTTCTTCGATCCATGAATGAGCAGTTTACAAATGGAGTCGGCGTTTACACCGTTGATGGTAAAATGGTTGATAAACCATTCTTTGAAGAGGCTCAAAGAATTATTGATTTGGCCAAAGCGAGTGGTGTTTACCACGGTGATATGTAAGAAGGGATAGAACTATGAAGAACGCAGTGAATCGGGATATTCCTGAAATAGTGTTAGGAGAGGACAAAGATATTTATCAAGGCAAGTATTATATGGATGGCAGAATCTATAAAAAAGATGCCCCTCACTCTTGCCCATTCGTTAAACCCGTAGATAGTAAGGTTGTTGGATCAATCAAAGAAGTCTGCCAAAAAATTGGTGTCCGAGATGGAATGACAATCTCTTTTCACCACGCACTCCGAAATGGAGATTATGTCATGAGTATGGTAACTAAGGTATTGATTGAGGAGATTGGCGTTAGAGATTTGACGATTGCTGCAACCTCACTCGGTGATGCTCAGGACTTAATTGCCGATTATATTGAAGCAGGCTATGTGACAGGGATTCAAACATCTGGTATCCGTGGTCGGATTGGCGAAGTAATTTCTGCTGGAAAATTGAAAACACCCGCTATTATTCGAAGCCATGGAGGGCGACCACGTGCTATATCTACCGGAGAAGTCCATATTGATATTGCTTTTATAGCAGCAGCTTCTTGCGATAAACAAGGTAACGCAAAAGGAACTGGTGGAAAAAACAATTTTGGTTCTATGGGGTATGCGATTGATGATTCTTGTTATGCTGATTATACTGTTATTGTAACAGATACTCTCAATGCTTATCCCAATGTTCCTTGTACAGTTAATGCTATAAATGTTGATTATGTTGTACTTGTTGATGCTATTGGAGATAATAAAAAAATTGCGACCAAAGAAGTGCGTATGACTCAAGACCCTAGGGAATTGATGATGGCAGAAAATGTTGCTAATATTATTGCAGCAACTCCTTACTTTAAAGAGGGATTCTCTTTCCAGACTGGTGCAGGTGGCCCATCATTAGCTGTAAACCGCTTTTTAGAAAGCCATATGCGTCACAAAAATGTTAAGATGGGCTTTGCCGTAGGTGGAATTAGCAATGCAATCTGTGATCTTCAAGATAAAGGTTTAGTTGGACATATCTTTGATGTTCAGAATTTTGATCTGCCAGCTGGGGAACATATAGAAAAAAATCCAAAACACCATGAAATAAGTGCTAGTCAATATGCAAATCCTTTTAATAAGGGAGCGTTTGTTAACATGTTGGACTTTGTGGTTCTTTCGGCTTTAGAAATTGATACCGACTTCAACGTTAATGTCATTACAGGTTCTGATGGTATTTTAAGAGGAGCTCCTGGAGGGCATCCAGATACCGCAGCTGGAAGTAAGTGTTGTATTATTGTTACCCTGCTAACGCGGGGGAGAATGGCTACAGTTTGTGAAAAAGTTGTTACAGTAACAACACCAGGTGATTGTATTGATGTGCTAGTGACAGATTATGGTATTGCCGTTAACCCCTTGAGAGAAGATATTAAAAAGTGGCTTGATGAGGCAGGAGTTGCTCATGTAGACATTGACGCATTAAAAGAAAAAGCCTATAGTTTAGTTGGTCGACCGAGTGATCTGGAATGGGAAGATGAAGTCGTTGCAATCGTCGAAGCACGCGACGGTACTTTACTTGATGTGGTTAAAAAGATTAAACCACTGGTCTTAGATTAGGAAGAGGCGAGTGCAAGAGGGGACAGTTAGTATAAGTCAGCATCTAAAACGAAAATTAGATTGGAGCATAAGTGATTCGTTTTGGAGAGACTCTGATGGTAGGATTAGTTGGAGGCTTACTTGCTAAAAAGCTAAGGCTACCTAGGAATTTTATGATTGGGACTAGTTTTACTTATAATAGTTTGCTAGCTATGTGTTATCTATTGATTCCGATTTTGAGAATGTTGACTAGTTATTTACTACTGATTAATGCTTTTTTGGCTATCTTATGTGTAAAAGAAGAGTACTGGATTTTCAATCGGCTCTTTTTGCGTCATCACCAGCGGGAGCGACAGATATTTCTCTCTTGGCTGGTGAATGGGAGAGGAGATATGGCTAAAATTGCTGGAATTCAGATTAGTCGGACCATGTATACAGTTATTGTTATGCCACTACTGATTAAAATAGTTTTTTATTTATTCAGCTAAATAACAGGATGCTTATAGGCGTCCTGTTTTTGGCTTATAAAAGTTTTTCTAAGAAAGCAAAATAGAAGCTAAGAGCTAAAAGGTCGGCCGATCCACCAGGGCTAAGGTTGCGTTCTACCATGCTTTGATTATATATTTCTAAGTTAGCTACCAAATGTTCAAAATGAGTTGCCTTTTTTAGAAGTATTTGGCTATCTGCTTGAACTTGGTATAGGTCTTCAATACTACCTCTGTGAATAAGATTGGCATCTTCAACGAAAGTCATGAGAAAGACTAATAATCGTAACTGCCGTTCTCGACTTGTCATTTCTGCCTTAGCAAGTTGTCGAAGATAAGGCAGAGATTTTTTCCAGACACTAGGGTAGCCTTGACTAGCTTCACCTCTTGGGCCCTTAATTCCATAATGAAGATAGAGTTTTTCACCATAGGTTAATTCTGTTTTGCTCTGCAAATTTCCTAAATCTATTTCAATCAAATGACTGGTCATTGGGATGATAGCTTGACAAATAGCGTGGCTATCTGCTGCAGTAAAAGT
Source organism: Streptococcus porcinus (assembly GCF_901542335.1). NCBI lineage: Bacteria > Bacillati > Bacillota > Bacilli > Lactobacillales > Streptococcaceae > Streptococcus > Streptococcus porcinus. Next base: position 1,928,511 of record NZ_LR594036.1, on the reverse strand, counting down.
GGCTTTTTCCAAGAGTTCTGGATGCTTGGCGAGATGGGCACCGGTAGAGCCTAGGAGTAAAGCGAAGGAAAAGTTGATACCCTTATGGGTATTGATGCCATTAGTTGCTTGAAACATGGCTTTTTCTGCTAAAATTCCCTCTTGTCTAAGCAAGTTGAAGAGTTCTTGAGGTTTTTTTTGGTGGTGTTTATAGCCCAATTCAACGTAGCGTTGGAAATGGGGGGCAAGAGCTAGAGTAGAATCCAAGAAAGTGTTCAAGGTCATATCAGTATGAGAACCGTTATTTGCACTGTCAACTAGTCCCGGCTTAGGTGTTAAGGTAACTTCATAGAGTAGAGCCTTAGTTGCTAGCTGGCTAAAAATAGCTATTTTTTGCTGGCTAATCATTCGTCTGTTCCATTTCTTGAATAATAAATTCTAAAGAATGGTTTAGATGTTCGTGGGTAATCAGGGTAACCTGCTGATAGTCTTTATTCTTCATTCCTCGATAAATCATCCAGTGCTCATCTAATGCGTTTCGACGACGTGCGTCAGAAGAAATGGAGATACGGCGAAAATAGAGTAAGTAAGTTTGTAGCCTTGAAACAATTTCTTTTAAGCGTAGCATCTGACTCTTCTCATAGATAAGGTTATTAAAATCATTGAAGTTTTGGAGTACTTTATCAATTTCATGCTCCAATAAATAACCTTCGCAGGTCTCTAAGAGCTGTTTCATTTCATCAAAGTCTTCCTTAGTCATTTTATTCATAGCTGTAGTTGATGCTAAAGTATCTAATGATTTACGGATTTCGAAAATTTCATGAGCATCTTGTAAGCTGACACCTTTGACGATGATCCCTCTGTTTGGAATATGTTCAACGAGCTTTTCTTCTTGAAGAACACTAAGAGCGTAACGGATGGGTGTCCTGCTAATGTTTAGTTCAGTAGAGAATTCTTTTTCATTAATGCGGGTTCCTGCAGGTATTTCTCTTAAAACAATGGTTTTTTTGAAGGCTTCATATAAAGCAATCTTAAGAGGAATATTTTTGGATAATTCTAGGTTTTTTTTGACTAGATTGGTAACTGAATTCATAAGATCTCCTTCTTACTTTTCTTTTCATTATAACCAATTTGTTTGAATAAATATAGGCTTATTCGGATAAGCTAATTTGGGGCTAGTAATTAAAAACAGGTTATCCTTCAAGGAAAATAACCTGTTTATTGGAGGTAGCAACTCATTATTGAGGGATATAGATTGGCATATGCCCCATTAGAATAATGGTTAGGATAAAGATGATGAAAATCCCAAGTGCATATTTACCAGCCGTTCTTTGCCATTCTCCCATATCCAAGCCAGTCAGGCGAAGAAGAAGGTAAATGAAGGCAACAAGAGGGCTTAGTAAGTGGAAGGCTTGTCCCATGAGTGATGCTAGAGCCATTGACATGTTGTCAAATCCGTACCGAGCACCAGCTTGAGCTAGGACTGGCATGATGCCATAGTAGAAACCATCATTTGATAAGAAGAAAGTACCTGGAGCAGATAAGAGGGCAATAATTAATCCCCAGAAACCAGCCAGTTGTTTAGGAATAATGGTTGTAAAGCTTTGCGCTAAAGCATTTGCCATACCTGATCCTTGGAAGAGTCCCATAAAAATCCCGGCAGCAAAAACGAGAATAACAACTTGCACGGCATCGCCAGCATTATCACCAATACGTTTAGATTGGTCTTTTAGGTTAGGATAGTTCACCATGAGAGCTACAATTGTTCCAACTGCAAAGAGTAAAAGAGAAGGGACTTGAATGGCTGGAATAAATGATCCAGCGACTAACCATGTAATAAGAACGATAGTCATAATTCCATTGAAAAGGAATAAATCTGGACGACGAGTTGCTTCTTTTTCAGGATCAGAAATCTCTGTTAGTTTTTTCATTTCTTGATCTGATAGATTTGTAATCCCCAAACGTTTACGTTCTTTACGTCCCATGCTTGGAGCTACAATGAAAATAACGTAAAGGAGTGAAATAATCATTCCAGGCGCTAGGAAGGCTAAAATTTCAGAGCCGACATTAAGGACAGACATGGCACGCGCTGTTGGACCTCCCCAAGGCAGTAAGTTCATGATAGTGTTCTGAAGAATAATCAAGACACCAAGGTTCATGACTTTCATATTTAATTTTTGGTAGATTGGTAAGAAGGCTGAGACAACAATTAAGGTTGTTGTTGTACCATCACCATTCATTGAAACGGCTGCTGATACAATAGCTGTTGCCATTAAAACCTTCATTGGATCGCCTTTGGCAAAACGAATCATCTTTTCAGTTATTGGATCAAATAAGCCAGTGTCCAACATGATTGAAAAGTAAAGGATTGCAAAGAGTAGCATAATCCCTGTTTTTGCTGTTTGATTGATTCCATATAGAACCATTGGTCCAACTGCTGATAAATTGTTGGCAATTTTTGCATCACCAAGTGATTTTACAAATGCTTGATCTGCAGTAATATCAGCGACGCCAGTAAAGAAAGCAATAATGGTGAAAACAAGGGGAACCATTACTAATGCTGATAGAGGTGACATTTTCTTGGACATAACCACGTACATGAAAATGGCAATCATGGCATAAGCCAAAATAGTGAGTAACATAAGCCTCTCCTTTATATAATTTATTTAGTTTACAAAATAGGGGTTATTTAATAATTATAATTTTCTGGACATTTCGATTAAAAAATCTGTCATTGAGTAAGTGACAATCATAGTTTATATGAAAGCGGTTGAAAATGAAAGCGGTTTTTTAGAAAAAACAATAAAAAAACAAAAACTTGAGAAAAAGTTCACATTTTCTTTATTTTCATTTCAATGATAATATCTGAAAATGAAAAAACACAAAAAAGCCAATCATAAATGCGTTTTCATTATATAATAGCATTAGCATATAAAGTCTATAGACCACTGGTCTGTCATCATATCATGAGGAGATGAAAGGAGGAATTTAATGGGAATATTTCAACGCCTGTTCGGTCGAAAAGGAAACACTTTAGGTAATAGTAATCAATCATTTACAATAAAAAGTCAAGAAAAAGATGACTGGGAATTATTACCCGGGTACATCCCTGCAGAATCTGATGATTCAACACTAGTGAGCTTAATTGCAACTGCAATTGCTGCTGGAGATCAACCAAAAAGCCAGTTCAAGGTCAAGAAAATTTGGCAAAGGAACCCTGAGCTTTTAACGGTTTCTTTAATTGCAACAAGTATTGCTAGTATAGACAAACCGGATAGACGGTTTGTGGTTAAATCCGTTTATCGTAAAAAAATGAAATTTTGGGAGAATAATAAGATGTTACGTAAATTTAAAATTACAATTGATGGAAAAGAATACATGGTGGAAATGGAAGAAATTGGAGGGGCAGTTGCGCCAGCTCCAGTAGCTCCGCCCCCAAGCCCGGTAGCTCCAGTTGAGAACGCTATCCCAGTAGTGGAAGAAAACACTGCTCCAATAGCCAGTCCAGTAGTGCCAGCAAGTGCTGATGCAATGGCCTCCCCTATGCCTGGTACTATTTTGAAAATTCTTGTCAATGTTGGAGATGCTGTTACTGAGAATCAGCCATTGATGATTTTGGAGGCCATGAAAATGGAAAATGAAATTGTTGCTAGTCAAGCTGGAACTGTTTCAGCCATCCATGTCTCTACAGGACAAAGTGTTAATGCAGGTGATGGTTTGATCACTATCAATTAGGTTTGGAAAGAATTTAGAAAAGGAAGTGTCACGTGGAAATATTAATTCAAGGTTTAACCTCTATTACCATCCCACAAATTACGATGATGATCATCGGTGGGCTATTAATGTATTTAGGGATTAAAAAAGAATATGAACCAACTCTATTGGTTCCAATGGGACTGGGAACAATTTTAGTTAATTTCCCTGGTACAGGAGTTTTAACTCAAGTTGTTAATGGCGTACACCAAGAGGGTGTTTTTGATACTCTATTTAATATTGGGATTGGGACAGAATTATTCCCACTCCTGATTTTTATCGGCATTGGAGCCATGATTGATTTCGGGCCACTCCTTCAAAATCCATTTATGTTACTATTTGGAGCGGCAGCGCAGTTTGGAATTTTCTTTGTTGTAGTTGTTGCAGTCATGGCAGGCTTTGATATTAAAGAAGCGGCTTCAATTGGGATTATAGGTGCAGCAGACGGGCCAACTTCAATTTTTGTTGCCAATCAACTAGCACCTAAGCTATTAGGACCAATTACGGTTGCAGCTTATTCATACATGGCTTTGGTGCCGATTATTCAACCTTTTGCAATCAAATTAGTAACTACCAAAAAAGAACGTCAAATCCGCATGACCTATAAGGCAGAAAGTGTTTCGAAGCTAACAAAAATTTTATTCCCAATTGTTATTACTTTTGTGGCAGGTTTCATAGCTCCGATTTCATTGCCGCTAGTTGGATTCCTGATGTTTGGTAATTTATTAAGGGAGTGTGGTGTCTTAGATCGTCTTTCAATGACTGCACAAAATGAGCTAGTAAATATTGTATCAATTCTTTTAGGGTTAACAATCTCTGTTAAGATGCAGGCTGATCTTTTCTTGAATTTCCAAACATTAATGATTATTCTCTTTGGCTTAGTTGCCTTTATCATGGATTCCATCGGTGGTGTTGTGTTTGCAAAAATTTTAAATCTATTCCGCAAAAATAAAATTAATCCAATGATAGGTGCGGCTGGTATTTCAGCCTTTCCGATGTCAAGCCGTGTCATTCAAAAAATGGCAACTGATGAGGACCCACAGAATTTCATCCTAATGTATGCTGTCGGGGCTAACGTTTCTGGTCAAATTGCCTCTGTTATTGCGGGTGGTTTACTACTATCATTCTTTAGCTAAGAATAGATTGATAATTAGAAGAGGATAGATAATTATGAATATGGAACATTTAGTCATGGCATTTGAGCTTATGGCGCTAGGAATGGCAGGCGTATTTATCGTTTTAGGAATACTTTATGCCGTGGCAGAACTTCTCATTAAGTTATTGCCAGAAAAATAAATAAAGTTAAGACTTGCCTAACATTTACTAATCAGATGTCAGACATCAAGATAGAGAGGTATATTTATGGAAATTTCACAAACTGCGGTTGCAGGAAGTTTGGAATCAAGCGATATCATGATTACGGTTAGTCCAGCTACAAATGGCATTACGATTGATTTGGAAAGCAGTGTTGAGAAACAATTTGGTCGTCGCATTCGTCAGGTCATTGAAGAATCCTTAAACCATTTAGGTGTTGACAAAGCCTCTATTTACGCTGTTGACAAAGGTGCGCTTGATTGCACGATTCAGGCTCGAACCCTTGTAGCTGTGCACCGTGCAGCAGGCATTGATCAATACAATTGGAAGGAGATTGACACATGGAACGTTTAAGAAGAACTATGATGTTTGTTCCGGGTGCAAACGCAGCTATGCTTAGAGATGCTCCGCTTTATGGAGCAGATTCAATTATGTTTGATTTGGAAGACTCGGTTTCATTAAGAGAAAAAGACACATCTAGAGCTTTGGTTCATTTTGCTTTAAAAACATTTGATTACAGTTCTGTGGAAACTGTTGTTCGTGTTAATGGTCTGGATACAGTTGGAGCTTTGGATATTGAAGCTGTTGTTATAGCAGGTGTTGATGTGGTTCGCTTGCCTAAAACTGAAACTGCCCAAGATATCATCGATGTAGAAGCTGTTATTGAACGTGTTGAACGTGAAAATGGTATTGAAATTGGACGTACAAAAATGATGGCAGCTATTGAATCGGCAGAAGGAGTTCTTAATGCACGGGAGATCGCAAAAGCATCAAATCGTTTGATTGGGATTGCCTTGGGAGCAGAAGATTATGTAACTAATATGAAAACGCGACGTCACCCTGATGGTCAAGAGCTTTTCTTTGCTCGGAGTATGATACTACACGCAGCTCGCGCAGCTGGTATTGCTGCTATAGACACAGTGTATTCGGATGTAAATAATACCGAAGGTTTCCAAAATGAAGTTCGTATGATTAAACAACTTGGATTTGATGGAAAATCAGTTATCAATCCACGTCAAATTCCTTTAGTGAATGAGCTATATGCACCTACAGAAAAAGAAATTCAAGATGCTAAAGAAGTTATCTGGGCAATCCGTGAAGCAGAAAGTAAAGGTTCGGGTGTTATTTCCCTGAAAGGTAAAATGGTTGATAAACCAATTGTTGAACGTGCAGAGCGTGTGATTATGCTTGCCAAAGCTGCTCAATTACTTACTGAGGAGGATATCTAATGGTTATCAATAAAGTTAAACGCGACATTCCTCAAGAATATGCTGACTTATATGGTATATTTGAAGGTGAATTAGCGCATATTCAAAATTACCAAGAAGCAAGTCGGACTATTCGACCAGTTAAACCAAAAGATAATAAAATGTTGGCAAGCATCCGTGAAGCAATTGAAAAAACCAGCCTAAAAGATGGCATGACGATCTCCTTCCATCATCATTTCCGTGAAGGGGACTATGTCATGAACATGGTTTTAGAGGAAATTGCTAATCTAGGAATCAAAAATATATCAATTGCTCCAAGCTCAATTGCCAATATTCATGAGCCCCTGATTGAGCATATCAAAAATGGGGTAGTCACCAATATCACATCTTCTGGATTACGTGATAAAGTAGGTGCGGCTATCTCTTCAGGAATAATGGAAAATCCTGTCGTTATCCGCTCACATGGAGGTCGTGCGCGTGCCATTGCCTCAGGGGATATCCATATTGATGTTGCCTTCTTGGGAGCTCCAAGTTCAGATGCTTATGGAAATGCCAATGGAACCAAAGGTAAAGCGACCTGTGGATCCTTAGGTTATGCTATGATTGACGCTAAGTATGCAGATCAGGTTGTCATTATTACAGATAGTTTAATGCCGTATCCAAACACGCCAATTTCAATACCTCAAACTGATGTAGACTATGTCGTTGTCGTTGATGCTATTGGTGACCCAGCAGGTATCGCCAAAGGTGCGACGCGCTTCACGAAAAATCCTAAAGAGTTGCTCATTGCTGAGTATGCTTCAAAAGTTATCACCAATTCCCCTTATTATAAAGAAGGTTTTTCTTTCCAAACGGGAACAGGCGGAGCTTCATTAGCAGTTACTCGCTATATGAGAGAACAGATGCTTAAAGATGGTGTCACAGCCAGCTTTGCTTTAGGCGGCATTACCAATGCCATGGTTGAGCTTCTACAAGAAGGTTTAGTTGAAAAAATTATCGATGTTCAGGACTTTGACCATCCATCAGCTATTTCTTTAGATAAAAATAGTCAACATTATGAAATTGATGCTAATATGTATGCCTCACCATTGAGCAAAGGTTCAGTTATTAACCAGCTAGATACTTGTATCTTATCAGCTTTAGAAGTTGATACTGACTTTAATGTTAATGTTATGACTGGTTCAGATGGCGTTATCCGCGGCGCTTCGGGTGGTCATTGTGATACAGCATTTGCTGCGAAAATGAGCTTAGTGATTTCACCACTGGTACGTGGTCGTATTCCAACCTTTGTAGACCAAGTTAACACGGTCATCACTCCCGGAACAAGTGTTGATGTCATTGTCACTGAGATTGGTATAGCTATTAATCCCAATAGACCTGATTTAGTAGAACATTTTAAGGATTTAAAAGTACCACAATTGACAATTCAAGAGTTGAAAGATAAAGCTTATGCCATCGTTGGTCAACCTGATGCTATCCAATATGGAGATAAAGTAGTTGCCTTAATTGAATATCGTGATGGAAGTTTGATTGATGTTGTCCATAATGTCTAATGATGATTTATTTGCTGGTGAAAAAATAAGTTTGGAAGAGATGATGGAAGCTAGAGAGCAACGAAGTTTCCAACATTTCTCTTTATTGAAAGAAAATACCGACACTAATCTCCTATCGGTAACAATGAATATTCCAGGACCAATAAAAACCTCACCGCAACTATTAGCGTTATTTGAAGAGATGATAGCCGTCGTTCAGGCAAAATTAGCTGACCAAGTCATTTCCTATGACATGTATCTCCCTTTAAAAACAGGAGCTGAGTACTATCTTTTAACTAATTTATCAGCAACTTCTCTGAAAGAAAGGATGATTGCTCTTGAGACGGAAAATCCTTTAGGGAGGCTATTTGATCTTGATGTGCTTACCTTAGCAGATGGACATTTGCAGTCTATTAGCCGCCAAGATCTTGGTCTGCCAACTAGAAGATGCTATGTCTGCTCGGAGGACGCTAAAGTATGTGGACGTTCTCGTAAACACAGCGTAGAGGAAATGCAGGAAGCTATTCAGCAAATCATCGCTTCAACAATTAGTCACACTAAGGAGGAATAAAATGACAAAAGTCCGTATTACGGAAACAGTTCTTAGAGATGGACAGCAAAGCCAAATTGCAACACGTATGACAACAGAACAGATGCTACCAATCTTAGAAAACTTAGACAATGCCGGCTATCATGCCTTAGAGGTCTGGGGGGGTGCAACTTTTGACTCTTGTCTTCGATATTTAGATGAAGATCCTTGGGAGCGTCTACGTACTATCCGTAAGGCAGTCAAGAAAACGAAATTACAAATGTTATTACGTGGTCAAAATTTGTTAGGTTATCGCAATTACGCCGATGATGTTGTAAGATCTTTTGTCCAAAAATCGATTGAAAATGGGATTGATATTATTCGAATTTTCGATGCCTTAAACGATCCTCGTAATTTGCAAACAGCTGTAGCAGCTACCAAGGAGTTTGGGGGACATGCGCAGGTTGCAATTTCTTATACCACAAGTCCTGTTCACACTGTCGACTACTTTGTTAAATTGGCAGAAGAATATGCGCAAATGGGTGCGGACTCGATATGTATCAAAGATATGGCAGGAGTTCTTACCCCACAAATAGGTTATGATTTGGTCAAAGGTATTAAATCAGTAGTGGATTTACCACTTGAAATCCATACTCATGCAACCAGTGGTATTTCAGAAATGACTTATCTCAAGGTTGCAGAAGCTGGTGCTGATATTATTGATACAGCAGTATCTTCATTTGCTGGCGGGACAAGCCAACCCGCAACCGAATCAGTGGTTATGGGTCTTGAAGATTTAGGTTTTGAAACAGGTATTAACTTAAAAGAAGTCGAAAAAGTAGCTGCGCATCTTAATACAGTGCGTGATCATTTCCGTGCTGAGGGGCTGCTGAATCCAAAAGTAAAAGATATAGAACCTAAAACCCTGATTTATCAAGTACCAGGTGGTATGCTATCTAACCTATTAAGCCAGTTAACAGAACAAGGCTTAGCTGATAAATATGAGGACGTTTTAGCAGAAGTACCTCGAGTCCGAGCAGACTTGGGATACCCACCATTGGTAACGCCATTATCACAAATGGTCGGAACTCAAGCTTTGATGAATATCATTTCAGGGGAACGATTTAAAGTCGTTCCAAATGAGATTAAAGATTACGTTCGTGGCCTTTATGGCAGGCCGCCAGCACCTCTAGCAGCAGGCATTAAGGAAAAAATTATTGGTGATGAAGAAGTTATCACTATCCGGCCTGCAGACCTCATTGAGCCTCAACTTCCAAGCTTACGCGAGGATATTGCACAGTATGCTAAAAGTGAGGAAGATGTTCTCAGTTATGCTTCCTTCCCTAAACAAGCTCGAGATTTCTTAGGTCGAAGAGAAGATCCTTTCTATGATGTTCCGATCCAAGAAGTGTCTGTTAGTATTGATTTAAGCTAAAGAAAAACATTAAGTGATCTTAGACCACTTAATGTTTTTCTTTAGCTTAAATGTGCTATTATCTTTTCTAACTTAAGGACACTTTGCTCTATGTGGGTATTTTCTTTATCTTCATCAAACAAGTCTTTCAAGAAATTAAGACGAAAAGCCATTCTTTCTCTTAGCAAAGCACGGTAATCAGCATTGTTTTCATCAATCGTAAACTTATCCAGTTGTAAGTAAGAAAAATCAGGAACTTTTTCAAAGTTTTTAAAGCTTGCAGTTTGATTGACAATAGCCTCAATGCAGGATAAAGTCGTTTGCTTATCAATATTTTGGTTTAAAAAGTCCCCAGTATTGATGATGTAGCAATCAACTCCTGAAGCAAAAAGTTGATAAAATTTCTCAAAGTCTTCTTGTAAGGGATAGATACGAAAAGGGTTAGCATAAGGTTCAATAACTAAAGTTCCCAGATCTCCTGTTGCATTTTCAGCATTGGAGCGCTTAGTCATCAGTGTACAGCCTAAGGCAGAGGCCATAATAGGATCAGAAACTCTCACTAAAGGTGGTAGAGAATCGTCCTTCATTATCCAAAAAATGGCTGAAATGGGATCATGAACACAATCTACTCGGTCTGGTGTCGCAAAGCGGGATTTAACGGTACGACCATTTCCATTGCGGATATCTTCAGTGACTAGCGCTTTATTGCCATCAGAATCCAACGTAACGCCACAATTTTGAACAGTTAAGAAGTAGTTTTGTTCTGGGTGCCCTGCTGGATAGTCACTTGTTTTATCAAAGTAAGCTGGCTCTAAGGCGACAGAAGAACCGTCTTTTGTCGAAATAATAAAGGCATCATCATGAAGGACTTGAATAGGGTATTTACCGTCGTGTTTAGCGTGTGTTAAGGTTGATTTTCCAGAGCCGGATAGACCAAAGAAGGAAGCAACATAAGCTTTTCTACCATTTTTGAATTCTTTTAGGCCACCGTGGCAAGCAACATAATCATGCCGCGCAGCAATTGCCCAAGCTAGAGTCAATGTTGCTTTTTTTATTTCACCAAAATAATTTAAGCCTAAGATAGCCGCTACATTGTGGTCTTTATCAAAGTAGGCTAAACCTTGGGGATAGTCAGGGTGAGACCAATCAGGGTTGAAGTAAATGTAAATATCATTTTCCTTTAAAGATTGAGATTCTTTTAGGAGTTCTTGATAATGGTCATTTAAAATTTGAAAATTTAGTAACCAAGAATACAGATTATTACTTTCATTTTCAGGCATCATAATATGTGCTTTAACCATAAATTGTTGATCCAAACCAACCACAGCTTGCCCTGAAATAAAAGGCTTAAAACCACTTTGATAAAGAGCTTCTCTTAAAATGGCTGCAATTTGGCAATCTTCTTCTGGATTTTTTCCAGAAAGTCGTCTAGCCTTTGCGGTTCTACCAACGATAGCCCCACTGTTAGCTAACAATACCTTAGCATTCGTTGGCAAACCTAAATCATGGGGATGCGAGACAGTTTGGTCTAAAACGATTGTATTTGGCGCATTGAAAGCTAAATTATAGGCTTCTTCTAAACTCTTAATCAGCTTTACATTATTACCATAAAAAGCTGTTTCAATCAAAGCTTTGGCTTCTGAGAAATGAGAATTATCTTTTCGAATATTCTCTTTTGGGAAACAATTGATGGTGGCCATAGGCTTTCTCCTTTGCTTTTGTTACCACCATTCTATCAAATGAAAAGGCTTACAACAAGTCAAGTGAAGATTTGGAACAGTTTTGGAACACTTTCAGTCTTTTATGTTGGGGAATGAAAAATTAATGAGAAAAAAGATATGAAATTCATTAAGTCTAAAAATAGCGCCTCATTATTGTGGTATTTAAACACACAGATTAGTATAAAAAAAAAGACAAACCAGTATTTAGAGTTTGTCTTTGAATGAAGATTAGCCACAGAAGTAGGGCTGGTGACTAGTCATCAGTGGTTTTTTTATTCTGTTCTTCTAATAAATGTTTTCCCAAGTGAATCCATTCTTCCATGAGCTTAGGATCTAAATGTTCCGAGATGTATGTAATATCATTGTTATTGACCTGACTATAATGGTAGTTCCCTTCATTAACCAAGTCAGTGTAGACTAAGGTGTTGATATCAACCTGAAAAAGCTCGGCAACCTTGAGAAGTATATCTTGCTTTGGGGTATATTTGCCATTTTCCCATTCACTAATAGTCGAAGCACTTTTACGTCCAATTTTAAGGGCGAGTTCTAGTTGCTCCATCTTTTTTTCTAATCTGAGATATTTTAAATTGCTTGGGAAATAAGACTTTTGTGTTGGCATAAAGCAGACTCCTTTGTCAGATTATATCTACTATCTTACCATAAATGGCAGTTTTTCAAAATATTTTTTAAAAACTTGACTAAAAGTACAGGAAAAACTTGACTTCATAAAAACCGAAGTTTATAATGTTGTTATCATAAAGGTTTAATTAAAAATATTTTTTGGAGGTGCTAAGTGTCTAAACTAACTTTGAGAGAAATAAGACGTGCTCGTAACTTTACACAAGAAGAGCTTGCTAGCCAGACAGGAATTTCTATTCGGACAATTGCTAGATATGAAAAGGATGTATCTATGTTAAGGCGAGCAAAATACGAAAAATTGTGCTTAATAGCAGAGATTCTATCGGTTTCAGTTGATGATATTTTTTTGGATGACGATTCGGTTTTTATGAAATGAACTTACTTTTCTATATAAAATAAAAGAAGACAAACCTCGGCTGTGAAGTTTGTCTTCTTTTATTAGTTATTGGCAATGGTTACTTATAACTGATAGTACTATCCTAGCTAATTTTTCAATTAAGAAATAGCAGTTAGAAGGTTTTATTTTGCTACTAAGATGGTAATTAAACTTTCTTTCCAAGCTAAAATAGCATCTAAATGTAATGCGAAATCAAAATCTTTGAGGTTAATTTGAATATCATACTGACCATTCTTATAGCGTACCATCAAAGGTATGTTATCTAAGCCTTCTCCGAAATACCAGTAAAAATCATTCTCTTGGGGATATTTGCTTAAATCTTCTTTAATAACGATTTGCAATTGTTCTAGCCAGTCAGTTTGGTGGTTAAAAATAGAGCCATAGTCATGTTCTTGAAAAGTATCTGCCTGATACCAAAAGTGATGGCTATTTTCATAGTTTTCTTGTGCAAGTGATTTCATTTTTTCTCCTTAAGGGGAACCAGACTGCTTTATTAATTAACCTTCAATGGGAAATTCCACAGAGGATTGTTCACAGTCAACCACTATTTGATAATCACTATTATCTCTAACAGTATGTTCGAAATCAGTAGTGTATAGAAGCAAATGGAGCTTATCTCCTGCTTTAAAGCGATAAATACTTGGCTGTAAATGAAAATCCAAAGTCATCCATTGGTCAGGTAAAACATCTTCAACCGTAAGCAAGTCATGACGATTTTGTAAATTGATTACCCCTTTTGTGACCACACGATAGTCACTAGCAGTAAAAGGTAGTTCTTTTAGATCCTCACGTGCAAAATTTTGACCATTGTCAATAGAGGCTAGCTCGACCACACTCGGTGTATCACCGAAACGTTTCTTAGTTCCTTTATCTAATAGCTGAGCAGAGAGAAGTCCTTTATTCACAGAAGATTTGACACGCAGATGTAAGCATGTTTTTCCGTTAAGGTGAACGTCTCGATCAAGTACGATCTCTAGCGTAAGAACATTTGCTTTGCCGGAGAATAACTCTTTTTTAAAGACTTTGAAGTCTTTACAATAGCTGGTAAAAGCATCATCAGAATAATGGTTATTAATGGTTTGTTGGCCATGACCGATTGTAAAAGTATGAGTGTTTGGTGCCCCGAATTGTTCAAGTATTTGCCATGATTGAGTCTCCTGGTTGTCTTGCCAGATAAGACTTGGTAAGTAATAATGGTTAGCTTGATTCAAGAGCTTTTTACTTAAAAGAGCATTCATCGATTCTCTGAAATCAATAGATTGCCAGTTATGCATGTAAACATGTTGGCCATGATGTAAAAAGGCATGTTTAGCAACCGATTCAGGCAGAGCGTTGAAGATGTGGTAAAGGTGACTTGGTTTAACATTCCAGTCTTGTAGGCCATGGGTAAAGACCACTTCACATTTTACGTTTTTAGCATGGGGAAGGTAGTTTCGATCATGCCAAAATTGATTGTAATCGCCACTTGCACGGTCTAGCGCCTCAGTCTGCTGTTTTAATTGCGCATGATACTTCTCTTTTTGTCTTAGGTAATCTCCTGCTAGAAGTGAGCGAGAATAGGTCAACTCGGTTAAAACATCTAGATCTTCGCCTGGATAACCGCCAGGGCTACAGATGAGGCCATTTTCACGGTAGTAGTCATACCACGAAGAAATAGCGGCCTCTGCGATGATAACTTCTAGACCATCAATAGCTGTTGTGGCTAAGCCTGTTGACATGGTCCCTAAGTAAGATTTACCTGTGGTTGCGACCTTACCGTTTGCCCAGTTAGCCTCTACGAGGGCTTCGCGTTTGTGGCTAGTATAGGCTACTGCTCGGCCATTTAGCCAATCAATAACAGCTTTAAAACTTTCGATTTGCAGGTAATCACCTGAGGTCATGAAGCCGTCTGAACCTGCTGTTCCCACTCCTGATACATAGATATTAGCAAAACCACGAGCTAGGAAGTAGTCGTTTAGGCTATAGGAATCAATGAAAGAGAAGTGCTCAGTAGCTTGACTTCTAGGAAGAGTTGGATGTTCCTCTTTCTTTGTTTGAATGTTTCGAGTCTCTACCTCGATTCTATGAGCTTTTTTGGGCATAAGCTCAGTTTCCATTCGATGTAATTTGTTATCATTAGCCACTTCATTGACACCTTGATGGTAAGGGCTAGGAGTCATCATACTTGGAATTTTATGTTGTGTTCTTGGTCTCAAAATATTAACTTTGATCAAGTCCTTATAACCATCACAGTCTGTGTCAACAGGAGCTTCCACATAGACGATTTCTTTTATCAGATTGTTAGTATCAAAGGTAGCCAGTGATTTACCATTAAAGAAATGATAGTCGTTATCTTGAGGGATAATGCCTTTACTTACTAGGTCATCAAATAAAGTCATTCCCAATTTGTTACGACAAGCGAGCAGATGGTGAAGACTCAGTAAGAATTTTGTTTCATTATAGGTCACTGGGAAGCTAATTTCTTTTGCAAAGCGGTCACTATCTTGAAAATCAAAAAAAGGAACAAATCCGAGCAGTTGCAAGGCTACAAGTTGAAAGATTGTTTCTGACAAGGGCTCATTAGAACGAAAGAAAGTTGCCAAATCAGTATTTTGGTCGGCAATCATATTGGCTAATTGATAATCTTTATCGGTTATGAGGAAAAAGTAGTGTTCCAAAAAAGCCTTCAATAGATTTTTTGGATCTTGCTGATCCTTAAAGACAAAGCCCAAAGTTTCAAGATCTTTTTTTGCTTCTAAGTATTGTGGTTTGATATAGGAAAATTGATTATATCTCATTTTTGTAACTATTCTTTCTAATAAGTAAACGTTTTAATTTTTTTATACAGCTTTACATTGTCTATTATACTTGATAAAATGGTACTTGTCTAAACTATTAAACACTTGGAGGAAGTATAAACAAATGGATGTTACATGGACTGTGAAGTACGTCACAGAATTTCTTGCAACGGCATTACTTTTGATTTTAGGTAATGGAGCAGTTGCAAACGTTGACTTAAAAGGAACTAAAGGCAATAATTCAGGTTGGGTTATCATTGCCCTAGGTTATGGTTTTGGGGTTATGATGCCAGCATTAATGTTTGGTAACGTTTCAGGAAACCACATCAATCCTGCCTTTACGTTAGGGCTTGCAGTATCAGGGTTATTCCCTTGGGCACATGTTCTTCCATATATCATTGCACAAATTTTGGGTGCTATGTTTGGTCAACTTGTCGTTGTCGGAGTCTATGGTCCTTACTTCCGTAAAACAGAAAATCCAAATCCAATCTTGGGCTCTTTCTCCACGATTTCAGCTCTCGATGATGGAACAAAAGCTAGCCAAAAAGCTGCTATTATTAATGGCTTTGCTAATGAGTTCGCTGGATCATTTGTCCTTTTCTTTGGAGCTTTAGCATTAACCAAGAACTTTTTCGGCTCAGAATTAGTTGGTAAACTGGTTGCAGCAGGTTACGATAAAACAATTGCTGAAACACAAGTTGCTCCTTATACTTCAGGTAGCTTAGCGGTGGCTCATTTAGCGATTGGTTTCCTTGTAATGACGCTTGTGGCTTCCTTAGGAGGACCTACTGGTCCAGGTTTAAATCCTGCTCGTGACCTTGGACCTCGTATCGTTCACCATTTCTTGCCTAAATCAGTACTTGGACAAGCTAAAGGTGATTCAAAATGGTGGTATGCATGGGTACCCGTACTTAGCCCAATTATGGCCGCTGTTCTAGCAGTTGCAATCTTTAAACTACTTTATATCAAATAATAAAAAAGCTCCTTACTTGACAGCATTGCTTCAGCTAAGGAGTTTTTTTATTGTGATGAGTGCTATCTGAGTTCGTTTTTTTAGTTATTGAAGATCGGATGAGCATGATTCCAGTAGCTATAACAATAAGCACAACAACTTTCTTGAGTGCGTCTAGGTGTAAATTCGTTAAGAAAAAGACAGCTAGAAAAACGCCAATAATTCCGCCACTGACAATGCCTGCAAAGCCTTCCCAAGAAACACGATTATCCTTAATAAATTGATGGCTAGAGGCGGTCATAATCATAGCAGCATCCAACATCATTACCGGCATGGCTACAGCGGGGCTTAGACCCATTAAGCTAAAGAAGATGAGTTCAGGGGCATAATTTCCCAATCCCATAGTCATTAAAATACCAATAATGAAGTTAAAGCAAATACCTAAAATAAGCCAGATACCATGTAAGCCATGCATAGAATGGACAATATTGTTACCGGGATTAGAAATCATTCGGAAAACCATAATACTCGCCGCTATTACCAATAGTACCCCTAAAATAAATTGAACTGTGGGGGTATGCCAGCTTTTTGTAATACGGCTTCCCCAAAAAGCTCCCAAAAAGGCTGCTGCAGCCATTGAAACAAGAGTAATAACTTCTACCTTAACTACAAAGATAAAGCATAGTGACTGAAATAAAACAGGGATAACGTGTGCCGCAGTCATAGTTCCAGGTAATTTACTATCATCCTTAACCAGTTTTGTGGCTTTAAAAAAAGTTGTAGTTGTGGCAAAAGAGCCGATTCCTAATGTGTCTAAAGCATCTGTGACGAGCCCAATCCAAAATCCAGTCAAAAAACGTTTGAAGGGATTAATCTTGTTCTGACGAAAATGGCGGATTAAGGTTATTAAAATAAAAAGCATTGCCAGAATGAGCAACACTTGTATTAAGTGTAAGATTAAATGATCATGCATAGATAATAGTCTACCTAAAAAAAGGGTTTAGGTCAATGTTATTGCAGGTCAGCGCATAATTTCTTGTCAAAAAAATGTTTTTCGTCTATAATAACAGAGGATTAGGAGGAAGACATGTCTACATTAGAAAATCCAGTCTTTTTAACGCCTGTTTTGCGGGTTAATAATCGTCAATTGAATATCGATTTTTACCAACAAAACCTAGGTTTGAAATTAGTTTCAGAGGAAAATGCAATTGCTATTTTTACTTCCTTTGGATCAGGTAACAAACGTTTTGTCATTGAAGAGTCACCTTCTGTTAGAACACGCGCTGTTGAGGGCCCTAAAAAAGTTAACACCATTGTCATAAAAACAAGCGATGCTAAAGCTATTGAGCAACTTTTGGCACACGGAGCAGCTGCAGATAGGCTTTTCATTGGCCCTAATGGCTATGCCTTTGAAGTTTTATCACCAGAAGGAGACCGATTCTTATTACATGCTGAGGATGATATCAGACAATTAGAAATCACTGACTTACCAGAATTGGCAGCAGAGGAAGGTTTTCTAGGATTAACTGATTTTACCTTTGAAACAATTGTTCTCAATGTTTTAGAAGAACAAGTGTCGCGTTCTTTTTACCAAGATATTTTTGAAGGTGATTTCCCAATAACGATAGATTTCGTTGAAAAAGAAGGCCCAGACCTAGCTATTGAGCCACATATAACGTGGGATTTAGAGATTTTAGAAGTGAGAGTACCAAATGACTACGACTTAGCGGCCTTAAAACTTTCTTTAGAAGAAAAGAATGTGAGTGTCTATTTGGATCCTAAGGAAAAAATATTAGTTGTTTCCGATCCAAGCCTTATTGAGATCTGGTTTACTAAATGATGTCAAAAGTTACCGATTTTATTCAAAAGCAAATTTCTGAAGGGCTATATCCAGGAGCGAGTTTAGCTCTCTTTCAGCATGGGAAATGGCAGGAATATTATCTGGGAACCATTGAGGGCACGGAGCCTGTTAGAGCCAATTTAGTTTACGATTTAGCAAGTGTTTCCAAGGTGGTGGGTGTTGGAACCTTATCTATTTTTTTGGTCAATAGCGGAGCTTTAGAGCTGGATAGACCATTGCAGTTTTACTACCCCGATTTTAGCAGTAACGAGGTTACTGTGCGGCAGCTTTTAACTCATACTAGCGGTTTAGACCCCTATATTCCAAATAGGAATCAACTTAATGCAGCGCAGCTTAAAGAGGCACTGAATCACTTAAAAGTGACTAGTGATAAAACATTTCGCTACACCGATGTCAATTTTCTCTTGTTAGGCTTTATGTTGGAGAAATTACTGGATAAGTCTTTAGATCAGCTGTTCTTCGATTATATTTTTCAGCCTTTTGGTATGTCTGAAACGAGCTTTGGTCCAAGAGCTGGTGCAGTGCCGACTGTAAAAGGCATAGATGACGGAATTGTCCATGACCCTAAAGCAAAGGTCTTGGAAAATCATGCCGGGTCAGCTGGGCTCTTTTCTACTCTTAAAGATATGAAGACTTTTCTTGAACATTACATGCAAGATGACTTTTCAGCTAAGCTTTTTCAAAATTATAGTCATCAGAAAAAAGAACGCTCATTGGCTTGGCGCTTAAATAAAGGTTATCTAGATCATACTGGTTACACTGGAACTTTTATCATGTATAATCAAAAGCGAGAAGCAGCTATTTTTCTCACTAACCGTACCTATGATAAAGATGAGAGAGCAGAATGGATTAAAGAGCGTGATGCCTTAATGACTGTTATAAGGTCCGCGTTTGAAGAGAATCATTGAACGAAGATTCTTATTAATAGAAAAGTAGAAAAATCCTCAATAAGATGAGGATTTTTTGAATCTTTGATAGGCATATCATATCTTGAGCTTTTTTTTAATGTAACACTTTCTAGGATGCTTAAGATCACAATACTATGTCTAAAGTAAGAACAAAGAGGCCTAGCCTTTTTTAAATAGTTTTTTCCATAGCAATGTGTTTAATACCCGCCTCTTCAAAAATAGGACCGACTGGTGAAAATCCAAGCTTTTCATAAAAAGTTTGGGCCGATAACTGTGCATGCAAAACAATTTTTTCAAAACCTTGAATATGAGCATAGTCTATCACATAAGTCATCAAGGTCTGTCCTATCTGATCGCCACGAAAGTCACATAAAACGGCCATACGTTGTAAGGTAATGGTGGTATCATTTTTGCTTGGAAGAATACGACAAGTTGCACACGGTCTGCCATCATCGTGATATACTGTAAAGTGAAGACAATGCGCTTCATCTTTATCAATTTCAAGTGACGCGGGTACCTTTTGTTCATCAACGAATACTGTCTGACGGATTTTAACAGCATCAATGTACGTTTTTGATAAGGTATTTCGGGTTTGTTTGATAATCATAAAACTATTTTAACTAAAAAAGAAGCAATGTCAATAGACATTGTTTCTTTTTAGCAAAAATTATTTCCCTGAGATAGCTTCAGCAGCATCGTCCATTGAGAGAACTTCGTGGAAGACACGTTGTGTCAATTCTTGTTTTTGTTCAGGTGTGAGGTATTTAGTATTGACACAGTATCCTGAGATACGAACAATAACATCTTCACCTGCCATGATTTTATCGTAAACATCATTAAGGTCCATAACATTCAAATTGACATGTTGGCCACCGTTTTCGAAATAACCATCAAGAACAGTAACTAAATTATCAACTTGTTCATCAAATGTTTTACCTAGGGCACGTGGTGAAACTTGAGTAGTTAATGAGATACCATCGTTAGCATGAGAGAATTCTAGTTTAGCAAGTGAGTTAAGGTTTTGTAACCAACCACCTTTTGCTTTGTTAGATGGGTTAGCACCTGGTGAGAAGAACTCAACTTTACTTGTGTTCACGGTACCATCTTCGTTTAAGAAGACACCACGGTGGACTGGAGAGTTACCAGTTTGTTTTGAATAAGCAACGTTTGAAGTAATTGTAAGAAGAGAAACAGAAGCTTCAGCATTCTTATAAAGTTTGTGGCTAGCTAGACGAGTATGGTAAGCTTCCATCAACCATTTAGCAATATCATCTACACGGTCATCGTCTTCACCATAACGAGGGAAATCACCGGTAACTTCGTAGTCGTAGATGTAACCATTTTCGTCGCGTATTGTTTTAACAGTTGCATATTTAATCGCTGATAGTGTATCAACGGTATTAGCGAAGCCACAGATACCAAATCCCATATTAGCGCGTTGATGACTAGGTAGGAAAGCCATTTGAACTGCTTCATAGTTGTATTTATCAGTCATGTAGTGAATGATATTAAGGGCATCTACATAGGTGTCTGTCAACCAGTCAAGAGATTTTTCAAAGTTAGCCATAACTTCATCGTAGTTAAGGATTTCTGATGTGATTGGTTCAACAACGTTAAATACTTTGTAGTCTCTATGAACATCATCGTAACCACCGTTAAGACCAGTAAGTAGGGCTTTAAGCACGTTTACGCGAGCACCAAAGTACTGGATATTGTGACGTTTGTCTTCATTTTCAGGGTCAAGTGGTGATACACAACATGAAATACATGACATTTCACCGTAACCTTCTTTGGCCATTGTTGTCACACCTTCATATTGGATAGAAGAATGTTTGTGGCTCATTTTCATACAGTAGCGACGGAATGATTCTGGCAACTTGTCAGTCCAAAGAACAGTCAAGTTTGGCTCTGGAGAGTTACCGATATTGTCAAGAGTGTTCAAGAAACGGTAGTCCATCTTAGTAACACGGTGACGACCGTCATTACCCATACCAGCCATTGAAGTTGTAATGAATGTTGGGTCACCTGAGTAAAGTGCGTCATAAGCTTTAGTACGAGCAAATTTTACTGTACGTAGTTTAAGAACAAAGTCATCAACAAATTCTTGGATTTCTGATTCGGTAAATGTTCCACGAGCAAGGTCACGTTCTGCGAAGATATCAAGGACAATTGGCACACGTCCAAGGGAAGTTGCAGCACCGTTGATAACACGGCAGACAGCCATGAAGGCAATATTTACCCATTGAATAGCTTCTTTAACATTTTCTGCGGGACGGCGAACGTCAACACCATAAAGGTCTCCAAGTTTAGCGACTTCACCAAGTGCTTGGTATTGTAGGTTAATTTCTTCACGTAGACGGATTGATTCTTCATCAATTTCAGTAATAGCGTTCCAGTCATTTACTTTTTCTTGCATTAAGTAATCTGCACCATATAGAGCAAGACGAGCATAAACACCGATAATACGTCCACGAGAGTATGCGTCTGGCAAACCAGTTACAGTATGAGCGTGGCGCGCACGACGGATATTTGAAGTGTAGGCGCGGAAGATACCATCATTTACGGTAGTAACGTATTTAGTAAAGATTTCATGAACTGCTGGGTCTGGTTCATAGCCGTTCTCTTTAAGAGTGGTTTCCGCCATACGGATACCACCTTTTGGCATGAAGTTCAGTTTGAACAATTCATCGTTTTGGATACCATAAATCAATTCGTTCTCTTTATCGATGAAACCAGCTGGGATTTCGGCGATTGAAGAAGGACGTGTGTCAAACGGGAAGCGAGTTGCTTCGTATTCTGCTTTAGTATCTTCAATAATTTTTTTGATTTTTAATGAACGTTCAGTAACGCCAGCAAGGAATGATTCATCGCCATCATAAGGCGTGTAGTTTGCTTGAACAAATCTTGAAACACTTGCTTTTTCTTTCCAATCTGTTCCCTTAAAGCCTTCCCAAGCTTTTTCAAAAACATCTGTGTTTGTTTTTACAGTTGCCATAATTTTCTCCTTAAATATTCTAGTAACAAAAGGTTCTGTTACACTTACACAATCAGTTTAACATAAAGGAAACGTTTTCCCAAGCATATTTCTTGACAAATTATTTTTTCTTTTATAATACAGTTTGAGAAAACAGTAACAATCTGTATCACTGCTATTCCTTTGTCTTTCTAAAAATTTAAAGTTATAATGATTATAGGAGGATTTTATGCTTATATTTCCGCTCCTTAACGACACTTCTCGTAAAATTATCCATATCGATATGGATGCTTTTTTTGCTGCAGTGGAAATGCGTGACAATCCAGGCCTAAAAGGGAAACCAGTAGTTATTGCTAAAGATCCTCGGGAAACCGGAGGAAGAGGTGTTGTGTCGACCTGTAATTATGAGGCTAGAGCTTTTGGTATTCATTCAGCAATGAGCTCGAAAGAAGCTTATGAGCGTTGCCCGCAAGCTATCTTTATCTCGGGAAATTATGATAAATATAAAGAGGTAGGTCTAAAAATTCGGCAGATTTTTAAGCGCTACACCGATTTAGTAGAACCTATGTCGATTGACGAGGCCTATCTTGATGTTACTGAAAATAAATTAGGATTGACTTCGGCTGTCAAAATAGCCAAGCTAATCCAGTATGATATTTGGAAGGAATTACATCTGACTTGTTCAGCAGGTATATCTTATAATAAGTTCCTAGCAAAATTAGCTAGTGACTTTGAGAAACCTCATGGTTTAACTCTTATTCTACCAGATCAAGCGCAGCCATTTCTTGAGAAGCTTCCAATCGAAAAATTCCACGGAGTGGGAATAAAGTCTGTGGAAAAGCTACATGAGATGGGTATCTATAATGGAAAAGATTTATTGGGGTTATCAGAAATAACTTTGATTGACCACTTTAGTCGCTTTGGTTTTGATCTTTATCGGAAGGCGCGTGGGATTAGTTATTCACCTGTGAAGGCTAATCGTATTCGAAAATCAATTGGTAGTGAGCGGACCTACAGCAAGCTATTGTATGCGGAGGCAGATGTAAAAGCGGAAATTGCCAAACATGTTCAGCGTGTTGTTACTAGCTTGAGTAATAGTAATAAACGCGGTAAAATTGTCATTCTCAAGGTTCGCTATGCAGATTTCACAACTTTGACGAAGCGTGTTAGTTTAGATCGGGCTACCCGCGATTTAGAAGTAATAAGCCAAACAGCAAATGAAATTTATGACAGCATAGAAGAGTCGGAATTAGGAATCCGACTACTGGGAGTTACTATAACCCAGTTAGAGGAAAAGAATGACGAGATATTGCTAGAACTCTAAAAAGCTTAGGAAATAGTCCTAAGCTTTTTAGATATCTTCGATTGTTTCAGAATGCTCTTTCTCATTTAAAGTCTTTGCTTTCTTAAAAGCAAAGTAATAAAGAGTAAGGAAGAGCAACTGAATGACAATACCAATAATATTTGGGGCAGTTAATAAGGTAGAAATAATATTAACCGCACATAAACCAAATCCTAGGTAGTAAGGTAAATAATTAACTTCTATTAATTTTTTAATTTTTGATTGGTTAATGACCGTGTAGACAATGATAGCGGTCATTAGTGCAATTGCAATAATAGAAATAAATAGCGAGAATGGTGTAACAGCTTGTTCTAGCGTAGCCGCCTGATCAGCACCCATTTGTGAAATCAACTGGTCATTATTCAAAATAAGCAACAATGAGATGAGTCCAAAGACAGAGAATACTACTAGAATAGCATTCAGAACAATAATCAGAATATTGAGCGTTTTAAGTGACTGACGCACTTTTTCGTATGAAATCATATAAACCTCCAACCCTTTTGTATATTATTAGTAATACAAGTTCATTATATCATAAGTTTATTAGGGCACATAGGGGTGAATCACATTTTTTTGAAAAAAGAGAGGATATCTTCTTGGCTAAGGCCAATCATTGGATCGATTGAAAGAAAGTTATTAACCGTTAAGCGACAATCTTCTTGGGGCTTAGCTGGCTCATCCATTGACTTTGGGGTATTTATTATGGAGCTTCTAGCTTTTGAAATTGCTGAGCTCTCTAGCTGGTTTTGGTGGGTATGTAAGAGTTGGCTATCCTTATTACTGTAACTAAAGCGTTGCACTAAATAGGTTTTGCGCCGGTCACCCACGTGTTTAATGGCATAATCAAAGGCTGAGTATTCACCAAGCATAATTAATTTGCTTTTGGAGCGCGTAACGGCTGTATAAATTAAATTACGTTGGAGCAACCGCCCAGATTGTCGTGTTAGAGGTAGGATAACAACTTGAAATTCACTCCCTTGAGATTTATGGATACTCATGGCGTAAGCTAACGTAATTTTTAACCACTCATTGCGAGGATAGGTCACTTGACTCCCATCAAAAGTCATAACAATTTCATCTTGTTTTGATTCGGTATATTTAGCTGGAATCAAATCTGTAATATAACCAATATCTCCATTAAACACGTTTAGCTGAGCATCGTTTACCAAATGTAAAACCTTGTCTCCAAGTCGAAAATGCGTTTCATTAAAGAGAAATTCTGTTTGATTTTGAAGAGGGTTCAAGAGTTCTTGCATCAATTGATTCAAGCTATTAATTCCGGCTTGACCTTTATACATAGGTACCAAAATTTGAATTTCTTCAGGGTCAATGCCACTTTTAATGGCAGAGGAGACAATTTTGGTAATCATTGTCGGAATATGCTGTGCATAAGCATCAAAATAAGAACGATCTGCCTTTTTTTCTTTGAAATCAGCAGGTAAATGTCCTTGTCGGATTTGGTTAGCTAGCTCAACAATGGTTGAATCTTCAGATTGTCTAAAAATTTTACGTAGGGCGATCTGAGGGAGGATGTCCACTTTTAAAAGGTCCGCCAAAACTTGACCAGGCCCGACAGAAGGTAATTGATCGCTATCTCCTACAATGATTACTTGGGTGTTAGAACTAATAGCACCAAAGAGCTGATTAGCCAACCAAGTATCCACCATGGAAAATTCATCAATGATAATGAGGTCACAATCTAAGAAGTCGTCAATGGATTGATAATCATTATCGCCGTTTAAACCAAGATGACGGTGTATTGTCCCACTAGGTAATCCCGTTAATTCGTTCATGCGTCGGGCAGCTCGACCTGTGGGGGCTGCCAAAACAATGGGAATATCTTTTTTGTCAAGGTCAATCTTATGTAACTTAGCATAGGCATCTAGGATACCTCTGATAACCGTTGTTTTTCCAGTCCCAGGTCCACCAGTTAGGATAAATACTTTATTTGTTAACGCTTTAGAAATCGCTTCTTTTTGAACGTGGTCATAATGGATACCTTGCTGGTCTTCAATGCTTTGGATGGTATCGAAGATTTGACTTTGTTTTAATTCCTTTATTAGAGGAGTCGCAAGGATCCGGTTGAGGTGTTTTTGGATGCCCTCTTCAGCAAGGAAGAGACTGCTATCAAAGATTTTTGTATCACTGTTGTAGACTTTTTGATCAGTAATTAATTGACTCAATTCTTGTGCAACTTGAGCAGGGTCACATTCTACTTGTCGAGCCTCCTCTAAGAGAGTAATGGCATAGTCAAGGAGGTCTCTAGCTTCAATGTAGGTATCCCCTCGGTTTATTGATTCTTGCAGTAAGCAGTGCAAAAGGGCGGCACGAAAACGTTCTGGAGCGTCACTAGCAATTCCAATTTCTGCAGCAAGTGCGTCGGCCATTTTAAAGCCAATTCCCTGAATATCCTCAACTAGACGATAGGGATTCTCTTTAACAATTTCTAGGCTCTGTTCTTTATAAGTATCAAAAATCTGGAAGGCATAGTAATTGGAAATGCCGAGTGCCACTAAGTTAGCAATGATCTGTTCGGTTCCGTAGTTGAGTTTTAATTTGCTAATAAAGGCCTGCCTATTGGCTTTTGAGAAACCAGATATTGTCTCTAATTGACTAGGATCCTCTAAGATTTTATCAATAGTGTTTTCACCGTAAAGCTGAACAATTTTTTCAGCGGTCTTTTTTCCGATACCTTTAAAGTGGTCGCTGGCAAAATACTTGATAAGACCTGATGAACTTGGTTTATTTTTTTGATAACGTGTCAATTTGACTTGTTGGCCATACTTAGGATGTTGGGTTAATTCACCCCAAAAGGTATAGTCTTCTCCTTCTGCTACATCTGCCATGGTCCCTGTTACAATAATTTCAAAATCATCAAAATCACTATCAGTATCCTCAAGTTCTACTAGTAAGATTTTGAAAAAATTACTAGCATTTTCAAAGATAATCCGATCAATACTTCCAGAGAAAAAGTATTCCATAAAAGAGCCTTTCTAATTGAGATAATAGAAAACCTGCCAGTGGCAGGGGTTCTATTGAAATATGTGAAACTTATTGATTGGCCAGTATCGCAATTTTACTTTTCCAATTAAATCAGTTTTTTTGAAGGTTCCTACTTCACGACTATCGCGTGAAACAATCCGGTCGTCCCCGAGTAAGAAATACTCTCCTTTAGGAACAGTAATTGAGAACTCTGTCCTCCCAGAACTATCAACAGTGAAAGCATTAGCACTTTTTGCTAACTCTTGAAAGAGAGTGTTATAAGAGTAAGTTTTTTCAAGCTTATCTTCTTGGAAGGCTGCTAAGTACTCTTTAAGATAAGGTTCTTGTGTTTCTTTGCCGTTAATAGATAACATATCATTTTTGAAAGAAATAGTGTCGCCAGGCAGACCAATGACTCGCTTAACAATTTCTTTGGTTTGACCGTCTTCTTCTTCTTTTGCAACGACCACATCAAAACGATTAATTTTTGTATGACGTAATACGATTAAGCGTTCATTGTGGGCTAAGGTAGGATCCATTGAATGGCCGTCAACTCTGACAGGCTGCCAATAGGTAAGGCGTGAAATTCCGAAAATAAGGATAAAGAGGATAAAGAGTCCCCATTCTTTGATAAAGTTTTTCATGTTTTTCCTCGATAATTATGATTTTTTACTTAAAGCCATTGCTTTACTAGTATTTGCAAAATGTAACTTGGCACTATAGTCAAGAGCTGACATGCCATAGGCTTGGATAAGCTGGCTAGCAACCAAATCGGATGCTTTCCCAGCCCCACTAGGTAATTGATAGCCTAGCTCTTTGCTGAGATGATCTAAATTTTCTAAAAAAAGGTTACGGGCGATGATGGAACTAACTGCAACTGCCAAAAATTGTCCTTCAGCTTTTTCAATTAAAGACAAAGGATTAGGAAACTGATTTTTTTCCTTCTTGAGGTGTTTTTGATAATTCTGCTTACTAGTAAAAGCATCAATTACGATTTTACTAGGTTTAACACCTGATTGCAATAACAGGAAAATGGCTTGATTGTGTAAGGCGACTTTGACTGAGACCGCATTGTAAGCTTTGTCGGGACCGACCATCTGATTATATTTTTGGGGAGATAATAGCAGGGCTTTATGTCTTATTTTTTCTTCTAACAAAGGAGCAATCTGTCTAATTTTATGGTCGTTAAGAGTTTTAGAGTCGTTTACACCAAGCTCTTTAAGATAAGGATGATCAGTAGGCTCAACGTAGCTCGCTACAACGGCGAGCCCTCCAAAATAAGAACCATTACCAACTTCATCACTTCCAATTAAGGGAATATTTTGGTCACGAGTTTGAACAACAGAATGTTGAGAAGCTGTTTTTTTATCAGACTTAAGACCTAGCTCGTTTGCCACAGTTTCAACCTGACTTCCTTGAAGAACAAGTTTACCAGATGAATATAACAGACAGGTAACAGATTTGTATTTTGCTGCTAAAATGACATATGGGCTTGAGTTGCTGATGTGATAAGGTTTAAGTAAATCAGTTATTTTTTTTATTTGAGAAGGGGTGGGTTTGATAACAATAGTTTCCATAAGAGTTATTTTATCATAAAAAAGGAAGCAAGGCGAAATCATTTAGTCCAGCTCCTTTAAAAGTTGTTATTTTACGAAAGCTTTAAATTACGGTATAATGCTTATGAGGGGTGTACCTATGAAAAGTAATAATCGTTTTAAATTTACCTTTGGTGAAAAACAGTTGACCTTAACGACTGATAAAGATAATCTCTTTATGGAAGAAGTTGAGCACGTTGCAAAAGAAAAATACAATGCTATTAAGACTAGATTGCCAGAAGCAGATGATGAAACTGTGGCTATTCTAATGGCTATTAATTCTTTGTCAACACAACTAAGTCGTGAAATTGAAGTTGAAAAATTAGAAAAAGAAATCAGTGAATTACGTCAGAAAACGCTTGTTGGTATTCAAGAAAAAACGAATCAAGCTGCACTGGATGAGGAATAAAGATGGTTTCACTACTTATCCTTTTAATCTTGTTATGGCTTTTTTATATTGGCTTTAGCAGAGGTATTATTTTACAATCTTTTTATTTTTTAGGGGCTGTTTTTTCACTTTTTGTAGCTAAAAATCATTACCAATCTCTAGCCCGACATCTTACCTTATGGATTCCCTATTCAAATCCCATAGAAGGAACCAAGATGGCCTTTTTTAAAGATGTGAATATTTTTGACCTAAGTAAAGTTTATTATGCTGGTATTGCTTTTGTCGTTATTTTTATCATTTCCTACACACTTGTTCGTTTTATTGGTGTTTTTGTTCACTTTTTGCCTACGGACTATCTTAAGGATCAAAAATGGCAAATTGTTAGTGGCTTTATGGCTGTTTGCGTAGGGATTATGGTTTTTTCAATGCTATTTAGCGTCCTTGCAACAATTCCACTGTTAAGTGTTCAAGAACAATTGTCTCGACATTTTCTGATTAAACAACTGATTACACAATGCCCACCTATGACCTCTATCATTCACTATTTGTGGATTGATCAGGTCATCTAAGACCAGAACATGCTGTCTGGTCTTTTTCCATAGCATTATTTCCCAGTATTTAAGGTATAATAGGAGTTATGAATAGAAAAATTTTAGAACAATTAGAGTTTGCTAAAGTTAAAGAACAGTTCCAAACTTATCTGCAAACTGATCAAGCCAAATTTGAATTACAACAATTAGAACCAACCAACCAAATTAGTAAGTTACAAGATTATATTACAGAAGTTAAGGAAATGTCAGCGATTTTTGTTGAAAATCACCATTTCACGATTGGGACGTTGCGAGACCTAACTGAGCCCATACGTCGCCTAGAATTAGAAACTGACCTGAATATCCAAGAGCTACTAGATATTAAGCGGCTCTTGATGATTTCAGCCGAGATTAGCCGTTTTTACCAAGAGTTAGAAAATGTTGATTTAGTCGTGCTAAAGAGGCTTTTTGAGAAAGTCGAAACTTTTCCTCATTTGCAAGGTTCTTTACAAGCCATTAACGATGGCGGATTTATCGAAAGCTTTGCTAGTCCAGAATTAGCGACTATCAGAAGAAAAATGACTGATAGCGAAAACCATGTGCGTCAACTCTTACAAGACATCTTAAAAAAATATGGAGATTTTCTTTCTGAAAGTTTAATTGCTAGTCGAAATGGTCGCAGTGTTTTACCAGTGAAAAATACCTATCGGCATAAAGTAGCTGGTATCGTTCATGATATCTCAGCATCAGGAAACACGGTCTATATCGAGCCTCGGGCTCTGGTTCAGCTTAATGAAGAAATCACTCAGCTACATGCGGATGAGCGTCATGAGATCAGTCGCATTTTAAAATCTCTGTCAGACATGTTGAGGTCACATAGTCGGGCATTGGCTAATAATGCTTGGCTAATTGGCCATCTTGACTTTGTAAAAGCCAAGTATCTTTATTTAATAGATCATAAGGCTAGCTTACCCAAAATTTCTGCGGACAAGTCTATTCAGCTTTTAAATGTTCGTCACCCGTTACTTAAAAATCCAGTGCCTAATGATTTGCATTTCTCGCGACAGCTTTCAGTTATTGTCATAACTGGACCAAACACAGGTGGGAAGACAATCATGCTAAAAACCTTAGGTTTAGCCCAAATCATGGGGCAATCGGGGCTCCCTATTTTAGCTGATCAAGGATCAAGTATCGCTGTTTTTAAAGATATTTTTGCAGATATTGGTGATGAGCAGTCTATTGAGCAAAGCCTATCAACTTTCTCAAGCCATATGACTAATATTGTAGCTATCTTAGATGAAGCAGATCAAGACAGCTTAGTTCTCTTTGATGAACTTGGAGCGGGAACGGACCCTCAAGAAGGGGCAAGTTTAGCGATGGCTATTTTGGAGCAGTTGCGCTTAACGGAAATTAAGACAATGGCTACTACTCACTATCCAGAATTGAAAGCCTATGGCATCGAAACAGCCTTTGTTGAGAATGCTAGTATGGAGTTTGACAGTCGTAGTTTGAAACCCACTTACCATTTTATGCAAGGTGTCCCAGGCCGTTCGAACGCTTTTGAAATTGCCCGTCGTCTCGGTTTAGCTGACCATATTGTTAATCAGGCAGAGCAGATGACGGACTCAGATAGTGATGTCAATCGCATTATTGAAGAATTAGAAAAACAGACGCTTGAAAGTCGGCACCGCCTTGATCATATCAAAGAAGTTGAGCAAGATAACCTTAAATTTAACCGCGCGGTCAAAAAGCTTTATCATGAATTTGCCCAAGCCAAGGACAAGGAAATCGAGAAAGCCAGCTTAGAAGCGCAAGAAATTGTTACTTTGGCTTTGGCTGAAAGTGAAGAGATATTAACAAAATTACATGAAGCGTCAGCATTAAAACCACATCAAATCATAGAAGCTAAGGGTCAGTTGAAAAAGTTGATTCCCAAAACGGATTTAACTCAAAATAAAGTCTTGAAGAAAGCTAAGAAACTACGACAACCACAGATTGGTGACGATATATTAGTAACTGCTTATGGCCAACGAGGAACACTTCTAAATCAGGTAAAAGGAAATAAATGGGAAGCACAAGTAGGTTTGATAAAAATGACTTTAACCGAAGATGAATTTCAATTGGTTAAGGTTACTGAGGAGAACCAAAAACCGAAAAAACAGACCCTAAATGTAGTAAAACGAAGCACAAGCAACGGACCACGTGCACGACTGGATTTACGAGGCAAACGCTATGAAGAAGCTATGCAAGAACTAGATGCTTTTATCGACCAAGCCCTTGTTAATAATATGAGCCAAGTAGATATTATTCACGGAATTGGCACTGGTGTTATTCGTGAGGCGGTAACCAAATATTTGCGTCGCAACAAACATGTCAAAAGTTTTGGCTATGCGCCTCAAAATGAAGGTGGCTCAGGTTGTACCATTGCTAACTTGGGCTAACGATGATAAGTTGCAACTGTGTTACCCATGCTTTCTGAGTCACCGTAGCAGATGCTTGCTTTATGATTAGAATTGCCCTAAAATAAACATATGATTTAGAAGAAACGGAGACATATTATGACACAAATCGTTACCGATGCAACATTTGAATCAGAAACAAAAGAAGGATTAGTTCTTATTGATTTCTGGGCAACTTGGTGTGGTCCATGCTTGATGCAGGCGCCAATTATTGAACAATTATCTGAAGAATTGGATGAAGATGACATCAAAATCTTTAAAATGGATGTTGATGAAAATCCAAATACTGCTAGTGAATTTGGCATTATGTCTATTCCGACACTCTTGTTCAAAAGAGATGGACAAGTTGTAAAACAAGTGGCGGGTGTTCATACAAAAGACCAAATCAAAGCTATTATCGCTGAGCTTTCATAAAAACTTCCCTATTAATGGGAAGTTTTTTAGTTCTGTTATAAATGTTAAAAAGGAAAAGAGCAGGGACTTAAGTGTTGAGGTAAGTTTCTAGTATTTTCTTTTGTGGCGTAGCCATCGGGTAGCTAGCCATTTCATCTAAGGTGACCCAAGCAACTGTGCGCTCGTGAATAGGGGATGTTTTTATAACTTTCCCTTCAGTTAAGGAGATAGTCCATTTTTGATGGCTAAAGGTGTGTTTGACTAAAGGAAAGCTTTGCGTAGACCAAGTAATAGCTAATCCGTAACTCTCTTCGAAAGTAGCTGTTTGTGAACAGCGTTTTAAAATTGTCTGTTGTTCTGAAAAAAGGTCAAGCTGTTGGCCAATAAAATTGGTCTCCAAAATTGGAAATGACCAAAAGCCTCCTAAAAGTCGTCCTTGATTATTTTTTTCAATTAAAAACCGTCCAGCTTCATCTTGAATAATAAATGCTTGGATTTCAATAGGACGTGGTTTTTTCTTAGGTTTTTTAATCGGATATTTATCATAGGTTCCATGAAGATAAGCTGCGCAAAAAAAGCGGATAGGGGACTCATCTGGTCTAGGGTTTTTAGCAGATTCGATATCGGTGCCCAGATCCATAAGAGCTTGGTTGAAGTCTCCAGGACGTTTGGGATCAATTAATTTTTCCATCAAAGCTTGGAAAATCTTGCGGTTCTTGGGATCTCCAATGTCATAATCTACTTCAAAAAGGCGGGCCATGACCCGCATCACATTACCATCAACAGCTGGTTGTGGTAAGTTAAAGGCAATACTGGCGATAGCTCCGGCAGTGTAAGGGCCGATTCCTTTTAATTGGGTTATTTCGTGATAAGTTGAAGGGAAATTGCCTTCAAAGGAAGTCATGATTTGTTGCGCAGCCTTCTGCATATTTCGTACGCGGGAGTAATAGCCTAATCCTTCCCAAGCTTTGAGCAGACGCTCTTCGCTAGCCACTGCCAATTCAGCAACAGTTGGGAACCAGTCCAAAAAACGGTGATAGTAAGGGATAACTGTCTGAACTTGAGTCTGCTGTAACATAATTTCTGAAACCCAGATGTGATAAGGGTTTTGGGTTCGGCGCCAAGGTAAATCCCTTTTTTCTTGGTCATACCAGTTTAATAAAGTACGACGAAAATCAGTGATTTTATCTTCTGGCCACATATCAATACCATAATCTTTTAAATCCATCATGTTGTTATTGTAACATAGGCTATTAAAAAATAAGGAAAAGATGTTCTTTATCCTTTTCTTCTATTTTATTTGTGGGTGCTATAAATAGGATTGTTATTTCAGCAATAGTGTACATTTTGATTCTTTTAAGGAAATAGTATGCAGGTAATAGCATCAAGAGAGATACTATTGAAAGTAAGTTTATTCTGCTTATTATATTAGACATACAATATGGCTTTAAAGTATATTCCAGAAGATATTCATTAGATGCTATATTTGATATTTATTAGGAATCGTTTAACTGTTGACCGATTATAAAAATAGCCCAGTAGTAGTTGTTGTCTTTTAGGGATATGATGTTGAGAATTAGAAAAAGCTTATACAAGATACAAAAGTGGAGACAACTGGTGGTATGAACTAGATTAAGGCTGCAATCCAATGTGAAGTTTATGGAGCATCGAAAAGGATGAAAAACGTAACTCCTTATGACATAAATTGTAGAAGAGAGATTACTAGTAAGCGATAATAAAAAACAAATTTTCCTTGATTTTGAGTCCAGTCTCCTGTATAATAGTAATCTGTGAGCATCCCTCACTTACCTGCATCATAAGATGTAGGTCACTAGACCAAAAGGAGGAAAATATCAATGGCTAAATACGAAATTCTTTATATCATTCGTCCAAACATTGAAGAAGAAGCGAAAAACGCTTTGGTATCACGCTTTGACTCTATCTTAACTGACAACGGTGCTACAATCGTTGAATCAAAAGATTGGGAAAAACGTCGTCTTGCATACGAAATCAATGATTTCCGTGAAGGACTTTACCATATCGTTAACGTTGAATCTGAAGAAGCAACAGCTCTTAATGAGTTTGATCGTCTTTCAAAAATCAACGGTGACATTCTTCGTCACATGATCGTTAAACTTGACGCTTAAGACAAGCAGTAAGAAGGTAGTTTATGATTAATAATGTAGTACTAGTTGGTCGCATGACCAAAGATGCAGAGCTCCGTTATACCCCAAACCAAGTAGCAGTAGCTACTTTTACCCTTGCTGTCAATCGCACTTTCAAGAGCCAAAACGGGGAGCGTGAAGCAGATTTCATTAACTGTGTTATTTGGCGCCAACCTGCTGAAAATTTAGCAAATTGGGCAAAAAAAGGTGCTTTAATTGGAATTACTGGTCGTATTCAGACTCGTAATTATGAAAATCAACAGGGGCAACGTGTTTACGTAACGGAAGTGGTTGCGGATAATTTCCAAATGTTGGAAAGCCGTGCTACACGTGAAGGTGGCTCATCTAATTCTTATAATAGTGGTGGTTTTAATAACGCATCAACTAATAGTAATTATTCGGCTCCTTCTCAACAAACACCTAACTTTGGTCGAGATGAAAGTCCATTTGGTAATTCAAATCCAATGGAAATTTCAGATGACGATCTGCCATTCTAAAAGAATGGGTTTGTACGAATAAGAAATTATTCGAGTTCGGGTTGATTACTGATAGTAGACAGTAACTAAGGAAAGCCTTTTTCTATAGAGACTTCTAAATCATAATTGCCCTAAACATTAGAATTTATAAAGGAGAAAAAACATGGCTCAACAACGTCGTGGCGGATTCAAACGCCGTAAAAAAGTTGACTTCATCGCAGCTAACAAAATTGAATATGTTGATTACAAAGATACTGAACTTCTTAGCCGTTTCGTGTCAGAACGTGGGAAAATTCTTCCTCGTCGTGTAACAGGAACTTCAGCTAAAAACCAACGTAAAGTAACCACAGCAATCAAACGTGCTCGTGTTATGGCACTTATGCCTTACGTAAACGAAGATTAAAAAAAAAGACCCAATGGGTCTTTTCAGATTGAAGACAAACTGGTCTGAACCTCCAGTTTGTCTTTTCTTTTACTTTCATTATGATTATTGGGCTAACTTTGGCAACTTTCAAGCCAATTAAAAAGGATATTCTCGCCATTATCTTACTATATTTTTTCATATTCAAGCACGCTAAAGTCAGTCCAACGGTTGCCTCCATTTTGGACTTTCCTTTTAATCTCGTGTAGCGCAAATTGTGATATTCTTTAGCTGTTCCAAATAAGCGTTCTATCGTTTCTTTGCGCTGTTGATAACATTCTTTCATCCCTTTTTGGTGTCGGATGTCTTCACAGACTTCTAAATCTTCTTTCCATAGATGACGAGTGATAACTTTTTGATGGGTTTTCGATTGGGTACAGACTGATAATAGCGGACAGGTCTGACAGATAGCTGGATCACTTTTGTACTCACTATAGCCATCTCGAGTAGTGGTTGAATAACATAAGGAGTGGTTCTCTGGACAGAGGTAGACATCATAATACTCATCATAGACAAACTCTTTAGGGCTAAGCATTCCTTTTTTGCCACGTGGTCTAGTATATGGAAAAACGGGTGTGATACCTAGAGATAGTAAATAGTGGGCAATGCTGGGTGTTTTATAACCAGAGTCTGCGATAAGATAGCTTGGTTGTAATGCTTTAATTTGGTCAAACAGTTCTGGGAAAGCCTGACTATCATGAACATTCCCAGCGTGAATACTATATCCTAGTGCCCAACCATATTTATCACAAGCGACTTGAGCATTATAAGCAAAAACTTGTTTGTGTTCTCCCTTATGAAACCAACCGCTATCAGAGTCGGTTGTAGAAATTTTCTTACTTGTGGGCTCTTTTTCTCTGGCGAGCCCTAACAACTTTTTTCCGTGTTTTTCCCTATCTTTGGCAATTTCTCGCTCTAATTGGGCACTCATGAATTTAGCTTGCGCCTCTACTTCCTGATTGATATATTTGTGATTGTTAGCAGCTGCTTTAATATGGGTACCGTCCACAAAGATTTCAGTAGGGTCAATTAACCCGGCATTCAGGCAGAGCCCTAAAATATGAGAAAAGATAGCTTCAATGACTTGTTTATCTTGGAAACGACGACTGTAGTTCTTTCCGTATGTTGTGAAATGAGGCACCTTATCTTCTAAAGTCAACCCAAGAAACCAGCGGTAAGCCACATTAACCTCAATTTCCTTGATGGTTTGACGCATGGAACGAATGCCAAAGAGACATTGAATCATGGGAATTTTCACTAACATGACAGGGTCCAAACTAGGACGACCGTTATCCGCACAATAACTGTCCTTCACTAAGTCATAAATAAATGAAAAATCTATCGCTTCATCAATTTGACGCAAGAGATGGTCTTTAGGAACCAAGTCATCTAAACTATAGAAACCAACTTGATTGCGATTGTAGTTAGGATTTTCTTTGTGGAACATACTGAGACCTCCTAGAACTTCTTATCTTTATTATAACTCTTAGCAAAAAGAAAAGCCCTAGAAAAATCAATTTCTAACGACTTTGTCTTCAATCTGAAAAGACCCAATGGGTCTTTTTTCGTGTCCTTCAAAATTGAAGAACAAATTAAACCAGAGAACTTTCTGAAGTGCTTAAAATAGGAAGAAAATTATGATAAGGTTTGAGCTCCCTTTGCCACTTATACTAGGTAAAAAGGAAATTATCGAAGGTTATCGTCCTTTTAAATCTAGGGTAAAAGAAAAGACAAACAGGTTTTAGAGCCTATCTGTCTTCAGCAGAACAAGTGAACTATATTTTTCGAGTTAGCGTGCTGACATAGCATTTTGGACATTGTATTTTCTTTTGAGGTAGTAGCGAAGGGCGATTGCAAGGGCTCCTAAAGCGACTAAAACAATAGGTGGCAACTGAGGGTTAAGTGATTGTGGTAGGTAGGCAGTTGCAGTATAAAGACTTACCCAAATTAACATTGCTAATCCAAGTGCTCCGATAATTTTAACCCATCCTGGTCGTTGGCTTTTTGGTTTGTTCATATGACGGTAAACAAAATAGTAGGTGGCATACATAGAAGCTCCTCCACCAAAACCTAAGGCTAGTAAGGAAAGTAGCCCCGTTCCATTAGCCTTAGTGGCTGGGTTAAAGAATGTCATCATTCCGTTTAAAAGGGCTACAATTCCAATAAAGATTAATGAAGTGTCTAACCACATTAACCAAGGATTAGTATTTTTTGTTTCTTCTTCAATTTTTCTGCGACCTTTTTCACCTGTTTTTTCAGTAAAGGAAGCTGCCCAAGCAGTGGGAGCGCCTAAGAAGGTGCGAGCTGGTATTCCTTGCCTTTGTCTTTCGAGGATTGTAGGAACTGTTTCCTCTAAAATATCTTTAATTTCTTGATCAGATTTGCCATCTTGAATCAAACGATTAGTAGCAATATGAATAAATTCTTGATTTTTTTTGGTTAGCTGTTGAAAATCCATGGGGTCTCCTTAGAGTAGTCTAAAATAATATTGTGAAAAGGGGTTTACTTATAACGTTTTAGATGATAAAACTAGCAGAGTTACTTTAGTTATCTTAGTAATTACTTGCTTAAAACCATTTTTTCCTTAAGAAGTAGATGATAACGCCAGATGATCCTAAAACAGCAATCAGAACAATGAGAAAGAAACCGTGTTCTAAGTCATTAAAGGGCATCCAATTATTTTGGAAGTTCATACCATAAGCTGAGAAAATCACAGTTGGAATATCTAAAGTCATAGTCATTAAGGCCAAGGTCTTCATGATAGTGTTCTGATTGTTATTGATGATAGAAGCTGTTGTCTCGGTCATAGCATTTAAGACATTTTCATAAATCCCAGCCATTTCAATGGCCTGCTGTGTTTCAATCAGTGTATCCTCCAGTAAATCTTCATCTTCAATGTATTTTTTTAAAGAAGAAGTAGAACTGGATAGTTTTTTAACAATGCGCTCATTGAATTTCAAAGAGGCTTTCAGGTAGACGATGGATTTTTCAAGTTCCATCATATCAACAAGCTCTTCGTTACGAGTTGCCTTCTCAAGCTGTGCTTCTAAGCGATCACTTTGACGATCAATTGTACGGAGTGCGGTAAGAAATAGCTCAGCATTGCGGTATAAAATTTGAAAAACGAAACGCGTTTTCATAAAGGTATAGAAATTTTTCACCCGCTTGTTATGAAAATGGTCAAATAAAGTTAACTCCTGAAGACAAGTTGTAATCACCGCTTGCTCAGTAACAATTATTCCCAGTGGGACGGTAACATAATAACTCTTGCTATTGCGTTCTTCGTACGTTGGGACGTCAACGATAATTAAAGTATAGTCATCTTCAACAGCGATACGAGATGTTTCTTCAATATCCAAGGGGGCTCTTAAGTCTTCAATATCAATGTTAAATTGATTAGCAACCTCAATAGACTCTTCCTGGGAGGGGTTCACCAGTTTAATCCAAGCCCCTGGCTCGAATGTTTCAATTTCTTTGAATTCAATTGCTGATGAAAGAAACATTTGTTTCATGACAAGCCCTCCTTTTTAATGATAGTCTATTAGCTTAGGAAGATGATGTGAAAAACACTTGAAAACCTATGAAAATAAATGGTAACACATAATACCCCTAATTATAATTAAATACTTACCTATTATACTATAAATGATCAAGTTTGGGACAACTGAATATTAGAAAATTTTGTTATAATATAGAAAATTGTTATCAGAAAGAAGATTGGTTAAGAACCATATGCAAGATAAGTTAATTATTCATGGAGCGCGAGCTCACAATTTAAAAAACATAGACGTAGAGATTCCCAGGGACAAACTTGTTGTTGTCACAGGACTATCTGGATCAGGAAAGTCTAGTTTAGCTTTTGACACTATTTATGCTGAGGGACAACGTCGCTACGTAGAGAGCTTATCAGCCTACGCTCGACAATTTTTAGGTAATATGGAAAAACCTGATGTCGACTCTATTGACGGTCTTAGTCCAGCAATTTCTATTGATCAAAAAACAACTAGCAAAAATCCACGTTCGACAGTTGGTACTGTTACGGAAATTAACGACTACTTGCGACTTTTGTATGCCCGGGTAGGAACGCCCTACTGCATCAATGGGCATGGTGCGATAACTGCTTCATCTGTTGAGCAAATCGTGGAACAAGTTTTGGGTTTACCAGAACGGACAAGGATGCAAATCTTGTCTCCAATTATTCGTCGTAAGAAGGGGCAACATAAAACAGTTTTTGAAAAAATTCAAAAAGACGGATATGTTCGGGTTCGAGTTGATGGCGACATTTACGATATTTCAGAAGTTCCTGAATTATCTAAAAGCAAAATGCATGATATAGAAGTTGTTATTGACCGGTTAGTCAACAAAGAAGGTATTCGTAGTCGCTTGTTTGATTCTATCGAAGCTGCCTTACGACTGGGAGATGGCTATCTGATTATTGACACTATGGATGGTCATGAACTCCAATTTTCAGAACACTATTCTTGTCCGATTTGTGGTTTTACAGTACCAGAATTAGAGCCTCGTCTTTTCTCTTTCAATGCACCATTTGGCTCTTGCCCAACTTGTGATGGACTGGGGATTAAATTAGAAGTAGATTTAGACTTAGTTATTCCAGATTCGAGTAAAACACTACGTGAGGGGGCGCTTGCTCCTTGGAATCCTATTTCATCTAATTATTACCCAACGATGCTTGAGCAAGCCATGGCTACCTTTGGAATTGATATGGATAAACCTTATCAAGATTTATCTGAAGCAGATAAGGATTTAATTTTGTATGGTTCGGGTGAGCGTGAATTTCATTTTCATTATGTTAATGATTTTGGTGGAGAGCGCAACATTGACATTCCTTTTGAAGGTGTCGTAGCGAATATTAATCGTCGGTACCATGAAACAAATAGTGAATATACTCGAAATGTAATGCGGGCTTATATGAACGCTTTAACCTGCACAACTTGTCATGGTTATCGTCTAAATGATCAGGCTTTATGTGTTCGGGTTGGTGGTCAAGATGGACCGAACATTGGTCAAATTTCAGAACTATCTATTGCTGATCATTTGAAACTATTGGAAGAGCTAATTCTTTCTGAAAATGAGAGTACAATTGCTAAGCCGATACTTAAAGAGATTCATGATCGTTTAACCTTTTTAAATAATGTCGGTTTAAACTATCTAACTCTTTCTCGTGCTTCGGGTACCTTGTCGGGAGGTGAAAGTCAACGAATTCGCCTGGCAACACAAATTGGCTCTAATTTATCAGGCGTCCTTTATATCCTTGATGAACCTTCAATTGGTCTACATCAGCGTGATAATGACCGCCTAATTGATAGTTTGAAAAAGATGCGTGATTTGGGCAATACATTGATTGTTGTAGAGCATGATGAAGATACTATGATGCAGGCAGACTGGTTGATTGACGTGGGTCCTGGAGCAGGTGAATTTGGCGGCCA
This sequence comes from Streptococcus porcinus, assembly GCF_901542335.1. Lineage (NCBI taxonomy): Bacteria > Bacillati > Bacillota > Bacilli > Lactobacillales > Streptococcaceae > Streptococcus > Streptococcus porcinus. The sequence goes on along the minus strand of NZ_LR594036.1, from coordinate 1,888,355 downwards.
AATTATTGCCTCAGGAACGCCAAACCAAGTTGCTAAGAATAAAAAATCGATTACGGGACAATATTTATCTGGTAAAAAAGCAATTCCTGTACCCCTAGAACGACGCCGAGGAAATGGTCGATTCTTAGAGATTAAAGGAGCGAGTGAGAATAATTTACAGAATATAGATGTTCGTTTTCCCCTAGGGAAATTTATTGCCGTAACAGGTGTATCTGGCTCTGGAAAATCAACATTGATTAATAGTATTTTGAAAAAAGTAGTCGCTCAACACCTTAATAGAAATTCTGAGAAACCTGGCAAACATAAATCTTTTGAAGGAATTGAGTATATTGATCGTTTGATTGATATTGATCAAAGCCCAATTGGAAGGACACCCCGCTCAAATCCAGCAACTTATACAGGTGTTTTTGATGACATTCGTGATCTTTTTGCTCAAACCAATGAAGCTAAAATTCGTGGTTATAAGAAAGGTCGCTTCTCATTCAATGTTAAAGGCGGTCGTTGCGAAGCATGCTCAGGAGATGGTATTATTAAAATTGAAATGCATTTTCTACCTGATGTTTACGTTCCATGTGAAGTGTGTCATGGACGTCGTTATAACTCAGAAACCTTAGAAGTTCATTATAAAGATAAAAATATTGCTGAAATTTTAGATATGACCGTAGATGATGCTTTAGAATTTTTTGCAGCAATTCCTAAAATTGCCCGTAAGATCCAAACTATTAAAGATGTTGGACTAGGTTATGTGACCTTGGGGCAACCTGCTACGACACTGTCAGGAGGGGAAGCTCAGCGGATGAAATTAGCTAGCGAGCTTCATAAGCGTTCAACAGGTAAGAGTCTTTATATCTTAGATGAGCCAACTACAGGCTTGCACACTGATGATATTGCAAGACTGCTAACAGTGCTGGAACGGTTTGTAGATGATGGTAATACTGTTTTAGTTATTGAGCATAACTTGGATGTTATTAAGTCAGCAGATTATATCATTGATTTAGGCCCTGAAGGTGGTGTTGGCGGTGGTCAAGTTATTGCCATTGGTACACCAGAAGAAGTAGCAAAGGTCAAGGAAAGTTATACAGGACATTATTTAAAAACAAAATTACAATAAAAAAACCGGTGGAAAACTGTACTGCACCCCAAAAGTTGGACAAAAAATCTAACATTTGGGGTGTTTTTGTATGAAATTAAGTTATGAAGATAAATTAGAAATTTATCGTTTAAAGAAGTCAGGTGTTTCCTGGACTCAATTAGAGATTCAATTTGGAGTAACCCGCTGCAACTTAAAATATACCATTCGACTGATGGATCGTTATGGAGTTGAGATCGTTAAGAAGCAAAAGTACCAAGCTTATTCACCTGAAATGAAGCAAGAAATGATTAATAAAGTCTTGAAAGATGGGCAATCCTTAATGTCAGTTTCTCTAGATTACGCCTTCCCAAATCCAGGAACTCTTGCCAATTGGATAGCGCAATACAAGAAAAATGGTTATACTATTGTTGAGACAACAAAAGGGAGACCAGCAAAAATGGGACGTAAACCAAAGAAAACTTGGGAAGAAATGACTGAATTAGAGCGCCTTCAGGAAGAGAACGAATATCTCAGAACGGAGAACGCCTTCCTAAAAAAGTTAAAAGAGTTAGAAGAACGGGACGAAGCTATCGAGAAAGAACGACAGAAATCATTAAAGAAATGGTTGATGGAGGATTTAGATTAGGTTTACTTCTAAGAGCAGCTCAATTAGCTCGTTCAACCTATTACTATCATCTTAAGCAACTAGAACAAGATGATTTAGACAAGTCCATTAAAGACCAAATTCAAGAAGTCTATCAGAAACATAAAGGTAACTATGGCTATCGTCGAATCACTTTGGAACTGCGTAACAGAGGTTTTATCATCAACCACAAAAGAGTTCAGCGCTTGATGAAAGAACTAGGTTTGGCAGCGAGAATACGTCGCAAAAGACGCTATTCATCTTATAAGGGTGAGGTTGGAAAGAAAGCAGATAACCTTATTCAACGCCATTTTGAAGCCTCTAAACCTTTTGAGAAGTGTTACACCGATGTGACTGAATTTGCTTTACCTGAGGGAAAACTCTATTTATCACCAGTTCTTGATGGTTATAATAGCGAGATAATAAACTATACCATTTCACGTTCTCCTAACTTAAACCAAATTAAAACGATGCTAGAAAAGACATTTCCAGATAAATACTATAACGGAACTATTTTACATAGTGATCAAGGCTGGCAGTATCAGCACAACTATTATCATCACTTTTTAAACTCTAAAGGTATCCGTCCATCTATGTCACGTAAAGGAAACAGCCCTGACAATGGGATAATGGAATCCTTCTTTGGCATATTAAAGTCAGAAATGTTCTATGGCTATGAGAGCTACTATAAATCTCTGGGAGATTTAGAAAAAGCTATTAAAAAATATATTGATTATTACAACAATAAACGGATCAAAGTAAAACTAAAAGGACTTAGTCCCGTACAATACAGAACTAAATCCTTTGCTTAAAATATAATGTCTAACTTTTGGGGGTCAGTACAAACCGGTTTTTTTATTGTAGTAGGAAGTGCTTGATATCTTCTTTATGGGCTTGGCTAGGCATATCTAAGCTTTTTATGAGTTGGTTGGATTGGAAAAATGAGAGATTGGGGACCGTCATTATCCCATAGTGTGTTCTAAAATGCCTTGGTATTAAATCAAGGCTGGTATTTTCAGAGTCTAAATAATAAATGGGTACCTTGTAATGTTGAGCTACTTGTAGAAGTTTAGAACTGAAAACTCTACAGTGGGGACAAGTTGCACGCCCAGTATAGAGGTAAAATTGGTCTCCTTTTACCATCATCATTTGAAGTTTGGCAATAGAAGTTTGTTTGAAATAGTGACTGTTTTGCTTATAAGCTAAAATTGCTTGGGCTTCATTGAGGGCTAAATTCTGTGGTGCTTCAGCTTTAGTAGCCTTGCTACATAGTAACAAGAAAGACAATGGTAATAAGACTGCTAATTTCTTACTCATTCACACGCCCATCCGTCATGATCACGATCTAAATGTGCGCTGTAGCCAGGCTGACCTTGTTGGATAGGGGCTGCATTAGCATTCCGCATAGCTGTGCAGTTAGCATAGTAGGTATTGCTAGTTGAAGGAGCTTGGGCAAACTGCTGGGCTGTTGTTGATTGCGTTTCACGTTCCTGAACTTCGCGCAAGTCAATGGTTGAAATAACCGTGTTTATACGATTAGTTAAGCTTGTTCTCCGTTCACTATTTGTAACTAGGTTAACTTTATTTTGAGCATTGGCGATATGATCACGGATTTGACTTGCTTCAAGTTGCTTCACAGCACTTTCAGCATTGTTTATTGTGGCCTCTTGCATTTCTTCCTCAATAGCCTTATTAACTAAATCAATGCGATCTGTAAAAGCTTTCCTTTGGCTAGCGTCAGTGATGAGAGTTACCTTTTGTCTAGCGCTTTCAATTAAGGATTTAGTTTTTGTTAATTCTAATTCTTCGGTTATCTTTTTGGCTTCTTCTGTATACATATCTTGCTCAAGATGTATGAAGCGCTTTTGTAATAGTTGTCTATCTTTATCGTTTTTGATTTGCTTAATAGCTACTCTAGCTTTTTCTAGGTTTATAGGATTGGTATCTTTTTCTAACTGACTAATAGCTAGATTAGCTTTTCTAAGATTTTTGTTCTGACTTTGGGAAGAACTATATTTAGTTTGAGGATTTGTCTCTTTAGTTGTGGAGCTAATGACAGCGTTAGGCGCTACTTGCTCGGTGTTTTTTAGTGAATTAGAAGCATGTGTAATACTAAAACCTAAAATAGAGGTTCCGATTAAACCTACGACTATCGCACCGATAGCATAGTTTCTTCTTTTGCTATCGGGTTTCTTCTTAGTATAGAACCATAGACTTGTAATTCCTGCTATTAAAATCAGAGGCATCACTATTAAAATAATACTAAAAATAATAATTCCTAGAATCACGTATAGAATAGCAGATAAGCGACCTTTATTTTTCATTAGTTTACCAATTTCTTATTTTTATTTAAATTTTACACTTTTTTAATCTTTTTGTAAACGTTTTATTAAATGAGAATGTTCCATTTATTTGAAGTTACTGGCTCTTTTACCATGGTTTCTAGCCATTAAGTGGTATTTCATGCTACAATATTCTCAAAAGTCAGTAGAAGGAGATTGATTTAAGTATGGATGAAATTATGGAAAAACGTTTAAAGAAATGTCAAGAACTGCTAAAAGAGAAGGGGCTGGATGCTATTCTCGTCACTAATTTAACAAATTGTTATTATTTAACAGGTTTTTCAGGAAGTGCAGCAACTATTTTAATCACAAGTAAGCGTCGTATCTTTATCACCGATTCTCGCTATACATTAATGGCTAAAGCTAGTATAGAAGGTTTTGATATTATTGAAAGTCGGACACCATTAAAAGTTATTGCAGAGTTGTTAGAGACAGATCGAGTGGACACCATTGCATTTGAGGATCAAATTAGCTTTTCCTTTTATCAAGCAATGCAGACGGCTTTCTCAGGAGTTACTTTGCTTGCGCAAGCAGGTTTTGTGGAGGAACTACGTTTGATTAAGGATGATTTTGAAATTAAGACAATTGCTAAAGCTTGTTCTATTTCGGATAAGGCCTTTATGGATGCTCTTGATTTTATTAAACCTGGAATAACTACTGAACAAGAACTAGCTAATTTTTTAGATTTTCAGATGCGTCAGTATGGTGCTAGTGGAACATCATTTGATACCATTGCAGCCTCAGGTTTCCGCTCTGCTATGCCTCACGGACGTGCTAGCGATAAGGTTATTAAGTCTGGAGAGAGTTTAACAATGGATTTTGGTTGTTACTATAACCACTATGTTAGTGATATGACTAGAACTATTCATATTGGACAGGTGACTGATCAAGAGCGCGAGATTTATGGGATTGTACTTGCGGCTAATGAGGCCTTGATAGAAAAAGCTTGTGCGGGTATGACCTTTACCGATTTTGATAAGGTGCCACGAGATATTATTGCTTCAGCTGGCTACGGTAGTAACTTTACACATGGTATTGGTCATGGCATCGGACTTGATATCCACGAGAATCCATTTTTTGGAAAGTCCCAGCAAAAACTTCAAATCGGTATGGTAGTAACAGATGAACCAGGTATTTATTTAGATGATAAGTATGGCGTGCGAATAGAGGATGACTTAGTTATTACAGAGACGGGATGTCAGGTTTTAACTTTGGCGCCTAAGGAATTAATTGTATTGTGAGCAAATAATCTAGAAAGTGTTAGGTAAGAGGCAATGACAAATCGTTTATCATGGCAAGATTATTTTATGGCCAATGCAGAGCTTATCTCCAAGCGGTCAACTTGTGATCGTGCTTTTGTAGGAGCTGTTTTGGTGAAGGATAATCGCATTATTGCAACTGGTTATAATGGTGGCGTTTCCGCGACAGACAATTGTAACGAAGCGGGTCACTATATGGAAGATGGACATTGCATCAGGACAGTTCATGCTGAGATGAACGCTCTGATACAGTGTGCTAAGGAAGGAATCTCAACCGATGGAACGGAACTTTACGTGACACATTTTCCCTGTATCAATTGTACTAAGGCCCTTTTACAAGCAGGGATAAAGAAAATTACCTATAAAGCCCACTATCGGCCACACCCTTTTGCTATTGAGTTGATGGAGAAAAAAGGAGTTGCCTATGTGCAACATGATGTGCCAGAACTAACATTAGGTGGCATTTAAACTAGATTCGTCTTTACTAGTAAAGTTAGTTAAAAGTGAAGCTAGGAGTTTTGCGCCTTTCCCCAGGCAGAAAAGATTTGAGCAAAAGGTCCTTTTGTGATAGAATGAGATGATAAATATTTTAGTAATAAGAGGTAATAATAAATGATTGAAGCAAGTAAGCTTAGAGCAGGTATGACTTTTGAGTCAGAAGGCAAATTAATTCGCGTTCTTGAAGCAAGTCACCACAAACCAGGTAAAGGAAATACCATCATGCGTATGAAGTTACGCGATGTTCGTACAGGTTCTACTTTTGATACAACTTATCGTCCAGACGAAAAGTTTGAACAAGCCATTATTGAAACTGTTCCAGCTCAATACTTGTACAAAATGGACGACACAGCTTACTTTATGAATACTGAAACTTATGATCAATATGAAATTCCAGTTGCGAACGTTGAGCAAGAATTGCTTTATATTCTTGAAAATTCTGATGTTAAGATTCAATTTTACGGCAGTGAGGTTATCGGTGTTACGGTACCTACAACTGTTGAGTTAACTGTTACAGAAACACAACCTTCTATAAAAGGAGCTACTGTAACAGGTTCTGGTAAACCAGCCACCCTTGAAACAGGGTTGGTTGTCAATGTTCCAGACTTCATCGAAGTTGGACAAAAATTGATTATTAACACAGCCGAAGGTACCTACGTTTCTCGTGCTTAAGGATTTTGTCAACAACTTGTTGAGAAAAGAAAGGAAATGCTATGTTGAGCGAAAATATTGGTGAAATCGTTATCTCACCACGTGTTCTTGAAGTTATTACAGGCATTGCTGCAACACAAGTTGACGGCGTCTATTCACTTCATAATAAAAAAATGTCAGATAGTTTTAATAAAGCTAGTCTAGGTAAAGGAGTGTACTTACGTACTGAGGACGATGGCTCTGTCACTGCCGATATCTATGTTTATCTTCAGTATGGTGTCAAAGTACCAACTGTTTCAGTGGCTATTCAAAAGGCTGTAAAAGCCGCTGTCTATGATATGGCAGAGGTTACTATTGCTGCAGTTAATATCCATGTGGAAGGTATTGTACCAGAGAAAACGCCGAAACCTGATTTGAAATCACTGTTTGAAGAGGATTTCTTGGATGACTAGTAGTTTTGAAAATTCAAGAAGAGACCTTCGAGAGCGTGCTTTTCAAGCACTCTTTAATATGGAACATGGAGGTGACTTTTTAGAGTCGTCTCAATTTGCCTATGATTATGATAAGGTATCGGATCAAGATCAACCTTTGGATGTTCCAGCCTTTCTATTGACCTTAGTTAATGGAGTTAACAATCATAAGGATGAACTGGACGCCATTATTAAAGAAAATTTAAAAAAAGGTTGGACAATTGAACGATTGACCTTGTCCGACAGAACGATGCTTCGTTTAGGTCTTTACGAAATCAAGTATTTTGACGAAACTCCAGACCGCGTGGCGTTAAATGAAATCATTGAAATTGCTAAAAAATATTCTGATGAAACCTCGGCCAAGTTCATTAATGGTTTATTAAGCCAATTTGTAAAAGATAATTAAAAAAAGCACCTATTTCCACGGGAATAGGTGCTTTTTTATCTTGAATTAAGTCTTTTTAAATGCTTTTCCCCGGTAGAAGGCTTATGGGTAAGATATAATCTTTGGCAATTTTTTCTTTGGCAATCCGCTTTAAAAGGATTTCTACAGTTAATTGAGCAATTTCTGGAATAGGTTGTTTAATGGTTGTGAGTTGGGGGAAATAATTTTCAACAAATGCTGTCCCATCATAACCAATAAGCTTTAAGTCTTTTGGAACCGTCAATCCTAGTTGTTTGGCTACTTTCATGATTAGGATTGCTGTTAAATCATCTGATGCAAAAATACCATCGGGCTTACGGGTAGCTAGAATAGATTTGATTTCCATTTCACGGCGTATAGGCGATAGATGGTTCGGCAATTTAATAATTTCAGCGCTTTTTTTTAATTGATAAGAGAAACCAAGTTGACGTAAACCTGTCGGTGAGTCGGAGTTATCGTTACCAGTTATCATGATGATGGTCTGACAATGATAACTTTGTAACGTTTGTGCAGCCAATTGGCCACCTTGGAAGTTGTCAGAGGAAATAATGGGGACATTTGGGGCTAAATTACGATCGAAAGCCACAATCGGTGCTTCCACACGTTCATAATCTTCGATACCTAAGTTATGACTAGATGAAATAATACCATCAACTTGATTGGCAGCCAACATTTCTAAATATTCTCGTTCTTTAAGAGGATCATGTTGGCTGTTACAAATAATTGTTTTATAACCTGTCTTAAAAAGTTCGATTTCTAAGTATTCGATTAGTTCGGAATAAAAAATATTGCTGATATTAGGAAAAATCAAACCAACAAGTCGTGCTGATTTACCTTGTAGACTACGAGCAAAATTATTAGGTTGATACCCTAATTCACGCATAGCAGCTTTAACCTTATCTACTGTTTTTTGGGACAAGTATCCCTTTTGATTAATAACACGTGAAACAGTTGTTGGGCTAACCCCAGCTAGTTCAGCAACATCGGTTAATTTTGCTACCACACTAATACCTCATTTCATAGTAAAGTCCCTTAACTTTGCCATCTGGCATCAGAATAGCTGAAGCCTTCTCTTCTGGGAAATAGCGACTTGTTAGGACAAATTGACCATTATTGATAAAAATTTCAACTATAGACTGGTCTACGTAGATATTAAGTGTAACATCTTCTTTTGGAATTTGGCAAGAGCGTTTAGTTCCAAAATGTTCAGCGAAGCGATTACTAGATTGGCTTCGGTCAAGACTCATCCAGCCTTCTTGGGTGTCAATAGTGATGGCTAAGCCTTGACCTTTTGCATCAGCAAAAAGAGTCAGCCTTTTTTGGTCGCACTTAGGAACTGTTATTTCTAATAAGTAAGAATTTGAGGTGTGTTCTGTTTCATCTAGAATTTGAGGATTTATTTTCAACTCTGAAAGAGCCTGAACAGGTTTTTGATACAGGACGCCATCTTGGATAGTTAGTTCTTTGACAAGACTGAGTGCTCCTTGATAATCATAATGATCGGTTGGGTAATCAATATCGGGAAGGCCGATCCAGGAGATAGCGAGGACGCGGCCATCAGGAGTGTTGAAAGCCTGGGTTGCATAGGTATCAAACCCAAAATCTAGATTCCGTAAAGGGGCTTGACCAATCAAGCAGCCATTTGCTGGGTCGAAGGCTTCAAAGATTTGGTAGGTATTAGGATAGATGTTGGCATAGGCTAACTCTTTTTTAGAAAGACCCTGAGGACAGTAGATAAGAACCGGTGTTTGATCGACAAAGACTAAATTGGGACACTCAATCATATATTCACTTGCTTGGCGACCAATATCTAGATTTGACACAAATTCCCAATTTTCCACATCATTATTGATAGCTTTGTAGAGCTTGATAAAACCCCTCTTTTCATGACTTTGAGCGCCAATAATAGCATATAGCTGATCTTGGTATTCAAAAATTTGTGGATCCCGAAAATGCTCTGTCACATCTGTGGGTTGGGAAATAAGAACTTGAGAGCACTTTTCGAGCTGGCCATCAGTCGAGAGATAGGCACCAATTTGTCTTGGGTCGCGTAGCCAATTAGCATCACGTACGTTACCAGTATAGAATAGAAATAATTGATCACCAGCAGGGTAGGCTGAGCCAGAATAGGCGCCTTCTTTATCATTAATGTGATCAGGAAGTAATTTTATTCCTGTTTCTTCAAAATGGACTAAATCGTCGGAAATAAGATGAACCCATTGTTTTAAGCCGTGAGCCGGACCGTAAGGCCAATTTTGATAAAAAAGATGATATTGACCATTAAAGTAAGAAAAACCATTTGGATCATTTAATAAGCCAGTTCTAGGCTCTATATGGTAATGAACGCGCCAGGGAGAGTTAGAAACATTAGCTTTTATTATCTGAAATTCTTGTTCTGACCACTCATGATAAGGTCGGTAACGAATCTCCTTTGGTAAATCCATAGAGGTACTCCTTTCTTGCATTCTTAGATACTATACTAAACGTTTTCCTTTTAAAAATCAATGATTAAACTATTGTTTTTTTATTTTATGTCAAACGCTTGACATAAAATATGAAGGTGCTAAAATGGTTATCAAGAGATAAAGCAGATTTATCAAAAGGAAAAAGGAGAGTTTGCAAAGATGGACAATAGAGAAATTGCAAAGCAAGTCATCGAGGCTTTAGGTGGACGCGAAAACATTAAAAGTGTTGCGCATTGTGCTACACGGTTAAGAGTTATGGTTGTTGATGAATCAAAGATTGATAAAGAAAAGGCTGAAAATATTGAGAAAGTGAAAGGTGCTTTCTTTAATTCAGGACAATACCAAATGATTTTTGGGACTGGGACTGTTAATAAGATCTATGATCAGGTGGTAGCTTTGGGCCTACCTACTTCCACTAAATCTGAAATGAAAAGCGAAGTGGCAAAACAAGGGAATTGGTTTCAACGATCAATTCGTACCTTTGGCGATGTTTTTGTACCTATTATCCCAGCTATTGTAGCAACTGGACTTTTCATGGGACTCCGAGGCTTGCTTGGTGCACTAGGTATTACTCTTCCAGAAGACTTAAATGTCTATTCCAAAATTTTAACTGATACCGCCTTCATTGCGCTCCCAGCGTTGGTTGTTTGGTCGACATTTCGAGTGTTTGGAGGTAATCCGGTTATTGGTATCGTCCTCGGTTTTATGTTGATTTCTGGTTCTCTTCCCAATGCATGGGCTGTTGCTTCAGCTGGGGATGTTAAACCGACTATTTTCTTTGGTTTTATTCCAGTTGTAGGCTTACAAGGTTCTGTTTTACCAGCATTTATCATTGGTATAATCGGTGCGAAATTTGAAAAATTAGTCCGTCGCTATGTTCCAGAAGTACTTGATCTTTTGGTAACGCCATTTGTAACTTTGCTAGTGATGTCAATTCTTGGCTTATTCGTTATTGGTCCAGTATTCCACGTTGTTGAAAACTATATCTTATTAGCTACAGATACTATTCTCGCATTACCATTTGGATTACCTGGCCTACTGATTGGTGGTATTCATCAAGTCATTGTGGTTTCGGGTGTTCACCATATCTTTAATTTGTTGGAATCACAATTGATTGCCCACAATGGGGCAAACCCTTTTAATGCTATTATCACAGCTGCCATGACTGCACAAGGTGCAGCAACAGTTGCTGTAGGTATGAAAACAAAAGATCCAAAACTAAAAGCCTTAGCTTTCCCAGCAGCTTTATCAGCTTTTCTAGGTATTACTGAGCCAGCTATTTTTGGAGTTAATTTGCGTTACCGTAAACCCTTCTTTCTTTCCTTGATTGCTGGTGCTATTGGTGGCGCTACAGCATCATTGCTTGGTTTGGCAGGAACTGGCTTTGGAATTACGATTATCCCTGGGACCTTGCTATACCTAAATGGTCAACTCTTGCCATACCTTTTAATGGTTTTTGTCTCCTTTGTTGCTGGTTTCACTTTAACCTATCTTTTTGGCTTTGAGGACGAAGCCAGTGAAGTGATAGCTAGCAAGGTTGAAACAAACGAAATTAGTAGTAATGCTAAGAAAAATAGAGAAATTATTTTTTCACCACTTGATGGTCAACTTTTAGCACTTGACCAAGTTAGTGACCCTGTCTTTGCTTCAGGCGTTATGGGCAAAGGCGTAGCCATCAAACCAAGTGGGAATCACTTATATGCACCGCTTAATGGGCGAGTGGAGGTCGTTTTTGAAACAGGTCATGCTTTCGCTATCAAATCAACTATGGGTGCTGAAGTATTGATCCATATTGGAATTGATACTGTTTCAATGGCGGGCCTTGCTTTTGAACCATTAGTGTCAGTTGGCCAAAATGTTAAAAAAGGGGACTTATTGGCTCGTTTTGATTCTGCTAAAATTAAAGCGGCTGGTTTGGAAGATGTAACCATGGTTGTTCTTACAAACACTTCTGATTATAAAGAAGTCACTATTGTCGAGGGTACTGACCTTTCTCATGGTCAAGAACTTTTCGTTGCTCAGTAAAATGGTTAGCATAGTCTAACCTTTTTGGGATAAAAAAGAGAAAGCTTAAAGTTGGCTAGGACAGCCTTATAGCTTTCGCTAGTCAATGTGAAAAATTGTTTTGAAAAAGGAGAAAAAATGACAGATTTATATGGAAGCATTGAAGCAGGCGGTACTAAATTTGTCTGTGCTGTAGGTAATGATCAATTTAAAATTATCAACCAAGCTCAATTTCCGACAACAAGTGCTGAAGAAACAATTGCTAATTGCATCACTTTTTTTGAATCATATCGTAATCAGTTGCTTGGTCTAGGAATTGGTTCTTTTGGCCCCATCGACAATAATCAAAAATCACCTACTTATGGCTATATTACTAATACTCCAAAAGAAGGTTGGTCACATGTTGATTTAGTTAGTAAGTTTACAAAAGCTTTGTCAGTTCCTATTTTCTTTACAACTGACGTTAATAGCTCTGCCTATGGGGAAATGATAGCTAGGCCTAACATTAATAGCCTTGTTTATTATACCGTTGGTACTGGTATTGGTGCTGGGACTATTCAAAGAGGTCAATTGATTGGAGGTCTAGGGCATACTGAAGCAGGGCATACCTACGTGAAACTTCATTCCTCAGATCTTAAAAAAGGCTTTACAGGGATTTGTCCATTTCACCAGGGATGTTTGGAAGGCTTGGCATCAGGTCCAAGTCTAGAGGTGAGAACAGGAGTCAAGGGGGAACGGTTGCCGCTTGACTCACCTGTTTGGGATATTCAGGCTTTCTATATTGCTCAAGCTGCTGTACAAGCAAGCATGCTCTATCGTCCAGAAGTTATCGTTTTTGGTGGCGGTGTGATGGTACAAAATCATATGCTTGAACGAGTACACCACCACTTTGAAGTCCTCTTAAATGGATATCTACCAGTGCCGAATTTGAAAACGTATATTGTCACACCGGCTGTTGCAAATAATGGGTCCGCTACACTTGGAAATTTTGCTTTAGCAAAAAAGGTTTCGGGTAAATCATAAGGTTTGTGACATAGGCGAAAGTAGCGTTGTAGACCATTTGGCTGATAGTGTCATATAAAGGAGGAAAATGGTATAATGAACCTATCTATTATTCAAATGAAAGAGGAAGTTTATGTCAGAACCATTTTTCCTGAAATCTTGTATGCACGATAAAATTTGGGGTGGAACAAAATTAAGAGATATTTTTAATTATGATATTCCTACTGAAACAACAGGTGAATATTGGGCTATCTCAGCCCATCCAAATGGAGTTTCAACGATTATCAATGGGCGATTTGCAGGTCAAAAACTTGATCGCGTTTTTAGGGAGAACCCTGCTTATTTCGGGAACCCAAAAGAAAAAGTTTTTCCGCTATTGACGAAAATTTTAGATGCGAATGATTGGTTGAGTGTTCAAGTGCATCCTGATGATACCTATGCCATGGAGCATGAGGGGGAACTTGGAAAAACAGAATGTTGGTATATTATTTCCGCTGAACCTGGTTCTGAAATCATCTATGGTCATAATGCTAAAAGTAAAGAAGAATTGGAAACTATGATTGAAGCTGGCGATTGGGAACGTTTGTTGACAAGAATTCCCGTTGAAGCTGGCGACTTCTTCTATGTCCCAAGTGGTACCATGCATGCTATTGGTAAAGGAATTATGATTCTTGAAACACAACAGTCCAGTGATACTACTTATCGGGTTTATGATTTTGACCGTAGAGATACCAAGGGCAAATTGCGTGACTTACATATAAAACAGTCGGTTGATGTCTTGACAATTGGTAAGCCGAAAAATAGCGTTCCTGCCACTCTTGTCTTAGACCATATCGTGACGAGCACCTTAGTTTCTAACCCCTTTTTTACAGTCTACAAATGGGTAATTGATGGTCTAGTAGACATGCGACAGACAGCTCCATATTTACTTGTTAGTGTTTTAGAAGGACAAGGGCAATTGTCAGTAGGTGCAGAAGCATATGATGTCAAAAAAGGAATGCACTTTATCTTGCCTGACGATGTTAAAAAGTGGACTTTTGAAGGACAACTAGAGATGATTGTTAGTCATCCCAATGCTTTATAATTATTAGACATTATCATAGAAAAACTAACGAGAGAAAGGGGATAGCAAGCTAGCTCCTTTTCTCTTTTCCTTTATTGGGTTTTCTTGTACTAGTTCCTTAATTATGTTAAAATGAACTGATAAGATGATCGAAAGGAATTAGAATGGCCAATATTCTACGCAAAGTCATTGAAAATGACAAAGGCGAACTAAGAAAATTAGAAAAAATTGCAAAGAAAGTTGAATCTTACGCAGATCAGATGGAAGCACTATCTGACCAAGATTTACAAGCAAAAACACCAGAATTTAAAGAACGTTATCAGAATGGGGAAACCCTTGAACAATTGTTACCAGAGGCTTTTGCAGTTGTACGTGAAGCTGCTAGACGTGTTCTAGGTTTATATCCTTACCGTGTACAGATTATGGGGGGGATTGTTCTTCATAATGGAGATGTTCCCGAAATGCGTACGGGTGAAGGTAAAACATTGACAGCAACGATGCCGGTTTACTTAAATGCTATCGCTGGTGAAGGTGTACACGTTATCACTGTTAATGAGTATCTATCGACCCGTGATGCTACTGAAATGGGTGAGGTTTATAGTTGGCTTGGTCTCTCTGTAGGGATTAATTTAGCAGCTAAATCTCCGGCTGAAAAACGTGAAGCATATCTTTGTGATATTACTTATTCAACCAACTCAGAAGTTGGGTTTGATTACCTTCGTGATAACATGGTTGTACGTCAAGAGGATATGGTTCAGCGTCCATTGAACTATGCTCTAGTTGATGAGGTTGACTCTGTACTGATTGACGAAGCTAGAACCCCTTTGATTGTTTCAGGTGCCGTTAGCTCAGAAACTAACCAATTATACGTGCGCGCTGACATGTTTGTCAAAACTCTTAATGCTGATGACTACATTATTGATGTACCAACAAAAACAATTGGTCTTAGCGATTCAGGAATTGATAAAGCGGAATCTTACTTCAACTTAGATAACCTTTACGATATTGAAAATGTTGCTTTAACCCACTTTATTGATAATGCACTTCGCGCTAATTACATTATGCTACTTGATATTGACTATGTAGTTAGTGAAGATGGTGAAATTCTGATTGTTGACCAATTTACGGGTCGGACCATGGAAGGTCGTCGCTTCTCAGACGGTTTACACCAAGCTATCGAGGCTAAAGAAGGTGTTCGTATCCAAGAAGAGTCTAAAACCAGCGCTTCAATCACTTATCAAAACATGTTTCGTATGTACAAGAAACTTGCAGGGATGACAGGGACTGCCAAGACAGAAGAAGAGGAATTCCGCGAAGTTTATAACATGCGAATCATCCCAATCCCAACCAACAAACCTGTTGCACGTTTGGATCATACCGACCTTCTTTATCCAACTTTAGAATCAAAATTTAAGGCGGTTATTGCCGATGTTAAGGCTCGCCATGAAAAAGGGCAACCCGTTTTAGTTGGGACTGTAGCTGTTGAAACTAGTGATTACATTTCAAAACAGCTGGTCGCTGCTGGCGTTCCTCATGAAGTGTTGAATGCTAAAAACCACTTCAAGGAAGCTCAAATTATCATGAACGCTGGACAACGCGGTGCTGTTACTATTGCAACCAATATGGCTGGTCGTGGTACAGATATCAAACTTGGAGAGGGTGTTCGTGAATTAGGCGGACTTTGTGTAGTTGGTACAGAACGCCATGAAAGCCGTCGTATTGATAACCAGTTACGTGGGCGTTCTGGTCGTCAGGGAGACCCGGGAGAATCACAGTTCTACTTATCCTTAGAAGATGATTTGATGAGGCGTTTTGGCTCAGATCGAATCAAAGCATTCTTGGATAGAATGCGCGTAGAAGAAGATGATGCTGTTATTAAGTCACGAATGTTGGCACGACAAGTTGAATCTGCTCAAAAACGTGTTGAAGGAAACAACTATGATACTCGTAAGCAAGTTCTTCAATATGATGATGTCATGCGTGAACAACGTGAAATCATTTATGCTAACCGCCGCGATGTGATTACAGCGAACCGTGATTTAGGGCCTGAAATTAAGGCTATGATTAAGCGGACAATCAAACGAACAGTTGAAGCACATACACGCAGCAATCGTAAGGATGCCATTGATGCCATTGTCGCTTTTGCACGAACAAATATTGTACCAGAAGACTCTATTTTTGCTAAAGACCTTCGTCAATTAAAAGATGATCAGATTAAAGAATTACTGTATGAGCGTGCCCTTGATATCTATGATAGTCAGATAGCTAAGTTACACACTCAAGAAGCTGTTTTAGAATTTCAAAAAGTCTTGCTGTTGATGATTGTTGATAACAAGTGGACAGAACATATTGATGCTCTAGATCAACTACGTAACTCTGTTGGCTTGCGTGGTTACGCTCAAAATAATCCAGTTGTGGAATACCAAGCTGAAGGCTTCAAAATGTTCCAGGATATGATTGGTGCTATTGAGTTTGATGTGATGCGGACTATGATGAAAGCACAAATCCATGAACAAGAAAGAGAACGTGCAAGTCAGTATGCAACTACAACTGCAGCTCAAAATATTTCTGCTCAATCTGCAAATAGCATGACTGATTCTGCTCAGGATTTTACACATGTTAAACGCAATGATCCATGTCCATGTGGTTGTGGTAAGAAATTTAAAAATTGTCATGGTCGCAAAGCTTTTAATAGCTAATGTCAACCCTAGATTTTTTTGATAATAGTGATGAAGCTAAGCTTAGGGCTTGGCTTCATAGACTTTTACAATCTAGTAAGATAAAATTAATGATCAATTAAGGTAAGAAAATGATTATTGGACACGGTATTGATTTGCAAGAAATTTCAGCTATTGAACGGGCTTACCAGCGTAATCCTAGATTTGCTCAGAGGGTTTTAACCCCAAGGGAACTCACAATTTTTGAGACTTATAATAGTAAAAGACGCATAAGCTACTTAGCTGGGCGCTGGTCGGCCAAGGAAGCTTTTTCTAAAGCTATGGGATCGGGAATTGGAAAACTAAGTTTCCAAGATATAGAAGTGGCTTCAGATGAGAAAGGAAAGCCTTACTTTAGCCAATCGCCCTTTAGAGGACGGAGTTTTTTAAGTATTTCTCATAGTGGGGATTTTGTACAGGCAAGTGTGATATTGGAGGAAGAGTAATGATCTCAAGTATACATCGTCCGACAGTGGCAACTGTTGATTTAAAAGCTATTCAGAATAATATTGAAGCGGTGCAAGGTCATATCCCTAAAGGCACAAAAATCTATGCAGTGGTTAAAGCAAATGCTTACGGACACGGGGCGGTAGAAGTTTCCAAAGCTATTGATAAAGAAGTTGATGCTTATTGCGTCTCTAACTTAGATGAAGCTTTAGAACTAAGACAGGCAGGCATCAGCAAAGAAATTTTGGTCTTAGGTGTAGTATTAGCTGATGATTTGCTTTTAGCAATTGAAAATCAAGTAACCATAACAGTGGCTAGTCAAGAATGGTTGGATGATGCCCAAGCGTTTCTTGGTGGTGACCTGACTAACTTGCATGTTCATGTCAAGGTTGACTCTGGTATGGGGAGAATTGGTGTCCGTAGCTTAGCTGAAGCAGATCAGTTAATTGCTCATTTACGCCAAGCTAAAGTTATTGTTGATGGGATTTTCACTCATTTTGCTACAGCTGATGAAGCAGATACTAGAAAATTTGAATCACAATTAAACTTCTTTACAGACTTAGTTAGTCATTTGGCTTATAAACCTGCGTTGGTTCATGCTAGTAATTCAGCAACAAGTCTTTGGCACAGTGACACTATTTTTAATGCGGTTCGACTAGGGATTGCTATCTATGGGTTAAACCCAAGTGGCTGTGAACTTAAGCTACCTTACCCTTTGAAGCCAGCCTTATCCTTGAAATCGCGTTTGGTCCATGTTAAAGAGATTCATGCCGGAGATACTGTTGGCTATGGAGCTACCTATACGGCCACTGATACTGAAATTGTCGGTACTATTCCTATTGGTTACGCAGATGGCTGGACTAGAGATCTACAAGGCTTTGAGGTACTGATTGATGGTCAATTTTGTCAAATCATAGGAAGGGTATCAATGGACCAAATTATGGTCAGATTACCAAAAAATTATGAAATTGGTAAGTTAGTGACCTTAATCGGAACAAGTGGTGATCAGGAGATTACAGCGACAGATTTAGCCGTAAAAAAGGGAACTATTAACTACGAAGTTCTCTGTCTCTTAAGCGATCGTATTCCCAGAAAGTATCAGTAGTGAAATAAAGATGAAACTCTTGTATAATGGTTACAAGAGTTTTTTGACTAAAATAGAAGGTACAACTATGCATTTACATTCGCCGCTTTCGGAGTTGAAAGGTTTTGGCCCCAAATCAGCTGAAAAATTTCAAAAATTAAATATTTTTACGATTGAAGAGTTATTGCTTTACTATCCTTTTCGCTATGAAGATTTTAAGAGTAAATCTGTTTTTGATTTGCAAGATGGAGAAAAGGCTGTACTAAATGGGAGAGTTGTAACACCTGCAACAGTTCAGTATTATGGCTTTAAACGCAACCGTTTAAGCTTCAAAATCAAACAAGATGACTTGGTAATAGCTATTAATTTTTTTAATCAACCTTATTTAGCTGATAAAATTGAATTAGATAAGGAAGTAGCTATTTTTGGTAAATGGGATCAAAAAAAGACGAGTTTAACAGGTATGAAATTTTTGATGAGTCTTGAAGATGATTTACAACCGGTCTACCATGTGGCACAAGGCGTTAGCCAAGCAGCTTTAATCAAAGCTATCAAATCAGCCTTTGATACTAATCTATTGTCAGAAATAGAAGAAAATATTCCTGAACTTTTGGTTCAAAAATATCGGTTAATGGGAAGACAAGAAGCAATTCGGGCGATGCATTTTCCAGCGGATTTATCAGAATACCGCCAGGCTCTTCGTCGTATTAAGTTTGAAGAACTCTTCTATTTTCAGATGCAGTTACAAGTGCTTAAGCATGCTAATAAATCAGCAACTTCTGGGTTAGCGATAGCTTATGACCAAAGAGCTTTAGAACAAGTTATTGCAAGCTTACCATTTTCATTAACAGGGGCACAACTAAAAAGTTTAGGAGAAATTCTGAAAGATATGGCTAGTGGGCAACACATGAACCGTCTTTTACAAGGAGATGTTGGTTCAGGTAAAACAGTCATTGCAAGCTTAGCCATGTACGCGACCTACTCAGCTGGCTATCAGTCTGCACTCATGGTACCAACGGAAATCTTAGCAGAGCAACATTATCAGAGTTTGACAAGTCTTTTTCCAGACCTATCAATTGCCATTCTGAAATCTGGTATGAAAGCAGCAGCTAAACGAAGCGCCTTGACAGCTATTGCAGATGGATCGGTCGATATGATTGTGGGAACCCACGCTCTAATTCAGGATGCTGTTGAGTACCACAAACTTGGTTTAGTGATTACTGATGAACAGCATCGATTTGGAGTTAAACAGCGACGTATCTTCCGCGAAAAAGGTGAAAATCCTGATGTTCTCATGATGACAGCAACACCAATCCCAAGGACCCTAGCCATCACAGCTTATGGTGAAATGGATGTCTCCATAATTGATCAATTACCAGCAGGGCGTAAACCCATTGTGACACGGTGGGTTAAGCATCAACAGCTCGATGATGTTCTAACTTGGATGCGTCAGGAAATTGCTAAAGGTGCCCAAGTTTATGTGATTTCCCCCTTGATTGAAGAGTCAGAGGCATTAGATTTAAAAAATGCTGTCGCTTTGGAACAAGAGTTGAAAAACTACTTTCAAGGTGATGCAAGAATTGCCCTGATGCATGGTAAAATGAAAAATGAAGATAAAGATGCTATTATGCAAGCCTTTAAAAATCAAGAAATTGATTTATTAGTTTCAACAACGGTTATTGAAGTTGGTGTCAATGTGCCAAATGCAACAATTATGCTTATCATGGATGCAGACCGTTTTGGATTGAGTCAATTACATCAGTTAAGAGGAAGGGTAGGACGGGGTTATAAACAGTCCTATGCCCTATTGGTAGCTAACCCCAAAACAGAAACGGGTAGGGAACGCATGCGTATCATGACTGAGACTAATGATGGTTTTATTCTTGCAGAGGCCGATTTGAAAATGCGTGGTTCTGGTGAAATCTTTGGTACTAGACAATCGGGTATTCCAGAATTTAAAACAGCAGATTTGCTAGAAGACTATCCAATTCTTGAGGAAGCACGTCGTGTGGCAAGTGAAATAGCTAGTCAATCCGACTGGCAAACTGATCAGAGATGGCAAAAAATTGTTAAGAATCTTAATCAAAAGAACTCTTTTGACTAGAGTTAAAAACTTAAAAGTCTGTCTAATATCAGAAATCAATAACGAAAAATGATACAATACTAAGGAAACAAGGACAAAAGGAGAAACGGATGGCAAAACAAATAATAGGTGCAACCAATGTGGAAGGATCGCGTATTGCCTTGGGTTGTATGCGGATGGCAGCTTTAGAGGTAAACCAAGCTGAAGAAACCATCAGAACTGCCTTAGATGAAGGAATTTCTTTTATTGATCATGCTGACATTTATGGAAATGGAGAATCTGAAATTCGCTTTGCCCAGGCAGCCAAGAATTTAGGAATATCCCGTGATGCCTACCTTTTACAATCAAAATGTGGTATTCGTAAAAACTACTTTGATTTTTCAAAAGACCATATCATTGCATCGGTAGAGGGTATCTTACAACGTTTAGAAACAGACTACTTAGATTTTTTAGTTCTTCATCGACCAGATGTGTTAGTTGAACCTGAAGAAGTTGCAGAAGCTTTCACGCAATTAGAAAAAGATGGAAAAGTTAGATATTTTGGTGTTAGTAACCAAAATCGCTACCAAATGGAATTACTACAAGCTTATATGGATCAAAAGCTTACAGTTAATCAAATGCAGCTGTCACCAGCCCACACACCTATGTTTGATTCAGCTTTAAATGTTAATATGCGTAATCAAGCAGGTATTGACCGAGATAACGGTGTGGTTGAGTATTGTCGCCTAAATAAAGTGACTATTCAAGTTTGGTCACCATTTCAGATTGATTTGGATAAAGGTCTCTTTACGGACAATCCAGATTATCAAGAATTAAATGAAACAATAGCAAATTTAGCGGATCAGTATAGGGTTAGTGCAGAAGCTATCGTTATTGCATGGATTTTACGTCATCCTGCCCAAATGCAAGTTATTGTTGGTTCCATGAATCCTGATCGTCTAAGAAAAATTGCTCAGGCTCATTCTGTCAACCTCTCTCGTGCAGAGTGGTATGATATCTACAGAAGCGCAGGCAATTCACTTCCGTAATAAAAAGGCCTAGCTAGTTGCCACTAGCTAGGTCTTTAGCTTGTTTTATCCTTCAATATAATCTTTTAAAGCTTGGCCTTTTAGACCAGCATTAAGGGCAATTAAAAGTTTGAGGCGTGCTTTGGGTGCGTTCAACTCTTTGACAAACATGACTCCAGCATTTTGTAGCAGGGCACCTCCTCCTTGATAGGCGTAAACAGGTTCTGCAATTCCGTTAAAGCAACGAGAAACGAGAACTACAGGGATTCCCAAAGTGATCAGCTTTTCAAGTTCGGGTGCAGCGTGTGGGGGGATATTACCAGCGCCAAGAGCTTCAATGACAAGACCTTGGATATTATTGGGACTTAATAAACTCAGAATACTTCCATCTCCCATCCCTGCATAGGCTTTAATAATAGGAACAGTGCCTGTAATGGTTTGTAAGTCAAATCGGACGCGGAGCTCTGCTGTTTTGAAAAAAAGTAAATCTTGTTTCATGATAATTCCCAGGGGGCCATGAGTAGGTGTTTGAAAAGTAGAGATATTTGTGGTATGGGTTTTGGTTACATATTTTGCAGCATGTATTTCATCATTCATGACAACAAGAACCCCTTTACCTCTTGCTTTATCATGGCTGGCTACTCGAAGCGCTGTTAAATAATTATAGATGCCATCACTTCCAACTTCGTTTGAACTTCGCATGGCACCGGTAATGATAACTGGGATATCGGGGAGTGCCATAGTATCTAAGAAATAAGCTGTTTCTTCTAGGGTATCCGTACCGTGTGTAATAACGATACCATCATAGTTATCAGCTTCTTCTTTAATCTTGTGATAAAGTGCCAACATATGCTTGGGAGTAATATGGGGACTGGGTAAATTGAAGAAGTCAATGACTGTTAATTGAATGTTTTCTAACTCTAATCCAACCTGAGTCATGGGGTTGATTTGATTTGGAGAAATATTTCCGCTCGCATCGGCTTGCATGGAAATTGTTCCTCCAGTGTGCAATACTAGAATTTGTTTCATTATTTGTCATTCTTCCTTCGAAATATGTTATAATCTATTCTATCATAATAGAAGTGAGTAAAAAAGGTTTTGACAATTAAAGCAGTCTTTTTTGACATTGATGGTACCCTTTTAAATGACCGAAAAAATGTTCAAAAAACAACACAACAAGCCATTCAAAGTTTAAAAAAACAAGGTATAATGGTGGGCCTAGCAACTAGCAGGGGGCCTGGTTTTGTGCAACCTTTTTTAGAAAACTTTGGCCTTGATTTTGCGGTCACGTATAATGGTCAATATATCTTGACCAGGGATAAGATTCTCTATCAAAACCAATTA
The DNA here is from genome assembly GCF_901542335.1 of Streptococcus porcinus. Lineage (NCBI taxonomy): Bacteria > Bacillati > Bacillota > Bacilli > Lactobacillales > Streptococcaceae > Streptococcus > Streptococcus porcinus. The sequence continues at coordinate 1,865,780 of NZ_LR594036.1, read as the reverse complement.
CCAAAATCCCTCATTTATCGTGTGATTCGATATGCTAGTGACAAGAAAAAAGAAGTCTCGCTAGGGACAGCTTCCGGATTAGCTGGTTCACGCATCATTGACATGGGAACAAGTCAATTTGGACAAGTGGTCTCCAGTATTGTTCCAAGAGGTATGGTAACAACGGTTGAGAGTAGTTTTAAAAATCTAATCCGACGTGTGAAGCCGCAGAGTTTTAATAATTTAGTAACAATTATGAGGGAGCCAATTTATCAAATTGTTATGGTGGCTTCTGCCCAAGAAACGACTGAGATTAAGGAAAAGTTTCCTCATGTCAAAATCACAAGAAGTAGTCCATATTCAATTGATTTAATCTCTGTAGATCAGTCTAAGATTAAAGGAATTGAGCGTCTTGGAGAGATGTTTGGCTTTGAATTATCAGAAGTTATGGCTTTTGGAGATTCTGATAATGACATTGAAATGCTGAATGGGGTTGGTGTAGGCGTCGCCATGGGGAATGCTGATGACCTCTTAAAAGCAGGTGCTAGCTTTGTGACAGCATCTAATAACAATGGAGGTATTTCAAAAGCTCTCGCACATTATGGACTCATTCATTTTGACGTTGAAAAAAGCTTTAAAAGTCGTGATGATAACTTTAATAAAGTTAAAGATTTCCACCGCCTGATGGATGGTGATACTATTGAAACGCCGAAGGGCTACACATTAAAAGAGGCTAGCCACCGTGCAGACTTCAAAATTGAAGAGTTAGTAGAATTTGTCTATGCAACAATCCAAGGCGACAAGAATAAATTCACACAAGCGTTGATGGATATGCACTCGGCAATTGATAAAGCTGCTATTAAAGTACAATCTAAGAATAGTAGTGAGTCACCACTTGTTGGGCAAGTAGATGCCTTAACGGATTTGCTTTACTTTACTTATGGGTCTTTTGTTTTGATGGGAGTAGACCCACAACCCATTTTTGAAACGGTTCATGAATCTAACATGGGCAAAATATTCCCTGATGGAAAGGCCCATTTTGATCCAGTAACACATAAAATTTTGAAGCCTGATAATTGGGAAGAGCAATATGCACCGGAAAAATCAATTAAAAAAGAGCTAGATAAACAGTTACAAAAATCTTTACAGCGCTTAGAAAAAGAAAAAGCTTAAGTAGTTAGATCTACTTAAGCTTTATTTTATAAGGTTTTATTGTTATCTCTGACCACTAATAAATCGACTTTAGCGTGACGCATAATGTACTCAGAAGAAGAGCCAACCAAGAGTCGCTCAAAGGTATTTAAACCAGTTGCACCAACCATGATGAGGTCAACTTTTTCTCGGTCGGGAATGTCATGTGCTAATAGGTTTTTAGGATTGCCAAATTCAATGACTTGTTTAACGTTAGTCACTCCACGCTCGCGGGCTTGTTTTTCTAGATCAACAAGTACTTCTTTTGCTTCTTGTTCTAACTTATCATAGATGTAAGTGTCGAAAGTAGCAACGCTTTGTAAGGCTCGGGTATCAATAACGTGAGCGAGGATTAACTCAGCTTGATTTCGTAAAGCAACATTTACACCTTTATTGAAGGCAAGTTCAGACTCGAAAGAACCATCAACGGCAACTAAAATGTGTTCATATTTTTGGATCATGTAGAAGACCTCCTTTTTATTGCATGATTACTGTTTTCTATCTACTCTTACCCTATTATACCTTATTTAAGGAAGATTTGAAAGCGGTTAATGTTTTTTTCAGAAATAGTTTTAGCATCATTTTTCACATTAAAATCCTTGGTAATTTCTTTTTATTTTTTTGCTTTTTGTTATAATGTTAGGTACGAGGTAGAAGTTATGAAAATTTTTGAGAAATCATCAAAATTAGAACATGTTGCTTATGATATTCGTGGACCGGTTTTAGAAGAAGCAGAACGGATGATGGCTAATGGCGAAAAAATTCTGCGCTTAAATACTGGAAACCCAGCTGCTTTTGGTTTTGAAGCCCCTGATGAAGTCATCCGTGATTTAATTATGAATGCGCGAGACAGTGAAGGTTATTCTGATAGTCGAGGCATTTTTTCTGCTCGTAAGGCTATTATGCAATATTGTCAATTGAAACATTTTCCAGATGTTGATATTAACGATATTTATTTAGGAAATGGGGTTTCTGAATTAATCTCCATGTCTTTACAAGCTCTACTAGACAACGGAGATGAAGTCTTAGTCCCGATGCCTGACTATCCACTTTGGACAGCTTGTGTCAGCCTTGCAGGTGGTCATGCTCGTCATTATATCTGTGATGAGGAAGCTGATTGGTACCCTGACATAGATGATATAAAATCAAAAATTACAGATCGAACTAAAGCTATCGTCGTTATTAACCCTAATAACCCGACAGGCTCACTCTATCCTAAAGAACTTTTGGAAGAAATTGTTGCTATTGCGCGTGAATATCAATTGATTATTTTCGCTGATGAGATTTATGATCGATTAGTGATGGATGGAGGAGAACATGTTGCCATCGCTAGCTTAGCTCCAGATGTTTTCTGTGTTTCGATGAACGGCTTGTCCAAGTCTCACCGAATTGCGGGTTTTCGTGTTGGGTGGATGGTGCTTTCGGGGCCTAAAGAACATGTTCGGGGCTATATTGAAGGTATTAATATGTTAGCCAACATGCGTCTTTGTTCAAACGTTTTGGCTCAACAAGTGGTTCAAACTTCTCTGGGTGGTCATCAATCAGTAGATGAATTGTTATTGCCTGGTGGACGTATTTATGAGCAACGTAATTTCATGTATGAAGCCATAAATAGTATTCCGGGACTTTCCGCTGTCAAACCTAAAGCTGGACTTTACATTTTCCCAAAAATTGATCGTCAAATGTATCGGATTGATGATGACGAACAATTTGTTTTGGATTTACTAAAGCAAGAGAAGGTTATGTTAGTACATGGTCGTGGCTTTAATTGGAAAGAGCCTGATCATTTTCGAATTGTTTATCTTCCTCGAGTGGAAGAGTTAGCAGATGTTCAATCTAAAATTACACGAGTTTTACAACAGTACAAACGCTAATTCAATTCTCATATTGGCTTTATTATGGTTTAATCACTAATTACTTCAAATGTTAGTAATGAGAGAAATCGGCAAGAAGTAAGTTGATACAAGAATTGTAGAAATAATAAAAAATTTTCTGATAATTTCTTGCTAAAACTAAGACCCTTTGGTATAATTGAGACGAAATATATCAAAAGAAATAGGTGACTTATGCCCAACTTATTAGAAAAAACTCGTAAAATTACTTCAATTCTTCAACGTTCTGTAGATAGTCTTGATGCTGAATTACCATATAATATCATGGCTTCCCGATTAGCGGATATTATTGACTGCAATGCTTGTATTATAAATGGTGGTGGTACCCTTTTGGGATACGCTATGAAGTACAAGACAAACAATGATCGTGTTGAGGAATTTTTTGAAGCTCAGCAATTCCCAGAGTCATATGTTAAAGCGGCTAGCAGAGTTTATGACACTGAGGCTAACTTGCCAATTGATAATGAATTAACCATCTTCCCTATTGAATCTAAGGAGACTTATCCAGAGGGTTTAACGACTATTGCCCCAATTTACGGTGGTGGTATGCGTTTGGGTTCATTAATTATTTGGCGTAATGATAAGAAATTTAATGACGATGACTTGATTTTGATTGAAATTTCTAGTACCGTAGTAGGTATTCAGTTATTGAATCTCCAAACTGAAAATTTGGAGGAGACAATTCGTAAACAGACTGCTGTTAATATGGCGATGAATACTTTGTCATATTCAGAAATGAAAGCTGTGGCTGCTATTTTAGGAGAATTAGATGGAAATGAAGGCCGCTTAACAGCTTCAGTGATTGCTGATCGTATTGGTATCACACGTTCAGTAATTGTTAATGCACTGCGTAAATTGGAGAGCGCGGGTATTATTGAAAGCCGTTCTTTAGGAATGAAGGGTACTTATCTTAAGGTTATTAATGAAGGTATCTTCGAAAAACTAAAGGAAATCTAAAATAATGACAAAGGCTTTAATTTCAATTGATTACACTTACGATTTTGTAGCTGATGATGGTAAATTAACCGCAGGAAAAGCAGCACAAGCTATTTCAGAAGGAATCTTTCAGGTCACTAAGAGGGCTTTTGAAGAGGGAAACTATGTTTTCTTCGCTATTGATTGCCATGATGCAGCGGACCCTTTTCATCCTGAAAGTAAGCTCTTTCCGCCACATAATCTTAAGGGAACAAATGGACGGGACCTCTATGGTTTGCTGGGGTCCTATTATCAAGAAATTAAGGCTGATTCAAAAGTATTTTGGTTAGATAAGAGGCATTATTCTGCATTCTCAGGTACGGATTTGGACATTCGGCTGCGCGAACGGAAGGTCGATACGTTGATTCTAACTGGAGTTTTGGCAGATATTTGCGTCTTACATACTGCCATTGATGCCTATAATTTAGGTTATCGGATTGTGATTCCATCTTTGGCAGTGGCTAGTCTAACAGAGGAAAGTAAAGTCTGGGCACTAGAACATTTTGAACATGTCCTAGGAGCTAAGATAATATAGAATAAAAATAAAGACATGATGCAACTCATGTCTTTATTTTTTGATAATTAAATTGATTGCTTGGTTGATGCGCTCTTCCTGAACTTCAGGATTATCTACTGGATTTTCGATAACCTGAGTGATTCTATTCCCAATGATAACTCCCATGGTACTGTTGATACTAGATCTGATAGCAGTTAGCTGGGTAATAATTTCAAAACACGTTTTCTCATCTTCAATCATTTTTTGGACGCCTCGAAGTTGTCCCTCTGTACGTTTCAATCTATTAATAATGTCTTTTTTTCTCGGACCTCATATACACCTCGCTTCTCTAGCCATTATACGTGGTGAAGTAGCCTTTGTCAATTCTTTCTAAAGTGCTTTGGTTAAATGATTATAGGATAGATGTTATTATAGAAATACGGTATCGGGTATTTCAGTGGCTGTTTCTTCTGATTGCTTTGGTGAAGTTTTAGGAATGGCCAGTTGTCTATGGAATCTCCTTCTAAAGGCGGTTGTCTAGACTAGTGGTTTAAAACTTTTGAGTATGTTTAAACCATTATATTATTAAGCAGCTTAATCTTGACATTTTTAAATTTAGATAAAGCTTGTGCTCTTTATGAAAATTATGACTTAAAAAGGACGGATGATGATGAAAACTGAAAGTATTAAGGCGCTAGCAGATCAATTAGCAGTAGGATCGATTGAACTGATTGATGTGAGAGAGAAAGAAGAATTTGCTTTAGGCCATGTTCCAAGTGCTGTCAATTTCCCCTTAAGTCAATTGGGTGACTATTACCAGTCCCTTTCAAAAGATAAGACTCTTCATATTATTTGTCAATCTGGTCATCGCTCTCAAAGAGCTTGTGAATTCTTGGCAATCAAGGGTTATCATGTTGTTAATGTTGAAGGTGGTACAGTTGCCTGGCTATGGCCACTAGAAAATTAAAAAGCTATCTATTTCAAATGAAATAGATAGCTTTTTAATTTGTTAAGCTGATATGGTGATTTCGAATTGATTTTTGAAGATATCCTGCTGGTTTTCAATCAATAGGGGTAAAAACCATGACCTGCGACTTTACCAAGATAACCCTTATCAATGAATTCTTCTTTTAACATTTTTGCTAAATGAGCGTGCAAACTGTCTGGGTTTTCAGTAGTATCAGCATAATTTTTGAGGATGTTATAGGCTGTTTCGATACCGATGATGTCTAGAATTTCCAAAGGACCATAAGGTGCTCCAGTACCTAATTTCCATGCTTGGTCAATGGTTTTTGAATCGGCAACTTTCTTATAGTAAAGTGTTAGAGCGGATTCTAAAAAAGGAACAAGTATTGAGTTTAAAACATAACCTGGCTGTTCCTGCTTGAGTTCTAAAGGAACCATGCCAATTTGTTGGGCAAACGCTAAGGCTGTTTGATGTGTTTCGGAACTAGTATGCTCATGTCCCATAATTTCAACAATGTTATTTTGCCAGATATTATTAGCAAAGTGAAGCGCAATGAACTGTTCAGGACGGCCAGTCGCTTGTGCAAATTCGCTTGGCAGTAGTGTGGAGGAGTTAGTTGTAAAAATAGTTTTTTTAGGAGCAAGGTGACTTAGTTTTTGATAAAATTCTTTTTTTATCTTGACTTGTTCAGGAACAGCTTCAATCACAAGGTCAGCCTCTTCGACAGCTTTTGCTAAATCTGTTGAGAAGTGAATCTTACGAGGGAGTTCCTCAACTAATTCAAGTGATTGATTTACTTTTTCTAGAAAGACGTCATCCAATTTAGGGAGTAGATTTTTATTATAGGAAAGATTCTCAACTTTTTCACTGTAATTGTTTTTAGCGACCAATATTTCATCTTTATATAGAGAAGCAAGATGTTTAATCTTTGCTTTACCACGCTCTATAGCCTGCTCATCAATATCATAGATGGTCACTTCAAACCCTTTATAGGCTGTTTGGAAAGCAATTTGGCTGCCTAAAACACCACTACCGGCGACTGTAACTCGTTTAATTATCATAAAAACACCTCCAAATATTTTTGTAAACGTTTACAAAAGCATTCTATCAGATAAAAGTGAAAATCACAAGCAAATAGTAGATACAAATAAAGTTCTTTTTTCAATTTTAAACTTGAATTTTGAAAAACGAAGTATTATAATACACTATATAATAAATAGTATATCATATTTAAGAAGGTGGTGGGTATTATTCAACTAACTAAAAGACAAGAAGAGATTAGTCAGATTGTTCAGCAAAACCAACCTATTACAGGTGAAAAAATTGCTGACCTATTGCATGTAACGCGTGCAGCTCTCCGATCAGACTTGGTTGTTTTAACCATGCTAGGACTATTGGATGCTAAACCGAAGGTCGGATACTTTTATGTAGGATTGGAGAATCAGAAAAACGAATATTACCATTTTAAAGATACGAAAGTATCCGATATTATGGGGATACCTTTAACGTCACATCAGGCAGATTCAGTATATGAGGTGATTGTCAAAATTTTTATGGAGGATGCAGGTTGTGCTTTTATTCTAGATGATGATGGTTTTCTTTGTGGCGTGGTTTCGCGCAAAGATTTACTCAAAGCGAGTATTGGTGGTGGGGATTTATCCAATATTCCGATAGGCATGATAATGACTCGCGTACCAAATATTGCAACTGTTCTGGAGTCTGACTTTGTTTTTGAAGCCACCGAAAAATTAGTTCAAAGGCAAGTTGACAGTCTACCAGTTATTCGTTTGGTAGAGAATGGAAAAGCCCTTGTAGTCGGGAAGTTTTCTAAGACGATCATCACAAAACTCTTTTTAGAGCTAAAAGAGTAAGAAGGAGACACTATGGACGACCAATTATCACTCTATATTATTTCTGACTCCTTAGGAGAAACTGCTAGAGCTATTGCTAATGCCTGTATGCAACAATTCCCTCAACATGAAAATTGGCAGTTTGAACGTTTCCCTTATATAAATACTAAGGAGCTTTTAGATGAGGTTTTTGAAAAAGCTAAAACAAAAAATGTTTGCCTTATGTTTAGTTTAGTGGATGATAACCTTGCTAATTACGCTCAGCAACGTTCAGAAAAGGAAAATTTTGTCTATGTTGACCTCTTATCCAATGTTATTAAAGCTATGTCAAAAATTTCTGGATTGGCACCTCTAGGTCAACCAGGGCTTTTAAGGAAACTGGATCGAGAATATTTTAGACGTGTTGAAGCTATTGAGTTCGCTGTGAAATATGATGATGGTAAAGATCCGCGAGGTATTTTATTAGCAGATTTAGTTCTTTTAGGAATCTCTCGGACATCAAAAACACCTTTAAGCATGTTTCTTGCCGATAAACACGTCAAGGTTGTTAATATTCCCTTGATTCCAGAGGTGCCAATACCGAAGGAAATTTATGAGATTGATCCTAAGAAAATTATTGGGTTGACCAATTCCGTAGAGCGCCTGAGCCAGGTTCGAAAAGAACGACTGAAATCAATGGGAATCACTAGTTCAATTTCTTATGCAAATTGTGACCGTATTTATGAAGAAACGCGCTATGCAGAAAAGCTTATGCGTCAATTAAAATGTCCAATCATTGATGTTTCTGACAAAGCGATTGAAGAAACAGCAACTATCATTTTGGAGATATTGGAAAAATAATAGGTTTTAAATTGGAGGAAAACATGAGAGGAAAGTTTGTGTATCCTTTTTCGGAAGGTCATAAAGATATGAAATCTTTGTTAGGTGGTAAAGGGGCTAATTTGGCAGAAATGACCGGGATTGGCTTACCTGTGCCTCAAGGCTTTACCATTACGACAGAAGCATGTAATGATTATTATAATAGTGGGGAACTAATCCGTTCAGAAATTTTACAAGAGATTGACCAAGCTTTAGTGACTTTAGAAAAAGAACAAGGAAAAGGCCTTGGGAGTGACCAAGATCCCCTTTTGGTATCTGTTCGTTCGGGTGCTGTTTTTTCGATGCCAGGAATGATGGACACCATTCTTAATCTGGGACTTAATGATACTAGTGTAAAAGGTTTAATCGCTGTAACTCAGAACGAGCGTTTTGCTTACGATTCTTATCGTCGCTTTATCCAAATGTTTGCAGATGTTGCTATTGGTATTTCAAAATATAAATTTGATGCGGTCTTAGAGCGAGCAAAAGAAGAAAAAGGTATCCAAAATGATACCGAATTAAGCAGTCAGGACTTACAAGAAATTGTAACCGCATACAAGCAAATTTATTTAGATGAAACCGGAGAAGCTTTCCCACAACAGCCCAAAGAACAATTAGTATTAGCCATTGAAGCTGTTTTTAAATCTTGGAATAATCCACGTGCTAAAGTCTATAGGCGATTAAATGATATCTCACAAAGTTTGGGAACAGCTGTTAATATACAAGCAATGGTCTTTGGTAATATGGGTGAAAACAGCGGAACAGGAGTTGCTTTCACGCGTAACCCATCAACTGGAGAAAACAAGTTATTTGGTGAATATTTGATTAATGCTCAAGGAGAAGATGTTGTAGCTGGTATTCGGACCCCTCAAAGTATTGATAGGTTAAAAGCGGATATGCCTAATATTTACCAAGAACTCTTAAAGACAACACAGCTACTTGAAAAACATTATCAAGATATGCAAGATGTTGAATTTACAATCGAAAAAGGCAAACTCTTCATGTTACAAACTCGAAATGGTAAGCGTACAGCAAAGGCTGCGATTAAGATTGCTGTTGATCAGGTTAGAGAAGGATTAATTAGTAAAAAAGTTGCTATTATGCGTATTGAACCTCACCAACTTGAACAAGTTTTGCACCCTACATTTGATTCTGATGAAGTGCAAAAAGCTGAGTGCCTTACAAACGGATTACCAGCGTCACCAGGTGCAGCTTGTGGACGGGTATATTTCCATGCCGATGACGCTGTTAGAGAAGCTAAAGCAGGTAAAGATGTCCTTCTTGTCAGACAAGAAACGTCTCCGGAAGATATTGAAGGTATGGTTTCTGCCAAGGGGATTATCACAGCTCGAGGTGGCATGACATCGCACGCAGCCGTAGTTGCGCGTGGGATGGGGAAACCCTGTGTTGCAGGTTGTAGTCAGCTTTTGGTTGACGAAGCATGCAAAGAAATAACAATAGGACAAATAACTATTAAAGAAGGGGAGTTCTTATCAATTGACGGCGGAACAGGGGCTGTTTATATTGGTCAAATCCCCATGGTGGCTACAAACCTTGATAGTGATTTTCAAATGTTCATGTCTTGGGTAGATGAGGAACGTGACATGAAAGTACGGTCTAATGCTGATAATCCGCGCGATGCCCGAAAGGCTTTGGAATTTGGCGCAGAAGGTATTGGGTTATGTCGGACTGAGCACATGTTCTTTGATGAAGAGCGCATTCAACTTGTCCGTGAAATGATTGTGGCTGACAATTTGAAAGATCGTGAAAAAGCTTTAGCAAAATTATTACCGCATCAACGTAGAGATTTTTATGAACTCTTTAAAGCGCTAGATGGCAAGTCAGGTACCATTCGCTTACTGGATCCGCCTCTACATGAATTTTTACCGCAAGATATTTCTTCTATTACTAGTCTTGCTAATCAGCTTGGCTTAAATGTTAATTTGCTTGAAAAGCGGATTCGCGACTTATCAGAATTTAATCCGATGTTGGGACATCGGGGTTGCCGCTTGGCGATCACCTATCCAGAAATCTATAAGATGCAGGTACGTGCTATTACTCAAGGGGCTATTCAGGCTATCCAAGAAGGTTATCATGTAGCTCCAGAAATTATGATCCCATTGGTTAGTATTGTTGATGAATTACGGATTCTTCGCAAATTAATTGCAGAGACGGTGGATCAAGAACTGGAAGAGGCAGGAATAAGCATGTCATATAGCATAGGGACGATGATTGAAATTCCGCGTGCTTGCGTCACTGCTGATGAGATTGCTCAAGAAGCAGATTTCTTTAGTTTTGGAACTAATGATTTAACACAAATGGGGTTTGGTTTTTCTCGTGATGATGCAGGTAAGTTTTTAGGCGAATACAGTGAGAAGGGAATCCTTGATAAAGACCCTTTCCAAGTATTAGATCAAAAAGGTATAGGCCGATTATTAGAGATGGCTGTTAAACTCGGTCGTCAAACTAAGAGTGATTTAAAAATGGGGATTTGTGGGGAACACGGTGGTGAAGCAGCGACAGTCGGTTTCTGTTACCAACAAGATTTAAACTATGTTTCTTGCTCGCCCTTTAGAATACCAATTGCTAAATTAGCAGTAGCTCAGGCTAAGATTAACCGGTCAGGAAATAGTTTTAGTCGTGACAAATAAGTTTTGATAGGTAGTTATTATTAAAACAGGGGTAGATAAGAGCTGTAAAAAGAGAGTGCGTGAGTCTAGTGGAGGACATTTGTCTTTTGTTAGATTCACTTTTTTTGTTAAGAAATGAAGATTAGTACGCTAGCTGAATAGGTGACAATTGTGATATAATGAATAAGACTATGTAAAAATAGAACTAAGGAGAAATGATGAAAATTTCTGAAGAAGAAGTGCGCCACGTAGCCACTTTATCAAAATTAACATTTTCTGATCAAGAGACTAGCGCGTTTGCCACTAGCTTAACGAAAATTGTTGATATGATTGAATTATTAAATGAAGTTGACACAGAAGGCATTGCAATTACTACAACCATGGCTGACCGAAAAAATGTAATGCGACAAGACATAGCTCATGCTGGCACAGATCGCCAACTCTTGTTTAAAAATGTACCAGAAAAAGAAAATAACTTTATCAAAGTACCTGCCATTTTAGAAGATGGAGGAGATGCCTAATGTCATTTAACACTAAAGATTTAACAGAATTGCATGACTTATTGGTGAAAAAAGAGATTTCTGCTAAAGAATTAACTGCTGCTACGATTGAAGATATCAAAAAACGTGAAGATAGTATCGGCTCATTTATTACGATCAGTGAAGATTCAGCACTTGCTCAAGCGCAAGCGATAGATGATAAAGGTATTGATGCTGATAACCTTTTGTCTGGAATTCCGTTTGCTGTCAAAGATAATATTTCGACCAAAGGTATCCTAACAACAGCTGCCTCAAAAATGCTTTATAATTATGAGCCTATTTTTAACGCGACAGCTATTGATAATGCACTTGCTAAAGATATGATTGTTATAGGAAAAACCAACATGGATGAGTTTGCCATGGGGGGATCAACGGAAACTTCTTATTTCAAAAAAACCAAAAATGCTTGGGATCAGACTAAAGTACCTGGGGGATCTTCAGGTGGCTCTGCGACAGCAGTAGCTTCAGGACAAGTCCGTCTCTCTCTAGGTTCGGATACAGGTGGCTCTATTCGTCAACCGGCAGCTTTTAATGGTGTTGTGGGAATGAAACCAACCTACGGGGCAGTTTCTCGCTATGGCTTAATTGCCTTTGGATCTTCCTTAGATCAAATAGGTCCTATTTCGCAAACCGTTAGTGAAAATGCTTGTATGTTGAATGCTATCGCTGGTCCAGATGAGAAAGATTCAACTTCGGCGCCTGTGAAGATAGCTGACTATACTAGCAAGATTGGTCAAGAGATAAAAGGGATGAAGATTGCTCTTCCAAAAGAATATCTAGGAGAAGGTATTGATCCTCAAATCAAAGAAAATATTCTAGAAGCTGCTAAACAGTTTGAAAAATTAGGAGCACGTGTAGAAGAAGTGAGTCTTCCGCATAGTAAGTATGGGGTAGCTGTCTATTATATTATTGCTTCATCAGAAGCATCATCGAATTTACAACGTTTTGATGGGATTAGATATGGATTCCGTGCTGAGAATGCGAAATCTTTAGATGACATCTATGTACAAACACGTAGCCAAGGCTTTGGTGATGAAGTGAAACGCCGAATTATGCTAGGAACTTTTAGCTTATCTTCGGGTTACTATGATGCTTATTTCAAAAAAGCTGGTCAAGTTCGTACCTTGATTATTGAGGATTTTGCTAAAGTTTTTGCTAATTATAATCTTATTCTTGGGCCAACAACACCTTCAGTTGCTTTTGGACTAGACACTCTCAATCATGATCCTGTTTCGATGTATTTAGCTGACTTATTGACTATTCCGGTTAATTTAGCTGGTTTGCCAGGAATCTCAATCCCTTCAGGATTTGCAGATGGCTTGCCAGTTGGCTTACAGTTAATTGGACCAAAATACAGTGAAGAAACAATTTATCAAGCAGCAGCAGCTTTTGAAGCTAGTACAGACTACCATAAGCAACAGCCATTTATTTTTGGAGGTGACAAGTAATGAATTTTGAAACAATTATTGGACTAGAAGTTCACGTTGAACTGAATACCAATTCGAAAATCTTCTCACCTTCTTCGGCACATTTTGGGCAAGAAGCTAACGCAAACACCAACGTCATTGACTGGTCTTTCCCAGGTGTTTTACCAGTCATGAATAAGGGTGTAATTGATGCGGGAATCAAAGCTTCGCTGGCTCTTAATATGGATATCCATAAAAAGATGCACTTTGACCGCAAGAATTATTTTTATCCTGATAATCCCAAAGCTTATCAAATTTCTCAGTTTGATGAACCTATTGGGTATAATGGTTGGATTGATATCAGGCTGGAAGATGGAACTGAGAAAAAAATCAGAATTGAAAGAGCTCACTTAGAAGAAGATGCAGGAAAAAATACCCATGGAACAGATGGCTACTCCTATGTTGACCTCAACCGTCAAGGTGTTCCCTTAATTGAAATTGTCTCAGAAGCAGACATGCGTTCTCCTGAAGAAGCCTATGCCTATCTTACAGCTCTTAAAGAAATTATCCAGTATACCGGTATTTCTGACGTGAAAATGGAAGAAGGCTCAATGCGCGTGGATGCCAACATCTCTCTTCGCCCGTATGGTCAAGAAGAATTTGGTACGAAAACAGAGTTGAAAAACCTCAATTCTTTCTCTAACGTCCGTAAAGGTTTGGAGTACGAAGTTGAACGACAAGCTAAAATCTTGCGTTCAGGTGGAACTATTCGGCAAGAGACACGACGCTATGATGAAGCTAATAAGGGAACAATTTTAATGCGGGTCAAAGAAGGTGCTGCAGACTACCGTTATTTCCCAGAACCAGATCTACCCTTGTATGAAATTGACGATGCTTGGATTGAAGAGATGCGCTCAGAGTTACCAGAGTTTCCAGCTCAACGTCGTGCCAACTACATCACAAAACTAGGTTTATCTGACTATGATGCAAATCAATTAACAGCAAGTAAGGCCTTATCTGATTTCTTTGAACAAGCAGTTGCAGTTGGCGGAGATGCTAAGCAAGTTTCCAATTGGTTACAAGGTGAAGTTGCTCAATACCTTAATTCTCAGGACCAAACGATTGAAACGATTCAGCTAACACCAGATAACTTAGTGGAAATGATTCAGTTGATTTCAGATGGTACGATTTCATCTAAAATTGCTAAAAAAGTTTTTGTTCATTTGGCTAAAAACGGTGGTTCCGCTCGTCAATATGTCCAAGAAGCTGGCTTAGTACAAATCTCAGATCCAGAAGTCCTAATTCCAATTATTCATCAGGTCTTTGCAGATAATGAAGCAGCGGTTGTTGACTTTAAATCCGGCAAACGTAATGCGGATAAAGCTTTTACCGGTTTCCTTATGAAAGCGACTAAAGGCCAAGCCAACCCACAAGTCGCTCAAAAACTGTTAGCACAGGAACTACAAAAATTATTAGATTAATGTAAAACACGAAAATAGATTCATAATAAAAAGGAAGCTTTGTTTCCTTTTTATTATAGGCTGAGCTGTATCTCATTTATGAGGAGTGAAGTAAACAATGAAATAAGGAGTACTTTTAAAGCCAAAGCAACTGTGTTACACTAGAATTAGTTAGTTATAAAGAAGGGAAAGTTATGTCCAAAAAATGGAGTGGAAGTATCATGGTTTTGTCTGCTGGAATAGCTTGGGGTATCTCAGGAGTTTCAGGACAATATTTGATGAGTCATGGTATCCATGTTAATCTATTAACCTCATTACGTTTATTATTGTCAGGACTTTTTTTATGTGGTCTGGCTTTAGTCACACAAAAAAGTAATGTTAAGAAAATACTTACTAATCCGAAGTTGCTAGTTGCTATTTTTTTATTTGCTATTTTTGGTTTATTAATGAATCAATATGCTTATTTGAATGCTATTCAGTACACAAATGCAGGCACAGCAACAGTCCTTCAATATTTATCGCCAATTTTTATTTTGGTTTATGTTTCGCTTGTAGAAAAAAGGTGGCCATCGTTAAGTGAGTGTTTTTCAATGCTTTTGGCTATCCTAGGGACATTGATTATTGCTACCCATGGTCATCTGTCACAATTAGCCATTACACCAAAAGGATTAACATGGGGGTTATTAGCAGCAGTAACAGCGGCTTTATATATTATTATTCCGATACGGCTAATTGAAAAATGGGGAAGCTTGGTGGTAATTGGCTTTGGGATGCTGTTTTCAGGAATCTTTTTTCCACTTGCTACACAAGCCTGGCAATACCCGCTATCATTAGGGGGCTATAATCTTTTAGCTTTATTTGGTTTGATAGGAATAGGGACTATTTTTGCATATACTATTTTTCTGAAAGGCACAGCCTTGGTTGGTCCTGTTAATGGTAGTTTGTTAGCTTCTATCGAACCAGTTGTCTCTGTTGGCTTTGCTATTATACTTTTAAAAGAAGTTTTTTATCCGATTGATCTTATAGGAATGCTATTGATTTTGATTTATGTTCTTTTGATTTCGTATCGAGATTGGCTTATCATGCGTAGTCTTAAAAAAATGAATGAAGGAGATAATTTGCCTATCTGAGGTCGTTTTTCTGTTTATAAAGCTAGATTATGTTATAATATGGAAAATATAAAAGGAGAAAGTTATGATTGGATCATTAATCGTCGGCGCTATCATCGGGATGATTGCTGGTAAAATTACAGAAAAAGGCGGACAAATGGGTTGTTTAGCCAATATAGTAGCGGGTCTTGCAGGTTCATATGTGGGGCAACGTCTTTTTGGGAACTGGGGCCCTCATTTGGCGGGTATGGCACTCTTTCCCTCTATTATTGGTGCAGCTATCATTGTTGTGTTAGTATCTTATTTAATAGGTAAAAAGTAAAAGCTCACAAGAAAGTGGGCTTTTTTCTTCAATTTATTGAATATCAGTATTTACTAGGCAACTATAAATCATTTTTAGTAGTATTTGAAAAAAGATTGGCCTAAGATAAAAAATGCACCCCTATCAGAGAAGGGGTGCTGTGATCAGCAACTTTTAAATTGTCTTATCTTTTTAATTGGTTGCCCAATCATCATTATAGAGCAGTAATATTGAAATTATCTGTCAATTTGGTAACAAAATTCAGCATGTCTGTGACATTTGACATCAAGATGCAATCAAGATGGTATAGAGGGTTAAGTAGCCTAGAATAATGACTTCTTTTGTGGTAAAATGTAACAAATATAAGGAGGTGCTTTCATGAAAGCTATTATTACAGTTGTCGGTAAGGATAACAGAGGTATTGTCGCCGGAGTTTCAGGAAAGATTGCAGACTTAGGATTAAACATTGACGATATTTCACAAACTGTATTAAATGATTATTTTACAATGATGGCTCTAGTATCAAGTGAAAATAAGGAAGATTTTTCTCAGTTACGTAAAGAGTTTGATGCTTTTGGAGAAAGCCTTCAGGTGAAGATAAATATCCAAAGCACAGCGATCTTTGATGCCATGCATAAGCTATAAGGAGATATTGACCAATGGATATTAGACAAGTTCGTGAAACCATCGAAATGATTGAGGAGCAACATTTTGATATTCGAACCATTACCATGGGAATTTCCCTCTTAGATTGTATTGATTCCGATATCAATCGTGCGGCAGAAAAAATTTACCAGAAAATTACGATGAAAGCTTCAACTTTAGTAGCGATTGGAGATGAGATTGCTGCTGAATTAGGGATACCTATTGTTAATAAAAGGGTGTCTGTTACACCGATTTCTTTGATTGGGGCGGCAACAGACGCTACCAATTACCTACCATTAGCAAAAGCACTAGATAAAGCTGCGCATGAAATTGGAGTTGATTTCATTGGTGGTTTTTCTGCTTTGGTTCAAAAAGGCTATCAAAAAGGTGATGACATTTTGATTAATTCTATTCCTCAAGCCTTAGCAGAAACGTCAAAAGTCTGTGCTTCTGTCAATATTGGTTCGACTAAGTCGGGGATTAATATGAGCGCGGTCGCTGATATGGGACGTATTATTAAAGAGACTGCCCAAAAATCAGACCTAGGAGCCGCTAAGTTGGTTGTTTTTGCTAACGCTGTTGAAGATAATCCTTTTATGGCAGGTGCTTTTCATGGTGTTGGTGAAGCAGATGTAGTCATCAACGTTGGGGTATCTGGCCCTGGTGTTGTTAAGCGTGCACTGGAAAAAGTTCGTGGAGAAAGTTTTGATGTTTTAGCAGAAACAGTTAAGAAAACAGCCTTTAAAATTACCCGTATTGGTCAGCTGGTAGGGCAAATGGCTAGCGAACGTTTGGGTGTTAAATTTGGCATTGTTGACTTATCCTTAGCGCCAACGCCAGCAATTGGAGATTCTGTCGCGCGTGTTCTGGAAGAAATGGGCTTGGAAACAGTAGGAACGCACGGGACTACAGCAGCTTTAGCTTTACTTAATGACGCTGTAAAAAAAGGTGGTGTTATGGCTTGTAACCAAGTAGGTGGTTTATCAGGTGCTTTTATTCCGGTATCTGAAGATGAGGGGATGATTGCTGCCGTGCAAAATGGTGCGTTAAACCTTGAGAAACTTGAAGCAATGACAGCTATTTGTTCAGTTGGATTAGATATGATTGCTATTCCAGAGGATACACCATATCAGACCATCGCAGCAATGATTGCTGATGAAGCCGCAATTGGTGTGATAAATCAGAAGACCACTGCAGTTCGGATTATCCCTAAAGGTCAAGTAGGCGACTTGATTGAGTTTGGTGGCCTACTTGGGATGGCACCGGTCATGCCTGTCAACAAAAATTCCTCAGCAGATTTTATTGCGCGCGGTGGACAGATTCCTGCACCAATACATAGCTTTAAAAATTGATAATAGACTAGTTAATCTGTTGATTGCTGTTTTTCCTTGCAAATTTTCTTTCCAAATGATAAGATTTTAGGAAATAAAAGGAGGATTTTACAATGACAGAAGAAAAGTTAGATTCTAAATTTGAAGAAGTTAAAGGTCGTGCTAAAGAGGCTACTGGAAAAGTCCTCGGGGATAAAAAGTTAGAAGTTGAAGGCTTGGTCGAAAAGGAAATTGGAAAGATCAAACAAAAATTCGAAAAATAAACGAATGAAGGACATCACTTAGGTGGTGTCTTTTCATGAGTGGCAAATAACCCTAAACGTTGATTTGATTGCCTGTAAAAGCAAAATCATGCTATAATCTTATTATCTATAGAATCTGGGAGGATAAGATGTCGAAAACGAGATTATATATTGCCCGTCATGGAAAAACCATGTTTAATACAATTGGTCGTGCTCAAGGTTGGAGTGATACCCCCTTAACTAAAAAAGGAGAAGAGGGGATTCGAGAATTAGGCCTTGGCTTAAAAGATGCAGGCATTCCTTTTAAAGCAGCTTTCTCTAGCGATTCTGGTCGAACAATGCAAACTATGGAGATTATTCTTAAGGAATCCGAAAACGAATTTCTCCCCTATACTAGAGATAAAAGAATTCGGGAATGGTGTTCTGGTAGCCTAGATGGTGCTTATGATGCAGAGCTTTTTATGGGGGTTTTGCCAAGAACTAAAGCCTTTGAAGGAAAAAAAGATATGCGTGATGTTCCATATTCTGAGTTGGCTGAAAGTATCGTTGAGGTCGACA
This sequence comes from Streptococcus porcinus, assembly GCF_901542335.1. Classification (NCBI taxonomy): domain Bacteria; kingdom Bacillati; phylum Bacillota; class Bacilli; order Lactobacillales; family Streptococcaceae; genus Streptococcus; species Streptococcus porcinus. Next base: position 1,847,351 of record NZ_LR594036.1, on the reverse strand, counting down.
CCGCTAATTGGGCTGAGTCGTGGGATGTTTTGAAAAAACGGATTTATGAAGGTTTTGAGGCTATCGCTTTATCCATTGAAAATTCCGGAGGTGGAAATGCTATTGTTGTTAGTCATGGTATGACAATTGGAACTTTTATGTGGTTGATTGATCCTAACCGTGAAAAACAATTTATTGATAACGGCAGTGTAACTATTGTTGACTTTGAAGAGGGACAATTTCACATTAAAGCTATTGGTGATATGAGTTATCGTTATCGTGGCCAAGAGATTATAGAGAAAATATCAAATGAAAAATAATAAGTTACTACTTTTTTTGATGCAGGTTTTAGCCTTGCTTTTGTTTGTCCTTTGCTTATATATTTTTATTAAGGGCGATGCTACCCTTTTAAATCCTAAAAAGGTTCAAGAGAGTCAGAGTGTTACAGAAAAAAAGACAACAGTTACTTCGAAAGCTAATAGTGATTTACCCAAGGTTTCAGCTAAAGACTGGGAGTTAGTTTTAGTTAATCGTGACCATATAAAAGAAGAGATGAATCCGGAACTTTCGGAGATTAATGGTATCTATGTGGATAAAAGGATTGCAGATGCAACAGCTGATTTTTTAGCGGCAGCTCAGGCTGTGAGTCCTCAGGAACATCTCATTTCTGGTTATAGAAGTGTCGAATATCAGGCACAGCTTTATCAGACTTACCTTGCTCAGGAAATGGCAAAGGATCCTAATCTAACACAAGAAGCCGCGGAGAAACTGGTTCAAACCTACTCTCAACCTGCGGGTTCTAGTGAACATCAAACTGGTCTAGCTATTGATATGAGTACAGTTGACCAGCTAAATCAAAGTGATCCAGCAGTTGTTAAACAAATTATTGCTTTAGCGCCTAAGTATGGTTTTGTTCTACGATTTAAAGATGACAAAAAGGAAAGTACTGGCGTTGGGTATGAAGATTGGCATTACCGTTATGTAGGTAAGGAATCAGCGGCATATATGACAAAGCATAACCTTTCTTTAGAAGAATATATTAAGGTTTTGAAGGAGAAACAATGAGAGCGCGTTTGAAATTACCTGTGTTTTTAGCAATAATTGCCTTCTTTCTACTGGCTTGCGTTTTGCCACTTGTTATTAATAGTCATGCTAATCAAGCTTATAAAAAGGTAAAGGTCCCTTACACTCAAAAAGAATTTATAAAAGAAATAAGCAAAGAAGTTATTCCTTATGCCAAAGTTTATGGTATTCGATCATCGGTTATTATTGGCCAAATTTTGTTGGAAAGTCAGAATGGACAAACCCTTTTAGCTTCACGTTATCATAATTTGTTCGGAATGGAAGCTAGACCTGGTCAGGCATTTGCAAACTTATATGTTTCAAAGAAAGTAGCCTCTCAATCAAATGATAGCTTTGTTCGTTTTACCCGCTATTCTGATTGGCAGAATTCAATTGCTGATTATTTTTCAACTCTACGTAAAGGACAGGTTTGGGATAAACAACTTTATCGGGAATTAGCTACACAAGAAGGCTATAAGGCTCCTGCTCAAGCTCTCGAAGATTACATCTATTCTTACGATAAAGATTACTCTAACAAATTAATAAAAGTTATTGAAGATAACGATTTGACTCAGTTCGACAAATAAATTAGCACTCTAAAAAAAGAGTGCTAATTTTTTGAGGTTTTTTCTTGACAGGTAGGATATTAAGAGTATAATAGAAATATAAGTTAGCAGTCTTGAGGTTTGAGTGCTAATTCCGAAAGGGGTGATTGTTAGTGATCACAGAGCGTCAGAATGAAATTCTAAATTTGATTGTTGACTTGTTCACGCAAACTCATGAACCGGTCGGGTCAAAAGCTCTGCAAGCAAGTATAGAGACGAGTAGCGCGACCATTCGTAATGAAATGGCTAAGCTTGAGAAGTTGGGGTTGCTAGAAAAAGCTCATACCTCAAGTGGACGAATGCCTAGTGCGGCAGGGTTTAAATATTTTGTCGAGCATTCTTTGAATCTTGACAGTATTGATGAAAGAGATGTCTATCAGCTTGTGAAAGCTTTTGATTTTGAAGCCTTTAAGCTAGAGGATATACTGGCAAAAGCAAGTCATGTCTTAGCTGCGATTACAGGTTATACAGTTGCTATTTTGGATGTAGAGCCGTCGAGGCAAAAGCTGACAGGTTTTGAAATTGTTAAACTTTCCAATCACGATGCTTTAGCTGTCCTTAATCTGGATGAATCTAAGCCGATTACAGTCCAGTTTGCTATTCCTAAAAACTTTCTAAAGCGTGATTTATTCATCTTAAAGGAAATTGTAGATGAACGTTTACTAGGACGAGAACTAATGGATGTTCACTACAAACTAAGAACTGAAATTCCTCAAGTTCTTCAGAAATATTTTACAGTAACGGATAATGTTTTAGATTTGTTTGATTATATTTTTAAGGGATTATTTCAAGAAAGTGTTTTTGTAGATGGCAAGGTTCATGCCCTTGATTATGCAGGCTTACAAACTTATCAGTATTTAGACAATGAACAAAGTTTAGCTTTGACAATACGCCAAAGTATGGCAGAAAATGAAATGGCTACCGTTCAAGTTGCTGATAGTAGTGAACCAGCTTTAGCAGACTTAAGTCTTTTGACTTATAAATTTCTTATCCCTTATCGAGGATTTGGTTTACTTAGCCTAATAGGCCCCATTGATATGAATTATCGACGAAATGTTAGTTTAATTAATGTGGTAGGACGTATTTTGGCAGTGAAACTGAGAGATTACTATCGCTATTTAAACAGTAATCATTACGAGGTTCATTAGTTTATAACCTTGTTCAAAGAAAATAAAGAAAGAGGACCTTCAATTGTCAAAGAAAGATAAAGAAGATATTCAAAAAGAAGAAATTGAAAATGTGACCGAGGAGACTGAGCAAAAAAAGGTTGAAGAAACTGAGGCACCCATTGAAAAAACAGAATTAGAATTAGCTCTTGAGAAGGCGGAAGATTTTGAAAATAAATACCTTCGTGCCCATGCTGAAATGCAAAATATTCAACGCCGAGCTAATGAAGAACGTCAGAACCTTCAACGCTATCGTTCACAGGATTTAGCAAAAAAAATCTTACCGAGCTTAGATAATCTTGAACGCGCGCTTGCTGTTGAAGGCTTAACCGACGATGTTAAAAAAGGTTTAGTGATGGTTCAAGAAAGTCTCGTTCAGGCATTAAAAGAAGAAGGAATTGAAGAAGTAGCGACAGAAAGCTTTGACCATAATTTACATATGGCCGTGCAAACATTGCCAGCTGATGACAATCATCCAGCAGATAGCATTGCAGAGGTTTTCCAAAAAGGCTATAAGCTTCATGAAAGATTACTTAGACCCGCAATGGTTCTTGTTTATAATTAACAACTATTCATTTAACAGATAATCATTTTCGACCGCCAAGTCGTTAAACTAGCCTAGTACAAGAAAAAATAAAGAGGTATATAAGATGTCTAAAATTATTGGTATTGACTTAGGAACAACAAACTCAGCAGTAGCAGTTCTTGAAGGAGCTGAAAGCAAAATTATTGCTAACCCAGAAGGAAATCGTACAACTCCTTCAGTAGTATCGTTTAAAAATGGAGAAATTATTGTCGGTGACGCTGCTAAACGTCAAGCAGTGACAAACCCTGAAACTATTATCTCTATTAAATCTAAAATGGGAACTTCAGAGAAAGTTGCAGCAAATGGAAAAGAATATACTCCACAGGAAATCTCTGCAATGATTCTTCAATACCTTAAAGGTTATGCTGAAGATTACCTTGGTGAAAAAGTAACAAAAGCTGTTATCACAGTTCCAGCTTACTTTAACGATGCTCAACGTCAAGCAACAAAAGATGCAGGTAAAATTGCAGGCCTTGAAGTAGAACGTATCGTCAATGAACCAACTGCAGCAGCTCTTGCTTACGGTCTTGATAAGACAGATAAAGAAGAAAAAATCTTGGTCTTTGACCTTGGTGGTGGTACCTTTGACGTTTCAATCCTTGAACTAGGAGATGGTGTCTTTGATGTGCTTGCTACCGCGGGTGACAATAAACTTGGTGGGGATGACTTTGACCAAAAAATCATTGATTTCTTAGTAGAAGAATTTAAAAAAGAAAATGGCATTGATTTATCTCAAGATAAAATGGCCTTACAACGTTTGAAAGATGCTGCTGAAAAAGCTAAGAAAGACCTTTCAGGTGTGACTCAAACACAAATTTCATTACCATTTATCACTGCCGGAGCTGCTGGACCGCTTCACTTGGAAATGAGCTTGTCTCGTGCTAAATTTGATGATTTAACACGTGATCTTGTTGAACGCACTAAGACTCCGGTTCGTCAAGCTCTTTCAGATGCAGGACTATCCTTATCAGAAATTGACGAAGTTATCTTAGTTGGTGGTTCAACTCGTATCCCAGCTGTTGTCGAAGCTGTTAAAGCTGAGACTGGTAAAGAACCTAATAAATCTGTAAACCCTGATGAAGTTGTTGCTATGGGTGCTGCTATTCAAGGCGGCGTCATCACTGGAGATGTTAAAGATGTTGTTCTTCTTGATGTTACCCCACTATCACTTGGTATCGAAACTATGGGTGGTGTCTTCACTAAATTGATTGACCGTAACACAACTATCCCAACATCTAAATCACAAGTTTTCTCAACAGCTGCAGACAATCAACCAGCCGTTGATATCCACGTTCTCCAAGGGGAACGCCCAATGGCAGCAGACAACAAGACTCTTGGACGCTTCCAATTGACAGATATTCCTGCAGCTCCTCGTGGTATTCCACAAATCGAAGTAACTTTTGACATTGATAAAAATGGTATTGTTTCTGTAAAAGCAAAAGACCTTGGCACACAAAAAGAGCAACACATCGTTATTAAGTCAAACGACGGTCTTTCAGAAGAGGAAATTGACCGCATGATGAAAGATGCAGAAGCAAATGCAGAAGCAGATGCTAAACGTAAAGAAGAAGTAGATCTTAAGAACGAAGTAGACCAAGCTATCTTTGCAACTGAAAAAACAATCAAAGAAACAGAAGGTAAGGGCTTCGATACTGAACGTGATGCTGCACAATCAGCTCTTGATGAATTGAAGAAAGCGCAAGAATCTGGCAACCTTGAAGATATGAAAGCGAAACTTGAAGCACTCAACGAAAAAGCACAAGGGCTTGCAGTTAAAATGTATGAACAAGCGGCAGCAGCACAACAAGCCGCTCAAGGAACAGAAGAAACACAATCAACAGATTCAAATAAAGGCGATGATGTTGTTGATGGTGAGTTTACTGAAAAATAAGCTTATCCTATTAGACAGAGCTAATCTAAGCTAGTTCCTTATATTATTAGGTGTTGAAGTTAGTAAAAAGGCGAGGTAATCATTTGAAAATGCGTGATTGTCTCTCCTCCTGTTTAATAAAACAATAATCGATATTTGGGTGAGACTTTGTATTGTCTCAGTCTATGATGAGTAAAATATCCAAAGTCAGAGGTTTTACCAGACCTCTGTTTTTGGCTAATTGATTAGGTTTACCTTTTAATCATACAGAAAGGAATCAAGGTGTTCAAAAGCTGAACACGGTCGTTCATGTGAAGGCGGGCAGCTAAATGTGCTTAAATGGGCCGCAGCTCTATAAAAAGGAATTTTCTAGAGGCAAATACTTGACTCTTGTTCTTATTTTTGTGGAGATATTAACGACTTTTATATCTTAATACTATGAATAATACAGAATTTTATGACCGCTTGGGGGTATCAAAGAATGCCTCGCAAGATGAAATTAAAAAAGCTTATCGGAAGATGTCAAAAAAGTACCATCCAGACATCAATAAAGAAACTGGAGCTGAGCAAAAATATAAAGACATTCAGGAAGCATATGAAACTTTGAGTGACTCACAAAAACGAGCTGCTTATGACCAATATGGTGCAGCAGGCGCACAAGGTGGTTTTGGTGGCGGTGCTGGTGGATTCGGTGGTTTTGATGGCTCTGGATTCGGTGGCTTTGAAGATATTTTCTCCAGTTTCTTTGGAGGGGGCGGCGGGATGCGTAATCCTAATGCTCCAAGACAAGGTGACGATTTACAGTACCGCGTTAACCTATCCTTTGAAGAGGCTATTTTCGGAGCTGAAAAAGAAGTTTCTTATCATCGTGAAGCAACTTGTCATACGTGTGCTGGCTCAGGTGCTAAACCAGGAACTAGTCCTGTAACGTGTGGTCGCTGTCATGGTTCGGGTGTTATCAATGTAGACACTCAAACACCACTTGGAATGATGCGTCGTCAAGTAACCTGTGATGTTTGTCATGGAACAGGACAAGAAATTAAAGAACCATGTCAAACTTGTCATGGAACAGGTCATGAAAAAGAGACTCATAAAGTTTCTGTTAAAATACCAGCAGGAGTAGAAACAGGCCAACAGATTCGTTTGCAAGGTCAAGGTGAGGCAGGGTTTAATGGAGGTCCTTATGGAGACTTATTCGTGGTCTTAAATGTTCTTCCAAGTAAGAAATTCGAACGGAACGGCTCAACCATTTACTATACGATGAACATTAGCTTTGTACAAGCTGCTTTGGGAGATGTAGTCGATATCCCTACAGTTCATGGAGATGTTGAAATGGCTATTCCTGCAGGAACGCAAACAGGAAAAGTTTTCCGCTTGAAAGGCAAAGGTGCTCCTAAACTTCGGGGTGCAGGACAAGGCGATCAGCATGTTACAATTAATATTGTAACTCCAACCAAACTAAATGATAAACAAAAAGAAGCTCTTCAAGCTTTTGCGCAAGCAAGTGGCCAAGAAGTTAGCACACCAAAGAAAAAAGGTTTCTTTGATAAAATGAAGGATGCTTTAGAAGATATTTAAAAAATCATAACTTAGAAGATACTCTTCTAAGTTATTTTTTTTTGAAAAAAACTTGCATCTTTGGAATATGTGGTGTAGAATATTAAACATATTTAGTTTGATTATCAAATAACTTTATATAAAAATAATTTTGTGATCAAATAAAATAAGAAAGTAGGCTAATATGACATTTCAAAATATTATGTTTGAAAAAGAAAGTGACTTAGCTGTTTTAACTCTCAACAGACCGGAAGTATCAAATGGTTTCAACGTTCCTATGTGTCAGGAGATACTACATGCAATCAAGACTGTTGCTAGTGATGATGCTATACGTTTTTTGATTATTAAGGCTAAGGGTTCAGTTTTCTCTGTGGGTGGGGATCTGGTTGAAATGGAAAAAGCTGTGGCTGATGACGACATCCAGTCACTTGTGGATATTGCTAAATTAGTTCAGGAAATCTCCTTTGCAATCAAGCAATTAGCGAAGCCAGTAATCATGTGTACCGATGGAGCAGTTGCAGGAGCAGCAGCAAACATGGCTCTAGCAGTTGATTTTTGTATTTCAAGTCTGAAAACAAAGTTTATCCAAGCTTTTGTTAATGTTGCTTTAGCTCCGGATGCTGGTGGACTCTTCTTTTTGACAAGGGCGGTAGGACTTAATCGAGCCACTCATCTGGTTATGACAGGAGAAGGGGTAACAGCTGAAAAGGCTCAAGAATATGGTTTTGTTTATAAAGCAGTTGAAAGTCTAGAGCTTGAAAAAACATTAAGCCAACTCTTAAAAAGATTAAGACGTGGCTCATCAAATTCCTACGCTGCTATGAAAAAGCTTATTTGGGAAAGTTTTTTTAAAGAGTGGACTGATTATGCTCGTCTAGAATTGGACCTCCAAGAACAACTTGCTTTCAAAGAGGATTTCAAGGAAGGTGTTAGAGCTTTCTCGGAAAGACGATTACCTAAATTTCAAGGAAAATAGAGTAAAACCTTGCAAAATACTTTGGTGTTTGATATAATTTGATAGTCAAAGTTTATTGTTGGGAGGTGACAACTTGGAATATACAAAAATAAATGACTACCTAGTTGATGTGTTCAATCGGATTTTGGTCATTGAAGAAATGAGTTTGAAAACTAGCCAGTTCAAGGATGTTTCTATAAAAGAAATGCATACTATTGAAATTATTGGAAAGTTTGAAAATGTTACTCCAAGTGATATCGCTAGGGAGCTTATGGTGACTTTAGGCACTGTAACCACTAGTCTCAACAAACTCGAAGCTAAAGGCTATATTGAGCGAAGACGCTCCAGTTCAGACCGTCGAGTTGTCTATTTAAATTTGACGAAAAAAGGAAGACTCTTGGATCGTTTACATGCTCAATTTCATAAAAACATGGTCGGACACGTTGTTGCAGACATGGATGAAGAAGCTATGAAAGCCCTTCTAAGAGGCTTAGAAAATTTACATCAGTTTCTGGAGGACTTGGTTTAATGCCTTATTCAAAAATTAGTCAGGTAGCTCATTATTTACCCGATCAAGTGGTTAGTAATGAGGACTTGACCAGTATTTTAGAGACAAACGATGAGTGGATTTCTTCAAGGACAGGCATTAGAAAACGACGTATAACAAAATCGGAAACGACTAGTGATTTAGCTAGTCAGGTTGCTCAGCAATTGCTAGAAAAATCAGATTATCAAGCTACTGATATTGATTTTATTATTGTTGCGACAATTTCTGCTGATACCGTTATGCCTTCAGTAGCAGCTAAGGTGCAAGCTTATACTGGTGCAACAAAAGCTTTTGCTTTTGATATGACTGCTGCTTGTAGTGGCTTTGTCTTTGCCTTAGCAATGGCAGACAAGTTGATTAGTTCAGGGGCTTATCAAAAAGGAATGGTTATCGGAGCTGAAACTCTTTCTAAGAGCTTAGACTGGTCAGACCGTTCAACCGCTGTTCTTTTTGGTGATGGTGCTGGGGGTGTTTTGTTAGAATCATCTGAAACTTGTCATTTTTTAGCTGAGTCTTTGAATACTGACGGTAGAAGAGGCTCTAGCTTAACATCTGGACAGAGTGGATTGAATTCACCTTTTTCTGATGAAACGGACAGTTCTCCTTTTATCCGAATGGATGGAAGAGCTATCTTTGATTTTGCTATTCGAGATGTTGCCAAAAACATCAAGCAGTTGATAGAAGATTCCTCATTATCGAAAGAAAATATTGATTATTTCTTACTTCATCAAGCAAATCGACGCATTTTAGATAAAATGGCTAGAAAGATTGCTTGTCCTCGTGAGAAATTTTTAGAAAATATGATGAACTATGGTAATACTAGCGCAGCTAGTATACCAATTCTCCTATCAGAGGCAGTTCAAGATGGTCATATTTTATTAGATGGTAGCCAAACTGTCTTACTTTCTGGTTTTGGTGGAGGTTTGACATGGGGAAGTCTAATTGTTAAAATCTAGTTATATTATGTGCCTTTGCACATTATAAAAATAAATAAAGAATATTTAAGGAGAAATATAATGTCAGTATTTGAAAAAGTACAAGAAATTATCGTTGAAGAACTTGGTAAAGAAGCAGAGGAAATCAAAATGGAAACAACTTTTGATGACTTAGATGCTGATTCACTCGATGTATTCCAAGTCATTTCAGAGATTGAAGATGCTTTTGATATTCAAATTGAAACTGAAGAAGGTTTGAATACTGTAGGTGATTTGGTTGCCTATGTTGAAGAAAAAACAAAATAAAACTTAGCTTTTTAAGTATATGACGAGACATCATATCATTGAGGGTGAGATTAGCCCCCTGTCAAAAGGACCTAACTCACTCTTTCTTTATTTCTATATAGTTTGATTATCAAATTATTTTACGGCAAGAGAAGGATACTATGAAAACACGTATTACAGAATTACTAGATATTGAATACCCTATTTTTCAAGGAGGGATGGCTTGGGTTGCAGATGGTGACCTTGCGGGAGCAGTTTCCAATGCTGGTGGCTTAGGCATTATTGGTGGAGGAAACGCACCAAAAGAAGTCGTTAAGGCCAATATTGACCGCGTTAAATCAATTACCGATAAGCCATTTGGTGTCAATATTATGCTACTTTCACCCTTTGCGGATGATATAGTTGACTTAGTGATTGAAGAAGGTGTTAAAGTGGTAACGACTGGTGCGGGGAATCCTGGTAAATACATGGAGAGATTGCACCAAGCAGGAATCATTGTGATTCCGGTAGTTCCAAGTGTTGCACTGGCAAAACGTATGGAAAAATTAGGAGTTGATGCAGTCATTACTGAAGGAATGGAAGCTGGGGGTCATATTGGGAAATTGACTACTATGACATTGGTGCGCCAAGTGGTGGACAGTATTTCTATACCAGTTGTTGCAGCTGGAGGGATTGCTGACGGACAAGGAGCCGCTGCAGCCTTTATGCTTGGAGCGGAAGCTGTACAAGTTGGAACACGTTTTGTTGTTGCAAAAGAATCAAATGCTCATCAGAATTTCAAGGATAAAATTTTAAAAGCAAAAGATATCGACACTATTGTATCTGCCCAAGTTGTTGGACACCCAGTACGTGCCTTAAAAAATAAATTGACATCGGCTTATGCAAAAGCTGAAAAAGAGTTTTTAGCGGATAAACGTACAGTTCAAGATATTGAAGAAATGGGAGCTGGAGCTTTGCGAAACGCTGTTGTTGACGGTGATGTGGTTAATGGATCCGTTATGGCTGGTCAAATTGCTGGCTTAATTCAAAAAGAAGAAAGTTGTCAAGCGATCATTGAAGATATCTTCTATGGAGCAGCAGCTGTTATTCAACAAGAATTTAAGCGTTGGGAAACCATTAAGATAGACTAAATCATTTTGACATAGACGAGGATGATAAATGACAAAAATTGCTTTTTTATTTGCAGGACAGGGAGCTCAAAAAATAGGTATGGGTCACGACTTTTATGAGACCTATCCTATTGCCAAGAAAACCTTTGATCAAGCTCAAGAATTACTAGGTTATGATTTACGACAGCTAATTGATACAGATGCTGAAAAACTAAATCAAACTCGTTACACACAACCAGCGATTTTGACGACTTCAATTGCTATTTACCGAGTATTAACAAGTTTTGATATCAAACCTGATATGGTAGCAGGACTTTCCCTTGGAGAATATTCGGCTTTAGTAGCGTCAGGAGCTATCTCTTTTGAGGAGGCTTTGCAATTAGTTGCTAAACGTGGTCAATTCATGGAAGAAGCTGCTCCAGTAGGTTCAGGTAAAATGGTAGCTGTATTGAACACCCCTGCTGAACTGATTGAAAAAGTATGTCAATTGGCATCGCATAAAGGGGTTGTATCACCGGCTAACTATAATACACCTGGTCAGATAGTTATAGGAGGCCAAACTGAAGCAGTTAATGAAGCGGTTGAGCTTTTAAAGGAAAGAGGAGTTAAACGTTTGATTCCACTTAATGTTTCTGGACCATTTCATACAGCTTTGTTAGAATCAGCCAGCATTAAACTAAGTCAAGAATTGGGAAAAATAGACTTTAAAGATTTCGAATGTCCTTTAATTGGGAATACGGAAGCAGATGTTATGAACCGAGATGAAGTTCCTCAATTATTAGCTCGCCAAGTTATGGAACCAGTCAGGTTTTATGAGAGCATCAAAAAACTTCAGGAGAGAGGTTGCGACCAAGTGATTGAGATTGGTCCTGGAAGTATTTTAAGTGGCTTCATTAAAAAAATTGATAAAAGCTTAGAAACAACTAGTATTGAAGATATAGCTTCATTGCGACACTATTTAGAAGGTAGGAAAGAAAAGAAATGGATGTAAAAGGTAAAAATATTTTTATTACTGGATCAACTCGAGGTATCGGCTTAGCTATTGCAAAAGAATTTGCTCAATTGGGAGCTAATGTCATCTTAAATGGCAGATCATCTGTGGCACCAGAAGTTTTATCATCTTTTGAAGTATTTGAGGGTAAGGTATTCTTTATTTCTGGAGACGTTTCAGATCAAAAAGACGCTGAGCGAATGATTAATGAAGCTATTGAATTATTTGGATCAGTAGACATTCTCATTAATAATGCTGGTATTACCTATGATAAACTCTTATTAAAAATGACTCAGGAAGATTTTGAGACTGTGTTAAGAATTAATTTAACCGGAGCATTTAATATGACAAAATCAGTCTTAAAACCGATGTCAAAAGCACGACAAGGTGCTATTATCAACCTGTCTAGTGTAGTTGGCTTAACTGGGAATATTGGTCAAGCCAATTATGCAGCTTCAAAAGCAGGATTGATTGGTTTTACAAAATCAGTTGCTAGAGAAGTGGCAGGACGCGGAATTACTGTCAATGCTATTGCTCCAGGATTTATTGAATCAGATATGACTGATGTGTTATCGGAAAAAACAAGAGAGGCTATTCTTAGTCAAATTCCTATGAAACGAATTGGGAAGGCTGAAGAAGTCGCTAAATTGACAAGTTATTTAGCTAGTCAAAGTTATATCACAGGTCAAGTTATCGCCATTGATGGCGGAATGACCATGCAATAAGATTGAGGTAATAAAAATGACATTTAAGCGAGTAGTAATAACAGGATATGGCCTGACATCTCCGATTGGAAATACCCCTAAAGACTTTTGGTCAAGCTTGAAAAATGGTAAAATTGGTATTGGCCCAATTACAAAATTTGATACCAGTGATTTTGCTGTAAAAAATGCCGCTGAAGTGAATGACTTTCCATTTGATAAGTATTTTGTAAAAAAAGATTTAAATCGATTTGATACTTATTCTCTTTATGCATTGTATGCGGCTAATGAAGCGGTAAATAACGCTAAATTAGATCTAGAAACAATTAATTCGGATCGTTTCGGTGTCATTGTGGCGACGGGGATTGGTGGCATTCAGGAAATTGAAGAGCAGGTCATTCGTCTACATGAAAAAGGGCCCCGTCGCGTTAAACCAATGACATTACCCAAAGCCTTGCCGAATATGGCAGCAGGAAATGTTGCTATGCGAGTAGGAGCCCATGGTATTTGTAAATCAATTAATACAGCTTGTGCATCATCAAATGATGCCATTGGCGATGCTTTTCATCTTATCAAATTCGGCTTACAAGATATTATGATAACTGGTGGAGCAGAAGCAGCTATATCTAAATTTGCCATTGCTGGTTTCCAAAGTTTAACTGCTTTATCCACTACAGAAAATCCTACACGTGCTTCGATTCCTTTTGATAAAGATCGAAATGGCTTTGTTATGGGAGAAGGTTCAGGCATGCTAGTTTTAGAAAGTCTTGAACACGCTCAAAAACGAGGTGCGACTATTCTTGCGGAGATTGTGGGTTATGGAAATACTTGCGATTCTTATCATATGACATCGCCTCATCCGGAAGGTTTAGGTGCTCGTAAAGCTATTAAACTTGCATTAGAAGAAGCTTCAATTTCTGCTGACACTATTGACTATGTAAATGCCCACGGAACTTCAACTCCTGCAAATGAAAAAGGAGAAAGTCAAGCTATTGTGGCAGTACTTGGTAAGGAAGTGCCTGTATCATCAACCAAATCATTTACTGGCCACCTTTTAGGAGCAGCTGGTGCGATTGAAGCTATTGCAACTGTGGAAGCAATGCGCAATGATTATGTTCCGATGACAGCTGGGACACGAGAACTATCTGACGATATTGAAGCAAATGTGATATTTGGACAAGGACAAGAAAAAGAAATCCATTATGCCATTTCAAACACTTTTGGTTTTGGTGGGCATAATGCAGTATTAGCTTTCAAAAAGTGGGAGGAATAAGTTGAATATTCAAGAAATTAAGGATTTGATGACACAATTTGATCAATCAAGCCTAAGAGAATTTTCATTTAAATCACAAGATGAGGTTTTAAGTTTTAGTAAAAATGAAACCAATATTGCTCTGCAAACGCCGTCTTTTGAAGAACCGGGGTTAGCAACAGAATCATCACTACCTACAAATAAAGTCACTATCACTGATTCTATCACTCAAAACACAGTGGCCGTAGACCCTTTATTAGATGAGAAAGCTGAAGGAGAATTGGTTGAAAGCCCTCTAGTTGGAGTTGCTTATCTGTCCCCTGGTCCAGGTAAAGATAATTATGTAACTATTGGAAGTCAAGTGAAGAAGGGACAAACCTTATTAATTATTGAGGCTATGAAAGTTATGAATGAAATTCCGGCTCCTCACGATGGTGTCATAACAGAAATTCTTGTTTCTAATGAAGAAGTTGTCGAATTCGGAAGTGGGTTGGTTAGACTAAAATGATAAATATTAAGAAAATTCAAGAAGCTTTGCCGCACCGCTATCCTATGTTACTGGTTGACAGAGTTTTAGATGTTACAGAGGATAAAATCGTTGCCTTAAAAAATGTAACGATTAATGAACCTTTTTTTGAAGGACATTTTCCTGATTATCCTGTAATGCCAGGAGTTTTAATTATGGAAGCTTTAGCGCAAGCAGCTGGTGTACTAGAGTTATCAAAAACAGAAAACAAAGGGAAACTTGTCTTTTATGCCGGTATGGACAAAGTTAAGTTTAAAAAACAAGTTGTTCCTGGAGATCAACTCATCATGACAGCAACCTTCCTTAAAAGACGTGGAACTATTGCTGTCGTAGAGTCAAAAGCAGAAGTTGATGGTCAATTGGCTGCTAGTGGTATTCTAACTTTTGCGATTGGTAACTAAGAACTACAGATTCTGTGGAGGAAAATAATGTTTAAAAAAATCTTAATCGCTAATCGTGGCGAAATTGCTGTTAGGATTATCCGAGCAGCTCGAGAATTAGGGATTTCCACAGTAGCCGTTTATTCTGAAGCTGATAAGACAGCTCTACATACCATGCTTGCTGATCAAGCTATTTGTATAGGTCCTGCTCGTTCAACTGATTCTTATTTAAATATGAAATCAGTCTTATCTGCTGCTATTGTGACAGGGGCGCAGGCTATTCATCCAGGCTTTGGTTTTTTAAGTGAAAACTCTAAATTCGCAACTATGTGTGAAGAAATGAATATAAAATTTATCGGTCCAGCTGCAACCATTATGGATAAGATGGGAGATAAAATTAATGCACGTGCAGAAATGCAGAAAGCAGGCGTCCCTGTTATTCCAGGTTCTGATGGTGAGGTTTTCTCAGTACAAGAAGCACAAGAGGTTGCAGATAAAGTAGGTTATCCCATTATGTTAAAGGCCTCTGCTGGTGGGGGTGGTAAAGGTATTCGCAAAGTCACGACTGCTAATGACTTAAGAGAAGCTTTTGAGTCTGCTTCTCAAGAAGCTCTTAGTGCTTTTGGAAATGGTGCGATGTATGTTGAGAAGGTCATTTATCCAGCTAGACATATTGAAGTGCAAATTTTAGGTGATTCTTATGGACATGTAATTCATTTGGGTGAGAGAGATTGCTCATTACAACGTAACAACCAAAAAGTTCTGGAAGAGAGTCCTTCTATTGCAATCGGCGAAACCCTTCGTAAAGAGATGGGGGAGTCTGCCGTTAAAGCTGCGCAAGCAGTTGGTTACGAAAATGCTGGAACGATTGAATTTTTATTAGATGAGAAAAGTGGCCAATTTTATTTCATGGAAATGAATACGCGTATTCAAGTTGAGCATCCGGTGACAGAGTTTGTAACTGGTATTGATCTTGTTAAGGAACAAATTAAGATAGCTGCTGGTATGGAGCTGGAAATCAAGCAAGACGATATTAGGATTTCTGGCCACGCTATTGAATGCCGTATCAATGCTGAAAATCCTAAATTCAATTTTGCACCGAGCCCTGGGAAAATTACTGACCTGTATTTGCCTAGTGGTGGTGTTGGTTTGCGGGTTGATTCGGCAGTCTATAATGGCTATACTATCCCTCCGTATTATGACAGCATGATTGCTAAAGTTATTGTTCACGGGGAAAATCGTTTTGATGCCTTAATGAAGATGCAAAGAGCTTTATATGAATTAGAAATCGAGGGGATTTCGACTAATATCGATTTTCAATTGGACTTGATTGCAGATCAGCATGTTATAGCTGGTGACTATGATACAGCTTTTTTGATGGAAAGCTTTTTACCAGCCTATTCTAACAAAGAAGAGGAGTGATTATGGCTTTATTTAGTAAAAAAGATAAGTACATTCGAATTACCCCTCATATCACCCAAAAGAGCGTTGTCAGTCAGCTTGTTCCAGAAGTTCCTGATGAACTCTTTGCTAAATGTCCGGCTTGTAAACATTCTATTTACCAAAAGGACTTAGGACCTGCTAAAATATGCCCAGAATGCTCCTATAATTTTCGGATATCTGCTCAAGAGCGTCTTGCTTTAACTATTGACGAAGGTAGCTTCCAAGAACTTTTTACGGACTTTGAGACTGAGGATCCTTTGAATTTTCCACAATATAAGGATAAATTAGCTAAAGCAAAAGAGCTTACCGGCTTACACGAAGCTGTTTTGACTGGAGTAGCTAAGGTAAAAGGCTTTAAACTTGCTTTGGCGGTTATGGATTCTCACTTTATTATGGCTAGTATGGGAACGGTTGTTGGAGAAAAATTGACCCGCCTTTTTGAATATGCCACCAAAGAAAACTTACCGCTGGTTGTTTTTACAGCTTCTGGTGGAGCGCGAATGCAAGAAGGTATTATGAGTTTGATGCAGATGGCAAAAGTATCTGCGGCTGTGAAGAAGCATTCAAATGCTGGGCTTTTCTATTTGACGATTTTGACAGACCCGACAACGGGCGGTGTCACTGCGAGTTTTGCTATGTTAGGTGATATTATTCTTGCCGAACCTCAATCACTCGTAGGTTTTGCGGGAAGACGTGTCATTGAAACGACAGTTAGAGAGAATCTTCCAGAGGATTTCCAAAAAGCAGAGTTTCTCCTAGAGCATGGTTTTGTGGATGCTATTGTTAAAAGGACAGAGCTTCGCGATACTATCGCGCATTTAGTGGGATTTCATGGAGGTGTCAGATGACGGATGTAGCACGGATTCTAAAAGAAGCCCGAGATCAGGGCCGGATGACGACTCTTGACTATGCCGACCAATTGTTTGACGATTTTATGGAACTTCACGGAGATCGTCTATATGCTGACGATGGTGCAGTTGTTGGAGGTATAGGTTACTTAAATGGTCTTGCTGTTACGGTTGTTGGGATCCAGAAAGGTTCTAACCTACAAGATAATCTGCATCGTAATTTTGGTCAGCCTCATCCAGAAGGTTATCGAAAAGCTTTGCGTTTAATGAAGCAGGCTGAGAAATTTGGCCGTCCTATCATTACGTTTATTAATACTGCTGGTGCTTACCCTGGAGTAGGTGCAGAAGAAAGAGGTCAGGGCGAAGCAATTGCTCGTAATCTTTTAGAGATGAGTGATTTGAAAGTTCCTATTATTGCAATTATAATCGGTGAAGGTGGTTCTGGTGGGGCATTGGCACTAGCTTTAGCTGATCAAGTTTGGATGCTTGAAAATTCCATTTACGCCGTTCTTAGTCCAGAAGGTTTCGCTTCCATTTTGTGGAAGGATGGGTCGAGAGCTACAGAAGCAGCTGATCTGATGAAAATTACGGCTAGAGAATTACTCCAAATGAAGATTGTAGATCGTATTATTCCTGAACGTGGTTATTTTTCAAGTGAGATTATCGCTAAGTTGAAAAAGCATTTAATTGCTGAAATTGAAAATTTGCGGAAATTACCACTAGAAGAATTATTAGAAAATCGGTACAACAGATTTAGAAAATATTAAAAATCCTGATTAGGATTTTTTTTGCAAAAAGAAGAAGTAGTATGAAAATAAAAAGCTATTGCTACTTATCGTTGTGCTAACTGCTTGTCAGAATTCATCTTATAAAGAAAAAGATCATAGCTGGGTTTTAAATCAGAAAAGGACATAAGAAAAGGATAGAAAATTTCTATCCTTTCAGGTTTAAGACAAACTAGACTAGCAGTCTGGTTGTCTTTTGTTTTATCCTTGATTTTTTATTTTGGTGAAATAATGTTAGCACCACCCATATAAGGACGGAGAACTTCAGGAATAGTGACTGAGCCATCTTCATTTTGATAATTTTCTAAAATTGCTGCAACGGTACGTCCAACAGCAAGACCAGAACCATTAAGGGTATGGAGTAGCTTAACTTTACCATCGGCTTCATCTCGGTAGCGGATTTGTGCACGACGAGCTTGGAAATCTTCTGTGTTGGAACAACTTGAAATTTCTCTATAGGTATTTTGTGCAGGTATCCAAACCTCCACATCGTACGTTTTAGCGGCAGAAAAGCCCATATCCCCAGTGCATAATGCTATAACCCGATAAGGAAGGTTAAGTTTTTGTAAGATATTTTCAGCGTTGGCGGTCATTTTTTCAAGTTCATCATAAGACTCTTCAGGTTTTGCAAATTTAACCATTTCTACCTTATGGAATTGATGTAAACGAATGAGACCGCGTGTATCACGGCCTGCTGAACCTGCTTCTGAGCGGAATGATGGGCTCATAGCGGTAAAGTAGATCGGTAATTCTTTGCCATCAAGAATTTCACCACGGTAATAATTGGTCAAAGGAACTTCTGCTGTAGGAATAAGAACGAAATTAGTATCAGCCAATTCAAAAGTGTCTTCTTTAAATTTTGGATATTGACCTGTTCCAAACATAGAATCATGATTAACTATGTAAGGAGGGATAATTTCCTGATAGCCTTCTTTTGCATGTTCATCTAGCATAAAGTTATAGAGTGCTCGTTCAAGTCGAGCGCCTAAGTTTTTATAGAATAAGAAGCGCGCACCAGTAACTTTTGCGCCACGCTCCCAGTCAAGAATATCTAAAGCTTCTCCCAAATCCCAATGTGCTTTGATGTCAAAGTCAAATTCACGCGGTGTTCCCCAACGGCGAACTTCAACATTTTCTTCCTCATCAGCACCAACGGGAACAGAATCGTGGGGTGTATTAGGGAGGGTTGTAATGATTTCAGTTACTTTTTCATCAATTTCAGCTAATTCATTATCAATTGCTTTAATATCTGCTGAGACCTTTTGCATATCAGTAATTTGCTGATTTGCATCTTCTTTTTGACGTTTTGCTTGGGCAATAGCAGCAGAAGCAATATTACGTTCAGCTTTTAATTCTTCAGATTTGACAAGTAATTGTCGCCGTTCTTGATCCAAATCTTTTAAGTGGCTAAGTGTTTCTTCAGAGACACCGCGCATTTTTAACTTTGCGGCCACACTATCAAAATCAGTTCTGATACGTTTTAAATCTAACATGATAAACTCCTTTATTTTATATAAAAAAATACAGAATATGAAATGCTGGAGCGCTTTTGCGCGGTTCCATCCAGCTTCACATCCTGTGCACTTAATTAGTATTGAATTGATTAAATCGGTAGAATTTCACATGGGCAACTTATCTGTTCACAGCAAGCACAGACTTTCTGAAAAGGTGACCATATTACTTATCCGACAAGTTTATTATATCAAATTTATTTGATATGTAAATAAGAAAAATGCTTTTATAGCAAACGCCGACTTCTGCATTTCCTAAAAACTTATGATAAAATATGGCTATGACTGCAAAAATGAAAAAAGAAAGCCGAACACATCACTATGGTTTGGATTTATTACGAATTATTTCCATGTTTATGATTGTTGTGACTCACGTATTAGGAAAAGGTGGCCTTAGATCGGAAGTTGATGGACAAGCAGACTCTTATTTTATTGTGACATGGGTCATTCAGGTTTTAGTATATGGAGCAGTTAATTGTTATGCTTTAATTAGTGGTTATGTAGGGATAAATTCAACATACCGATATTCAAAATTAGCTAATATCTGGTTGCAGGTTTTCTTCTATACTTTTACAATTACTTTATTATTTTCCTTGGCTGGCTTCCCGGTGATCTTATTAAATTGGCGTCAAGCTTTTTTACCAATTGTTAGTGGCCAATACTGGTATATGTCTGCCTATTTTGGCTTACTTATTTTTATGCCAATGCTTAATGGTGGCCTCAAAGCTTTGTCGGATAAACAGTTGCGAAACCTTGTCATTTTGATTGCCATTGTATTTTCTATCTTACCTGCTATGATGAATAATCGCGTTGCTGAGTTTTCATTGAGTAAGGGGTTTGAGATGACCTGGTTGCTTATTCTGTATATTTTGGGCGCATATCTACAGCGATTAGACTTGAAACGATTTAGTACTTACAAGTTGCTGCTTGTTTATGTCATATCAATGGTAGTCACTTATGTTATGAAGTTTATTGTTGGGAATATTTGGTACTGGTATGTATCTCCAAGCCTCAGTTTAGGAGCTATTTGTTTATTTATAGTTTTTGCAAAGATGACTATATCTGAGCAACACAAGCTTCATGCTTTTATTGTACTAGTAGCCCCCACTACGTTAGGCGTTTATCTAGCACATTTGCACCCCTTATTAGTAAAGTTTGTTATTCGTGATTTTGCTGAACCATTTATTAACGCACCTATTTTTATTTATCCATTTTTAATATTAGGAGCAAGTTGCCTCATTTATATGTGTGCCTTTTTCGTTGAGAAAAGTCGCATCTACCTTTTTAAATGCTTAAGAGTCAATTACTTAATGGAGTGGATTGATCGTAAATTACCTTTTGATAATTAAAAAAATAAACTGAAAGAAGTCAGTTTATTTTTTTCGTCTAAACCATCTAGCGATAATTGTTTGAATAAGTGTTGGTAATCTAACAACCTTTTCATTTCCGATTCTTTCTCTAGCAACTTTTAAAATCTTTCCCGAATCTTTAGAAGCAAATAAAAATTTACCTTTATCCGTAAAAATCTCAAAATGGCGACTAATTTTTTTTCTTGAAACATTAGCTCCAATTTGATTTATGGAGGTCCAAGGAATTTGAATATAATCTTCTACATTTTTATCGCTGTAAAATTCAAATGCTTTATCACCAATTAAAATTTTCCCAACTTTACCTCCCATACCAAGGTATGAGACTGCTTTAGTTTGTAAGATGACTGAACTATTCATGGATTTAGCCATTAATCTAACCCCTTCTAAAAAAACTATAGTTATTATAGCATATATTAATAGTAAAGATAAAAACCTGAGATAACAATCCCAGGTTTTGTCATTATTACATGATATGTAGTACACGAGCAAGGATACCAACAGCAAACAAAGCGATAATGATTGTGATTGGTGAAACTTTTTTCTTCAGCAACCACATACATAGGAATGTAAGGGCAAGTCCCATTAATCCAGGAATAAGTGAATCAAGTTGTCCTTGGAGTGATTGTTCTTGATATTTATCAAGGCTCATACCATTGAGTGCTTGACCAAGGATTCCTTTTAATTCTGCTCCGTTGATATTTCCTTTAGGGAACTCAACATAAGCACCTTTTGATAGAAGTTTAGATGGCAGTCCAACTGTAAATTTAATAGATACCCAACGTTCTACCAAAACGGCAAGAATGAACATACCAAGGATTGAAGCACCTTTTGTGATATCTTGAAGGATTCCACCTGACATGTCTTTAGTGATTTCAGAACCAGCTTTATAACCAAACTCTTGAGTATACCATAAGAAGGCCATACGAATGATGTTCCATCCAAAGAAGAATAATAGAGGACCAACAATATTACCAGATGATGCAAGAGAAGCACCAAGGGCACCTAAGATTGGGCGAACTGTAAACCAGAAGACGGGATCACCAATACCAGCCAAAGGTCCCATCATACCAATCTTAACCCCTTGAATAGCTGCGTCATCAATATCAGTCCCATTAGCTCTTTCTTCTTCAAGTGCTAAAGTAACCCCCATGATTGGAGCGGCAACATATGGGTGAGTGTTAAAGAATTCAAGGTGACGTGCAAGTGCAGCAGATTGATCTTCTTTTGTTGTGTATAGTTTTTTAATGGCTGGAATTAATGCATATGCCCAACCTAAGTTTTGCATACGTTCGTAGTTCCAAGAACCTTGTAAGAATTGTGAACGCCACCATACTTTCTGACGATCGGATTTTGATAATTTAATTTGTTCAGTCATTGTGGGCCCCTTTCTAGTAGTCTTCAAGGATATCGCCGATTGGATCATTTGATCCGCCGTTAGACCCACCGTTACCACCTTGTTTTGAAAGGTTTAGGTAGATGAAGGCCATTGCAACACCGATAGTACCAAGAGCGATAAGAGTTAAATTGCTAATAGCGGCAAAAGCGAAACCAAGAGCGAAGAATGGCCATACTTCACGAGTAGCCATCATGTTGATAACCATAGCATAACCTACGGCAACAACCATGCCACCACCAACAGCCATACCACCATTTAACCAGTCTGGCATCAAATTAAGGGCATCTTTTACGGCATGTGCAGGAATAGCGATTAATAGAGCTGCGGGAATCGCGATACGAAGACCTTGCATAAGTAATGCGATAAAGTGAGCACGTTCAACACCGGCGATGTTACCATCTTTTGCTGCATTATCAGCAGTATGGGCTAAGGCAACTGATAGTGTACGAACAATCATAGTTAGGAAAAGACCAGCAACAGCCAAAGGGATTGCTGTTGCGGTTGCAACTGCGATTCCTTGAGTAGTGAAGTTTCCACCCTTAACCATGATAATAGCGGCAGCGACAGATGCAAGTGCAGCATCTGGTGCAACTGCAGCACCAATATTTGCCCAACCTAGAGCAATCATTTGTAATGAGCCACCAAGCATAACGCCAGCTTCTAAATTACCAGTTACAAGACCGATAAGTGTACAAGCGACAAGTGGTTGATGGAATTGAAATTGGTCAAGAATACCTTCCATACCTGCGAAGAAGGCAACCACAACGACCAAGATAGCAGAAATAATTGAAATATCTGACATTTTCTTATCCTTTCGAAGTGTAAATAGAGAGACTGTCTTGATGTTATATTAAAGTAAAAGACAGAATTCATCGATTTAATATAGTCATAATAGTTAGGTTCGACTTGATTATCCTAAACTATCTTATTTAACATTTGCTTTTTTAATAAGCTCAAATAGATTCTTTTTAGAATCATTTGGAACTTTACGGACATCAAACTGAACGCCTAATTCTTGAAGTTTTTCAAAAGCAGCAACATCATCCTTATCCATTGAAAGAACGTTGTTAACCATTGTTTTACCAGTTGAATGTGCCATTGAACCAACGTTCAACTCTTTAATCTCTACACCACCTTCAACGGCGCGTAGGGCATCTTGAACAGTTTCAAATAAAATCAGAGCTTGAGTATTACCAAAGCGAGGATCTTTTGCAACTTCTGTTAATTTTTTAATAGGAACAACATTCGCTTTGATACCACCAGGCGCGGCTTGCTTAATCAATTGTTTACGTAGTTCATCTTTAGCAACAGTATCTGACGCAACGATGATACGGTTTGCTTTAGAAGCTGGTGTCCAAGCTGTCGCAACCTGACCGTGTAATAAGCGAGTATCGATACGAGCAAGGTTAATTTTAAGTTTGCCATCACCAATGACAGTACCCTCTGGAATTGACCCTTTCACAACTGGAGCAGCTACTGGACTAGCGACAACCTCAGCTGGATTGAGCTCTTCTGGTAGAGCTTTAACTCCCTCTTTAGATTCTTTAATGATATTAGCGGCAACTTGTTCAACACCTGCATTAGCGTCCATCATGCGCTCAGTATAGGCTTGAATAAGCATTGGCAAGTTAAGACCTGTGATGATAGCCATTTTACGTTCAGGATTTTCTCCCATAACGCGACTAGCTTGGTTAAATGGAGATCCACTCCAAAGGTCAGCTAGTACAAGTACTTCATCATCAGTATCAAATTGAGCGATAGCGTTGTTGAAGTGTGCATATAAATCATCAGGTCCTTCGTTTGGCATGAAAGTTACAACTTGAACTTTCTCTTGTTCGCCAAAAATCATAGAACCAGATTGATGAATACCTTCAGCAAATTTACCGTGGCTGGCAATAATAATACCGATACCCATTCTTGTTCTTCCTCCTTTTAAAAATTTTTTCGCTGAAATGAAAAAGAATAATCTCCTTCCAACCGTTGTTTTTGTCTGACAGTTGGCAATCCTTTTCCATTTAAACGAAATTCAAGAACGTCTCTATTTTAAAACGTTTTCAATGAAAAAGCAATACTTTTTCCAAATTAATTATAAATATAGGAAAAATACCGCAAAATATGAGGTAGAATCATCTTCTTTGAAGCATTGCTATTATCTTAAGCTTAAGGAGATGATAGCTATACGAAAAAGGTTTGGAAGCGATGTGGAAATATGAAAACAAAGGCTGGTATCAGAGAAAAGACCATGAAAAAAACCAACTTTCAAATAAAGAAAGTGGTTTCGTTTTTAACTATAAGAAAAGCGCTTCTAATTTTCTTGCTACTCCATCTTCTTCATTAGACCATTCGATTTGTTCATCGGCATAGGGTAGCAAGAGGTCGTTCGCATTTTTCATGGCATAGCCTTTACCTGCGTAAGCAAGCATCTCTGTATCGTTTTGTTCATCTCCAAAGGCAATGAGGTCTTTTCTTTCCTTATTAAAGAGATTAAGAAGATAATTGAGAGCGTAGGCTTTATTAACATTTTTAGGAGAAATTTCAAGGATGTTCAAAGGTCCACCCCAAGAATTAACTTCAATCTCATCTTTGAAAAATGCACGCATATTTTTAGCCAAAGCAATCTTATCTTGATGATGTGTTTGCATTAATAGCGCATTTGGATCCCGTGTAATCTTATTTTCAATAAGTTGCATATCATCTGTAATTGCCTCTACTCCAAATAGTTGAGGATCAATCTTGTCTCTATTATTATTTAATGTAACGTAGAAGTTTTTGCGATATTCACTAGCAATAAAATCCATTTGGAAATCATCTTGGAGTTTTAATATATCAAGGAGGTATTTTCGGTCCAGAGTGACATTGTGTTCATATTTCCATTTTTGTTCAGGGATATGAGTTAGAGAACCATTGAATGTAATCATGGGAGTTTTGAGTTGTAATTGAAGATAGTAATCTAAGGCCATTCGATAAGGACGTCCAGTAGAGATAACAACTTGATGACCTTTTTTTTCCACTTTTTGAAGGACTTTTTTTGTATAATCTGAAATAGTATTATCATGATGGAGCAAAGTTCCATCTAAATCAAGGGCAATTATTTTTTTAGTCATGCTAAAAGTATATCAAAAAAAGCAAAAAAACTATAGTATTATCGGAAGGTTAAAAGTGTCTTTCTGCTTAGAATAAAAACCGAACGTTTAGATATTATTTTATAAAAATGTTTGAATTTTAAAATAATCAATGTTACCATAGTTGTATCGTTTCATAACAAAAATAATTCATTAAACAAGGTAATTTGGCACTAATGAAGCCTTGTTTTGATTTTTTTGTTTTATCTAGAAAACAAGGAGAATCCGATTAATTATGGATACGTTTTTTAAATTAAAAGAGAATGCTACAAGTGTTTCTACTGAGATAATTGCAGGATTAACAACTTTTTTTGCAATGTCTTATATTTTGTTTGTCAATCCTAGTATTCTAGGAGCAGCAGGTATGCCAACTAAAGCTGTCTTTCTTGCGACAATTCTTGCAGCAGTAACTTCTACTTTAATTATGGGCTTGTTTGCGAACGTACCGTATGCCTTGGCACCTGGTATGGGCTTAAATGCTTTCTTCACTTACACTGTTGTTTTTGGGCTAGGCTTTTCTTGGCAAGAAGCTTTAGCAATGGTATTTATTTGTGGTCTGTTTAACATTTTCATTACAGTGACTAAGGTACGTAAAAGTATCATTAAAGCTATTCCGATCAGTCTGCAGCATGCTATTGGTGGAGGAATTGGTGTCTTTGTAGCCTATTTAGGATTTAAAAATGCGAATATTATCAACTTTTCTTTGTCCGCTCAAAATATTGTTGCCGTTAATGGGATAGATCCTGCTAAAACAAGTGCTAAAACATTTGCGCATGGCATCTTATCGGTAAAAGCTAATGGTGGCGTGGTTCCAGCCATCTCCACGTTTACAGAACCAAGTGTTCTTTTAGCTATCTTTGGTTTACTTTTAATGACTGTTCTGGTTATTAAGAATGTTCGTGGGGCTATTTTGCTGGGGATTATTGCAACGACATTAATAGGGATTCCTTTAGGTGTTGTTGATTTATCAACTATCAATCTTGGGGACAATCATATTGGTCAAGCCTTTAATGAATTGGGGACAACTTTTTTGGCAGCATTTGATGGCATGACAAATTTATTTACGGATTCTAGTCGTCTGCCGCTTGTTCTTATGACAATTTTTGCATTCTCCTTATCAGATACATTTGATACTATAGGGACCTTCATTGGTACGGGACGTCGTACGGGTATTTTTTCAGCAGAAGATGAAGCTGCTTTAGAAAATAGCATTGGCTTTTCGTCTAAAATGGATCGTGCCTTATTTGCTGATGCTGTTGGGACATCAATTGGGGCTTTATTTGGAACATCAAATACGACAACTTACGTGGAGTCTGCAGCAGGTATTGCAGAAGGCGGAAGAACAGGTTTGACAGCTGTTTCTACAGCAGTATGTTTTCTATTATCGATTCTTTTGTTGCCATTAGTAGGAATTGTTCCTGCTGCGGCAACTGCTCCAGCTCTCATTATTGTTGGAGTTATGATGGTTTCATCATTTTTAGATGTGGATTGGAGTAATTTTGAAGATGCTTTACCTGCTTTTTTTGCCGCCTTTTTTATGGCCTTATGTTATTCCATTTCCTATGGGATAGCAGGTGCATTTATCTTCTACTGTCTAGTTAAAGTAGTTAAAGGCAAAGCCCGCGAGGTCCATCCAATCTTATGGGGAGCAACCTTCCTATTTATATTTAACTTTATTATCCTTGCTATTCTTTAAAAAAGTAGTTGTACAAATGCAACTGCTTTTTTTTCGAATAGAATAGATAGGATAGGACTTGGAAGTAAAATGCTTTTCTGATATAATGACTGTATGTTTTATAGTAAAGATGAAGCTGAGCTCATTACTTTTGGTTGTGCACTTGGCCAAAAACTAGAAGAAAATGATTTGTTAATTTTATCAGGGGACTTAGGAGCTGGCAAAACTACTTTGACTAAGGGGATTGCCAAGGGCTTAGGAATTACCCAAATGATTAAAAGTCCTACTTATACTATAGTTCGAGAATATGAAGGTCGCTTGCCTCTTTTTCACTTAGATGTCTACCGGATTGGTGACGATCCTGATTCTATTGATTTAGATGATTTTATTTATGGTAATGGTGTGACAGTTATTGAATGGGGCGACCTGTTAAACTTAGCTGACTTTGAAGACTACTTAGTCATCACCATCGAAAAAATCGCGAATGGACGCCAGTTGAAGTTTCATGCGCAAGGACAAAGGTCTCAACAACTCCTTGAGGAACTCCAAAATGACTAATGATAATGTGCTTATCGAAGAAGCTCGGTCTGAGGACGCTGAAGCTATCATCAATTTAATGGATCAGGTTGCTCAGGAAACATCCTTTATCTCAGAAGTAGAAGTCTTTAAAAAGACCTCTCTGGAACAATTGCAGTTTCTGTTAGCGAGTCAAACAGAAAGTGTACTAGAACTCTGTTTGGTCGTCAGAGTTAATCAAAATGTGATAGGTCTTTTGAATATTTCCAATAGTCAACTGGAGGAAACAGCTCATCTTGGTGACTTATTTATCGTTGTTAGTGAAGCCTATCAAGGTTATGGTTTAGGACAAGATTTACTTGAGCTCGCCCTAAACTGGATAAGAGAAATGGGATTGCTTAAAAAAATTGAACTGCAGGTTCAGGTTAGAAATCAAAAAGCCATCCATGTTTATGAAAAGTTTGGTTTTAGGATTGAAGGGAAAAGAAAATTAGCTATTAAAACAAAAGATGGAGAATTTCAGGATGTCTACCTTATGGGAAAAATTCTGGAAAATTAAATAATAAATGAAAATTGGAAAAAAAATATTTTTGATGATTTTAACAATCATCTGTATGACCCTTATAGCAATAGGCGTGTATGCAACTAGTGCTTATAATTTTTCTACCGGTGAACTGGCAAAAACCTTTAAAGATTTCAATACTTCTGATAAGAAAACTGATGTTATCAAGCAAACTAAGCCTTTTTCTATTTTGTTAATGGGGGTTGATACTGGCTCATCTGAACGTAAGTCTAAGTGGTCAGGTAATAGTGATTCGATGATTTTGGTGACTATAAATCCTGAAACTAAAAAAACAACTATGACTAGTTTGGAAAGAGATATTTTAATGAAACTTTCCGGCCCAAACTCAAATGATATGAATGGTGCAGAAGCCAAACTAAATGCCGCATATGCTTCTGGTGGGGCTCAGATGGCTATTATGACAGTTCAGGATTTATTGAACATTAAGATCGATAAGTATATTCAAATAAATATGCAAGGACTTATTGACTTGGTTGATGCTGTTGGCGGTATTACGGTTACAAATGAATTTGATTTTCCGATTTCAATCTCTGAGAATGAACCGGAGTATCAGGCAAAAGTTCAGCCAGGAACTCATAAGGTAAATGGGGAGCAAGCCCTTGTTTATGCTCGGATGCGTTATGATGATCCTGAAGGAGATTATGGTCGACAAAAACGTCAGCGATTAGTTATTCAAAAGGTTATTAAGAAAATTCTAGCCTTAAACAGTATCAGTTCTTACCGAAAAATTTTACATGCGGTTAGCAATAACATGCAAACTAACATCGAAATTTCATCACAGACTATTCCGGCTTTACTTGGCTATGCCGATGCTTTGAAAGAAATCAATTCTTATCAGTTGAAAGGTGAGGATGCTACCTTGGCAGATGGTGGTTCTTATCAAATTGTTAAAGAAGACCACTTATTAGGCATTCAAAATCGGATACGTCGTCAACTGGGCTTAAGCGAAATCACAGAACTAAAAACGAGTGCAGTGACTTACGAAGAGTTATATGGTCTTGAAGGAAGTTCAAAAGCTAAAACAGAAGCTAGCTCTGGGATAACTACCCAGTCTGATGGTCAATATTCAGGTCAAGTAAATAATAATAGTTCTTACTATTCAACTCCAAATAATTTTAATACGGGTGTTCCCTCAGAAAGCATTCCTTCAACGGTTCCTGGTTCTACAAATAGCTCGGTAACAGGAGGAGCGACAAATTCAGGTAGTCTTTCTACTAATACAGGAGCAACTACTGAACCGGTAAGTCCAGTCTCTCCTGCACCGAATGGGGGAACTAACCTTACACCAACACAATAAAAAGAGTAAGGCCTAACTATGTTAGACCTCAAGTAAGATGGATAAGTAAATAAGCAGATTATTGTAGGTATGATTCCCTGAATTCAATGGGGGTTATACCTTTTTTGTTTATGAGGTTTTTAGTCTGTTATACTCCGAAGGGGTGTAACAATAAATCACCTGTTAAGAACACCCCCCATGGTTAGACATAAAATGATATGTACCCCTTTTACTGGACTAATCCAGTGAAAGGGGTTTTTGTATGAAATATAATTATAATTTTAAATTAAATGCAGTAAACATGTATCGTTCAGGTCAGTGGATAGAGACTCCAGTTGGTATCGGGTAAAATTTCTGTTTTTTAGGATATACTCTATATAATTTTTATTTAATATAAATAAAAATTATTGCTATTAAAGATAACATAGTAAATAAAATCCAGCATAAAATGATACTGTATATAGCTAAAGATGAAAATATGAATACCCCTAAAGGTAGTGATAGCGTAAAAAGAAGTCCTAAAAAATTATTACTTTGGGCTAACATATTCGTAGGTAAATTTTCCATTAAGAGTGAATCTAATTTAGGTGTAGCTTTTCCCATAATGAATGCTGCGAATGCTAGAAACAATATCCAAAAATTGGTGATAACTTAGTTATATTAGAGATACCAACTAAACCAAATGCAACACTTTGAATAATAACTAATTTAGAAATTGATAATTTTGAAAAATAGTCGTTTGGAGTTAAATTTCCTAATATAGCACCTACTATTAAAATTGATTCAACAATAACTAATGATTGGCCATAGTGTAAACCAAATAATTGATGCTTCATAAAATAGAAATTATAAATACTATTAACTGCTCCCCCTATAACATTTAATATCAAAATAGACATTAATAATCTAACAAAAGATACATCATCAACTTTCTTGAATATTTCTTTCATTGTGGCATACATCTCTTTGAATTGCTCAGATAATGAAATTTTTTCAGTAGGTGTTTTTATAAAATGATATGTTAACTTTTGTTTGTTTAATAAAAGTATTAATGTAGATAATAAGAAAGTTAAGGCATTAATGACTGCTACAAAAGAGTAATTATGATTTGATGTAGTCAGTAACCAAACTCCTAGAACTTGTCCAAGTATATTGGAAAGATATGATATAAATTGGGAAAAAGAGTATGCCTCATATAATTTCTCTGACTCAATGTTTTTTGCATAATTGGAAGACGTAGCCCATTTGTAAAATCATTAATAGCATCTGATATAACATTAATAAAACCTACAATAGAAAATACTAGGAATGTTTTATTTTTCATTAATAGTGCTATGATGACAAATAAGATTGACTGAAGGAACCCCATTAAAATAAGTAATTTTACTTTATTTTTAGTATTATCAGCTTTTATACCAATCCAAAAAGTAAATACAGTAGGGATAATAGTGACTATATTTGCAATAAAAAGGGCAATATTAGAATAAGGTAGCGTCGTGGCATAAACAATAAATACAATGTTATACATATACGACCCTAAAGCACTTAAAAATCTTGATATAGTAATAATTCTAAATACAGAATTTCTAGTTAGTATGTTCATTTAATTTCCTATCCCAATTCTTTTCTATAAAAAATTTGTATAACATACATGAACTCATATTTTAATTTCACATCATGTTCAGACATAATCTTACTGCTAATTAATAAATTGTTTGCTTTGTTTAAATACTTTTGATCCATTGTTATTTCATAGACTTGTAATAATGTTATTCCTATTCCTAACATCCCGTCCCAGATTCCACAAAATTGAGCGAATTCAAACATTAATGCTTCAGATAGTTTTTTTATAGAGGATATATACTTAATCGGGTCCACATTTATTAATAGTTGAATTATTCCAGCTGTTCCACTAGATAAATATGGAGATACTGAGTTATCAGAGATTTTTATACCTTTGTTTCCATTGAAATCTTTAACTAATTTTTTCAATATGAATTCTATGCCGTACTCAATTAATACATTATCATAGGAGATTGAATGGAGATATAGTAGCACTCCGGCTGTCCCATCCAATCCTAGATTAGGTTCTGATTTCAGTTTATTAAAAACTTCAGTAGGTTGTCCCAAAATACCAGAATATTGATTAATCAGCATCTCCTGAAGGGAAATTATCTTAGTAAGTTCCTCGTTCCAATCGTTACAGGTAATTACATAATCATTAAAATAATAATTATTATCAGACCTATATGCGTAAATATTATTTCTTGCTATATAGATAGCTTGCTCAATGGTCGCATCATCACTTAGAAGATAAGTTATAAGGTTATCAATATTTGAATGAATTCCTTTTTGTAATAGTAATTTTTTTAGTTCATTTGTTAAAATATTATTATTTTTTATATGTAACTTTCGCATTAAAAATAATAATAAGTTTCCTACTTTATTACAATCTGAAATTTTTCCATCTTTTGTAATCCATTCTTTTAATCCAATTTCAGAATATACACCAACTAGCGGAGAACTCCCATATAAATAAGAATTTTCTAAGTCAATAAAAATAGCTTTATTTTTATTATTAATAATAAAATTGCTATTATGGATATCATTAAGTATAATGTTACGGCTGTGAAAGGATCTAACTGTTTCCAGAATATTATTGAAAAAAGTTAATAATTTATAAAATTTTAGAAGATTAGTTTCTAATTCGTCTGCATTATCAGTACTATATGAAAATAAGTTAAGCTCATTACAATAATCTAATACATTTTGACTATCTATATATTCATAAATATAATATTTATTGACCCATTCATCGACCTTTTCAATCCTTTTAAGATTATCAGTAACCATTTTTGATATATTCCATTCGTTATCTCTCATTTTTGTTTTACTAACTTGAGATGTACAAAGGACATGTGATCTAGATTCTTTAATAACTACTTCTTTTTTAGAGGTTATATTAGTAGCCTTATAAATATTTCCACCATTAGATTGCTTTAATAAACCTTCTATTTTATAATTTTCAGTTAAATATAACGACTTAAAAATTTGTTTTTCTTGTAGATCTTCAATCCATTTTGGTAAATCAAAATAACATTTTTGAAAATCCTTCCACTGCTCTCCGTTTGGCCCAATTAGAGTAGGAATGATTGTTTTAAAAGTATTTTCCTTGGGTTGAATAAGTCCATATCTATAGAAAATTATATTTGAATCTTTATAGTTTCTATCACTAAGAATATAAACTCCTTCAAATTCAATAGGTATTAAATTATATAACTCCTTTAATAAAATTTTACAGTGTTCTCTATCTTTAGGATAAATTGTTATTAATTTTCCAGATTCGGAGGGTATTTCCATATCAGATAAATTTTCAAAAACGTTTTCCTTATCTTTTAAATATTTATAGGATAGATTATTTTTGTCTAAAAAGGGAAGTACAAAATCAAATATTTCCTTATAATTTTGTAAAGTACCTGAAATATGGATTTTAAATCCATATTCAGGTAAAGCATACTCATTAGAATCAACATATTTAAAACTTGCCAGGTTCATAATCTTCACCGTATATAACTTGAATTTCGGGATATCTTTCTGGATGATCTAAAATTTTCTTAACTTTTTTTTCAATAAATAATTCAAATCGCTTTTCAAAATTACTTAATTTCTTATTAGGACATTCTTTTGAAATGCAATTTTTCGTAATAGTAATTTTTGACATAATGAGATACTCCTTCTAAAATTAAAAAAATCAAAAACGCTCAAACTTTTATCACTCTTTAACGTTTTTGATCTTTTAAGTTGCTTTTTAACCTTTAATAATAGTGCATTTCCAAGAGAGAGTAACCTCTTGTTTAGGCACTAACTGTTTACTAGCTTCATGTGCAAATTGTGTCATGCTTAATACCAAACCTTTCTTGTTTATGTTTTTAAGTATATTACTAAAATTCCAAATTTTTCAAAGTGTGTATATGTTCAAACTATATATTTTGATATTTTATATGCTTTTTAAGCTATTAAGTGCTATTTTCAATACTTATCAATAATAAAAAAAATCCAAATTAATTATCTTAATTTGAATTTATTCAATTATTTTAGCCACTCTTGTAAGCTGTTTGAGTAATATTCTGCACTTTCGTCACAATTTAGTACTTTTAAAATGTCTATTGCAACTTTTATTTGTTGTAATCCGATATCTTTCTCGCCTTTGCAATATTTGTATTGTCCCTCTGCTATCATATAAACAATTCTTAAATATGTATCATTTTCTTCAAAAAAATTTTTTTTGATCATATTATTAAAATATGCAGCTGAAGATACTTTCTTTTCTTTATTTGATTTAAACATTCCGTTCAATAAAATACTATTAACTAAATTATTGTTTTTTCCAAAATCACCTAAAAAATCTATTTTATTTAGCATTTCCCTCGTATATTTTATGTACATTTCTAATGGTAATAATAGCGAGATATCTGAAAATAATTTTAATTCATAATTACCCCAAATATCTACGGAAAAAAAGTAATCATATAAAAATTGTTCCTCTTCTTTGGTCATTTGGGTATGTTCATCTAAAAAAAGCATTTGGCTTTTTATTATAAGAGCATTTAAAAAAAAGATTTCTTTTTTTAACAAGTGATAGTTATCTAATTCCTTAGTATACATCTGATGTAAAGTAGCTAATTTGTTTTTCGAGATTGCATCCCATATATTACTCTTTAGTTCATTATAGGGAGACATTGTAAAACCGTTTACTAAGTAAACGAATTCATCTAAATCCGTCCGAATGTTTGCTAGTCCAACTAATAATTTAGTAATTGTTATATCTGATTCTCCATTTTCAAATCTACTTAACATAGATGGAGAAAATTCATCACCTGTTGTTTCTTTTAAAGAAATATTTCTTGAAGTACGTAACATTTTGAATACTTCTCCCATATATTGCATATCTGTCTCCTTAATTTTTTAGGCGTACTCAATGGTTGCATCTATTTTAATTGTTTTAATATTCTAGCTACTTTGACTACCTTTTAAGTATAAAGTCGCTTTAATAAATAGGTAAATAAGGAAACTCTATCATAGTTATCATCTCTAAAGAAAATAATATTACCGACTTTGTTTCTGATGTTCAAGTTTTTAATTAAAAGTAGGATACTATTTTGATAAATATGAGGTATATTCAAAAAACTTGTTGAGTGACAGCAAACCACTTTACAGAAAATCAAATGATTTCATTCTAATTAAGAAATAATGAAACACTACTCTCCCACGGGAAAGATTGAGCTGGTTAGTCCAGCTGCTTTAAACATGATTATCAGTTTACCAGAACAATTTGCATTTAGTCAAAAGCTTTATCAAAAATGTAAAGTTTTTGACTAAATGTAATATTATGGAAAAAGTAAATATTTTTTACTATTTAATATCAAAATTATTATACTTTTTACGATTATCATATTGCCCTAGAAAAGTAGAACGGAACTTCCTTATATAAAAAAGCTTTAGACTGTTTATATAAGGAAGTTCCGTTCTACGAGTTCTTACTTTTTTAGTAACGCTATCAAAAGTTATTGATATTTTTCCATGCGTTCTTTGATTTGATTGATTTTGGGTTGTGTCTCTTGGTTAAAGACTCTTAGCTTATAAGTCAAGTCGTCATTAATTGTTTGAATTTTTTCAGCTTCGGATTGAATAAGTTTCAGATTTGCTTTGATACTATTTAAATCTAATTGAATCTTGTCTTTGGTTTCTTTTGCTTCGCTTATGTTAGAAATAATTTTATCTTTATTCTGATAGGCCATATAAGCAATATAGGAAGCCAATCCTCCTATCAAGAAGGGTTTGATTTTCATTCGTTAACCTCCTTTTTTATCTTGGCAGCAAGCTGTGCTAGGTGTTCAAAGTCAGGGTCATGCACAGTGTATTTAATAGAAAGACCATCATTTTCGCTATAACGAGGGACTAAGTGAATGTGTGCATGGAAAACAGTTTGTCCTGCTAACTCTTCATTGTTATTAACAATATTCATTGCAGTAGCATCGGTGGCTTTTTGAATAGCTCTTGCAAGTTTTGGTAAATGAGCGAAAGTTTTCCTGGCAGTTTCTGCACTCATGTCAAGGACATTGCGGACATGTTCTTTTGGAATGAGGAGAGTGTGTCCAGGGGTGGCCTGGGAAATATCTAAAAATGCTAAAACATTGTCATCTTCATAAACTTTTGACGAGGGAATATCTCCATTTATTATTTTACAAAAAATACAATCATTCATAATGCTTACTACCTTCTTTAGATTCTATAGCTATTTTTAATTTATCTTTAATTATGGGGATAACTACTTTAAATGAAAGTTTACTGGACTTTCTTACAAGACTTACCGATAAGTCCCGTCCAAAAAGCAAGTAAAAAAATAATTGAAACTTTGAACCATTTAAACATTGTGAATCCTCCTCTTTACATTTTACCTTTTTTTTGAAAGCACTTCAATCAAAATAAGATAGGAGAATAATCGGATGTGGATTCTTATAATGATAAGCTTCAAAATTGTCGGAATCTTTATTTTTCAGGAAGAATTTAGCTGAAGTGTGTGTTGTTATTAGATTTATGATAATTCTATAGAAGCAATTAACTGATTTGCTTCACTTTCTTATCTATAATTTGTTATAATAGAAGGCATTAAAAGCTATTATTTAGAAAGAGTTAACATGCTGAAAATCGAAAATTTAACGGGGGGATATATTAATATTCCTGTTCTGAAAGATATTACTTTCTCAGTTGATGACGGCCAGTTAGTAGGTTTAATCGGCTTAAATGGCGCTGGGAAATCAACTACTATTAATGAAATTATCGGACTTTTAAGACCTTATAAGGGCACAATAAAAATTGATGGGCTAAGCTTGGAAGAAGACCCAGCAGCTTATCGTAAAAAAATTGGATTTATTCCAGAAACACCAAGTTTATATGAAGAATTGACTTTGGCAGAACATATTGAAACGATAGCTATGGCTTATGATATAGAGGTTTCAGACGCTTTTGAACGTGCACAGCCTCTACTCAAAACTTATCGTTTGTTAGACCGATTAGATTGGTATCCAAGCCAGTTTTCAAAAGGAATGAAACAAAAGGTGATGATTATTTGTGCTTTTATTATTGATCCTAGTCTCTTCATTTTAGATGAACCTTTCTTGGGACTTGATCCTTTAGCTATCTCGGATTTAATTAATTATTTAGAAGTTGAAAAAGGAAAAGGGAAGTCTATTTTAATGAGCACTCATGTCCTTGATTCAGCAGAAAAAATGTGTGATTCTTTTGTAATTCTACACCAGGGAGAGATAAGAGCTCAAGGAACTCTATCTGATTTACGAGCAACTTTTGGAAATCCAAAAGCCAGTTTGAATGATATCTATTTAGCGTTAACAACTGAGGTATAAAGATGAGACAACTTTTTAAGCAACGTCGGTTAGCCTTCTTAGCCTTGCACCGTAAATATCTCCCTTATGTTTTAAATGATCACTTTGTTTTAGTTTTAGTTTTCTTGTTAGGTTATATTCTTTATCAATATAGTCAATTGCTCAATCATCTCCCTGAGAACCGTTTCCCGATTATACTTATTATAATGGTTTTATTTCTGTTTCTCTCAGGTTTTGGAAAACCGGCCACCTATCTTGAGCCGGCAGATCAACACTTCCTTCTTTGTCAAGAAACTTATGTCGTCAAGCATCTTAAAGAAAGTGGTAGGCGTTCCTTTTATACTTGGACGGGATTAGGTGGTCTTCTTTTATTGCTCTTATACCCGTTATTTCTTAAGTTGGGATTCGGTATAGTGACCTTTTTAGGCGTCTTAGCTTTGTTTGCTAGCCTGAAGTGGATTGTCCAAAAATATAAAGTTGACACATTGTTGGCAGAAGGACATCTGGATTGGGATAAGGCTATAGCTTATGAATTAGAGCGTCAGCAAGGTGTCTTAAAATTTTACGCTCTTTTCACAACAGTCAAAGGACTTTCTAGTAAGTTTAAAAATAGAAGGTATCTCAATTTCTTACTGGCTATCTTCCCTAAAAAGAGTGATAATCTATGGTTACACCTCTATGCGCGAGCTTTTTTAAGAAGTTCAGATTATTTAGGTCTATTTCTTAGACTAACTATCTTAAGCTGCTTGAGTCTAAGTCTAATAAAGAATTCTTATCTAGCTTTGACTCTAGCTTTTGTATGGAACTACTTATTATTCTTTCAGCTTCTAGCTTTATATCATCATTACAATTATTATTTTATGGCTCAGCTTTATCCTACGACTAGGGAACTGAAAAAAAAGAATTTATTACTCTTTTTAAGATACTTATCAGCTTTTACCTTCCTGCTCCAAGTTATTTTTTGTCATGAACTAATCATTTTAGGAGGAGTAGCTATTATAATGCTCTTTTTAACTCTAGCTTATATCCCTTATAAGCTGAAGAACATAATTGACTAAGTTATCTAAAACAAGTAAAATAGGGATAACTGATTTGAAATAGAAAAGGAGGGCGATAGTATGACAATAACAGAAGATGATTTAACCTTGACGCCCTTACGCGGAAAAAGTGGAAAAGCTTACAAAGGAACCTACCCCAATGGTGATAGTGTTTTTATTAAGTTGAACACTACTCCAATTTTGCCAGCCTTGTCTAAAGAACAAATTGCACCGCAATTACTTTGGGCAAAACGCATGGGGAATGGTGATATGATGAGTGCGCAAGAATGGCTAGATGGCCGTATTCTTTCGCGTCAGGACATGAATAGTAAGCAAATTATCCATATATTATTGAGGCTACATAAGTCAAAGCAACTAGTCAACCAACTGTTACAGCTTAATTACAAAATTGAAAATCCCTATGATTTAGTGGCTGACTTTGAACGAAATGCCCCCTTGCAAATTCAACAAAATTCTTACTTGCAAGGTGTAGTCAAAGAACTTAAAAGAAGTCTGCCAGAATTTAGAGCTGACATAGCTACCATTGTGCATGGTGATATTAAGCACAGTAACTGGGTTATCACAACGAGTGGTATGATTTACTTGTGTGACTGGGATTCAGTACGTTTAACAGATCGGATGTATGATGTGGCTTATTTATTGAGTCATTATATTCCAAGATCACGGTGGGCAGAATGGTTATCTTATTACGGCTATAAAAATAACGAAAAAGTGATGAGTAAAATCTTCTGGTATGGTCAACTTTCTTATTTGACTCAGATCTTAAGATGTTTTGATAAACGTGATATGGAACATGTGAATCAAGAAATTTACGCCCTCCGTAAATTTAAAGAAAGTTTTAGAAAGTTATAATGCGAGTTCGAAAACGAAAAGGTGCTGAGGAGCACTTGGAAAATCACCCACAATATGTTATATTAGAACCTGAAGTTGCCAAAGGTCGTTGGCAAGAAGTATTTGGCAATACTAATCCTATCCACATTGAAGTGGGCTCAGGAAAAGGTGGCTTTATCACTGGTATGGCTAAACAAAACCCAGACATTAATTATATTGGAATTGATATTCAATTATCGGTTTTAAGTTATGCTTTAGATAAAGTATTAGAGGCAGATATCCCAAATGTACGTTTGTTGCGAGTGGATGGCTCTAGTTTGACGAACTATTTCAATGATGGAGAGATTAGCCTACTCTATCTTAACTTTTCAGATCCTTGGCCAAAATCGAGACATGAGAAACGTCGACTGACTTATAAGGATTTCCTTAAGACTTATCAAACTATTCTTCCTCCTCATGGACAACTTCATTTTAAAACAGATAATCGTGGCTTATTTGAATATAGCTTAGCTAGCTTTTCTCAGTATGGAATGACTTTAAAGCAGGTTTGGTTAGATTTACATGCTAGTGATTATGAAGGAAATGTCATGACTGAGTACGAAGCTAAGTTTGCTCAAAAGGGGCAAGTGATATACCGAGTGGAAGCTCAATTTTAATATGTTTTGGAAGTTGATATCAACTTCTTAAATGGAGAGGTCGCATAGTGGCCGAGTGCGCACGCTTGGAAAGCGTGTAGTCCTTAACGGGGCTCGGGGGTTCGAATCCCCTCCTCTCCTTTGAATTAACTTTTGAGAAAGTTTAGGCTTGCTATGTCCAAGGATTGTGGTATAATGGGAGTAACAAATATAGAAAGGTGGTGAGAAATATCTCGCCACTTTTGTATTGACATTTTGTCCGATAAAGGAATTTTCCTTTATGCAATTATAGTAAAGGAGGGCATTGTTATCGCTAATCAACATATTATCGATACTGTTACGGAGACAGTATCGCCAGTTATCAAGTCGCCGTTTGAACTTGTTGATGTGGAATATGAAAAAATGGGGAGTGACCATATCTTAAGCATTCTGGTTGACAAAGAAGGTGGTATTACGGTTGAAGATACTACTGAGTTGACGGAGATTATTAGTCCGCTTTTAGATCAGATTTCTCCGGATCCCTTTCCAGACCAGTATATGTTAGAGGTATCTAGTCCTGGGTTGGAGAGACCACTCAAGACCAAGGAAGCTATTGAAAAGGCAGTCGGTTCCTATGTGAATGTTAGCCTTTATAAAGCTATTGATAAAGTCAAGGTTTTTCAAGGAGATTTGGTATCTTTTGACGGGGAAACCTTAACGATTGATTATTTAGATAAAACTCGTCACAAAGTAGTAGATATCCCATACCAGACAGTTGCTAAAGCACGTTTGGCAGTTAGACTCTAACTGATTTTAAAAGTAAGAAAGGAATTTTGCTTTTGCAAGGAATTGCAGAGCATCACAGATTATGAGCAAAGAAATGCTAGAAGCCTTCCGTATTTTGGAAGAAGAAAAACACATTAACAAGGACGATATTATTGAAGCCGTTACGGAATCTTTAAAATCTGCTTATAAGAGACGTTATGGTCAATCAGAGTCGTGTGTGATTGAGTTTAATGAAAAAACAGGCGACTTTCAGGTTTTTTCAGTCCGTGAAGTTGTCGAAGAAGTTTTTGATAGTCGTTTAGAAATTAGCTTAAGTGATGCATTAGCTATCAGTTCCGCATATGAATTAGGAGATAAAATTCGTTTTGAAGAATCGGTAGCTGAATTTGGTCGTGTTGCAGCACAATCTGCTAAGCAAACGATTATGGAAAAAATGCGTCGCCAAATGCGTGAAATCACCTACAATGAATATAAAGAGCATGAAGGTGAAATCATGACAGGGACAGTTGAACGTTTTGATCAACGCTTCATTTATGTGAATTTAGGTTCGCTTGAAGCACAGCTATCACACCAAGACCAAATTCCAGGAGAAACTTTCAAATCTCATGACCGTATTGAAGTCTATGTCTACAAAGTTGAAAATAATCCAAAAGGTGTTAATGTTTTCGTAAGTAGGAGCCACCCAGAATTTATCAAACGCATCATGGAACAAGAAATTCCAGAAGTATTTGATGGTACTGTTGAGATCATGAGCGTCTCACGTGAAGCTGGTGATCGGACAAAGGTAGCTGTAAGAAGTCATAATCCAAATGTTGACGCTATCGGAACCATTGTAGGTCGTGGTGGAAGTAACATCAAAAAAGTTATTAGTAAATTTCATCCGAAACGTTACGATGTTAAGACAGGAATTGAAATTCCAGTAGAAGAAAACATTGATGTGATTCAATGGGTAGACGATCCAGCTGAATTTATTTATAATGCGATTGCTCCCGCTGAGGTTGATATGGTTCTTTTTGATGAAATAGATAGCAAGCGTGCAACAGTTGTTGTACCTGATAGTAAATTATCTCTTGCAATTGGTCGTCGGGGTCAAAATGTTCGTTTAGCAGCCCATTTAACGGGTTATCGTATTGATATTAAATCGGCTAGTGAATATGAGGCACTAGAAGCTGAACAGGAGCAGATCAATACCCCAGAAGAAGTAGATCAATATTCAACAACGACTGAGGAAGAATAAGAAAAGAGGTGTTTTATGCCTAAAGTAAAAAAAATACCTTTACGTAAGTCATTAGTTTCGGGCGAAATTATTGATAAAAGAGATTTGCTTCGTGTTGTAAAAACCAAGGAAGGTGACATTTTTATAGATCCAACAGGTAAGAAAAATGGTCGCGGAGCCTATATTAAGCTTGATAATCAGGAAGCAATTATGGCAAAAAAGAAACAAGTTTTTAATCGTAGTTTTGCCGTTGATGTACCTGAAAGTTTTTATGATGAATTGATAGCTTATGTGGAACACAAAGTTAAAAGAAGAGAGTTAGGCCTTGAATAATTTAGAAAGACTGGCTAATCTCATTGGTCTAGCACAGCGAGCGGGAAAAGTTGTTTCTGGGGAAGAATTGGTTGTTAAAGCCATTCAAAATCAAAACGTTCAGCTTATTTTTCTAGCAAACGATGCAGGACCAAATGTAACTAAAAAGATTACAGATAAAAGTAAGTATTATAATGTAGAAGTCTCCACAGTGTTAAATGCACTGGAATTAAGTTCTGCTCTTGGTAAAGCGCGAAAAGTGGTTGCCATAGCGGATGCTGGATTTTCAAAGAAAATGAGGACTCTTATGGAATAGACGAGTAGGAGGACACAAATTGTCAAAGAAAAGATTACATGAAATTGCCAAAGAGATTGGTAAAACAAGTAAAGAAGTTGTTGAAAAAGCAAAAGAGCTTGGATTAGATGTCAAAAGCCACGCTTCTAGTGTCGATGAATCAACAGCAAGTAAAATTGCTTCAAGTTTTGCAGGTACATCCCAAACGGCCACACAGTCAGTAACCAAAGAAGAAGTAAAAACAGACTCAAGGCCGGCTCAAATACAAAAATCTGAAGAGAAAGTAGTCGCTACGACCTCTAAGAGTGAAGAAGTTGGGTCAAGTGCACCTGTTAATCCTGCTCATGCAAGGCCAAAAAGTCGTAACTTTAAGGCTGAGCGTGAGGCTAGAGCAAAAGAAGAGGCTGCGCGTCAACAAGAAGGAAAACAGAATCGTTCTAATGATCGCCATTCTAACAATCGCAACAAAGGTCAGCAAAATGATCGATTTGCTAGTAAAGGTCAACAGCAGAACAGAGAACGTCGATTTGAAGGTAAACCAAATCAATCTGGAAATCAACAAGATAACCGTCAATTTGGCAACCGTGACAATAATCGTCCGACAACAACACCTAATCGCTCCAATAATCGTTTTAAAGATAATAGGCAGCAACAAAATAATCGGGTTCAACAACAGGCACCGGCTCCTAAAATTGATTTTAAAGCACGAGCAGCTGCTCTAAAGGCTGAACAAAATGCTGAGTATACCAAGCAGCGTGAAAATCAATTTCGTGCTCAAGAAGAAGCCAAAAAACAAGCTCGAATTGCTCAAGAAGAAGCACGTCGCTTAGCTGAAAAGGAAGCCGAAGCAGCTGCAAAAAAAGCAGCTGAGCAATCTAAAGGAACAGCAGCTGATAGAGTTACACCTGAGGTCCTAGCTACTACTCCTAAGCCTGTTGACAAACGTCGTAAAAAGGGACGTCTTGAAAAAGTCAATGACACTGATCAAGGTTATGACAATGGACCAAAACAAAATAAAAAGAGTTGGAATAATCAGAACCAAGTGAGAAATCAAAGAAATAGTAACTGGAACAAAAAACCTAAAAAAGGCAAAAATAACAGGAATAATAGTGTCGCTTCAAAACCAGTAACTGAGCGTAAATTCCATGAATTACCAAAAGAATTTGAATATACTGAGGGTATGACAGTTGCCGATATAGCAAAACGAATTAAACGTGAACCAGCAGAAATCGTTAAAAAACTGTTTATGATGGGGGTAATGGCAACCCAAAATCAATCTCTAGATGGCGATACCATTGAATTATTAATGGTTGATTATGGGATTGAAGCAAAAGCAAAAGTTGAGATTGATGATGCTGATATCGAACGTTTCTTTGAGGACGACTCTTACCTTAATCCAGAAAATCTTGTTGAACGGGCACCAGTTGTAACCATCATGGGGCACGTTGACCATGGTAAAACAACCTTATTGGATACTTTGCGTAATTCACGGGTAGCTACTGGGGAAGCAGGGGGGATTACTCAACATATAGGAGCCTATCAAATCGAAGAAGCTGGTAAGAAAATTACCTTCTTGGATACACCTGGACATGCTGCCTTCACTAGTATGCGTGCACGTGGGGCATCAGTTACTGACATCACTATCTTAATTGTCGCGGCAGATGATGGCGTTATGCCACAAACAGTCGAAGCAATTAACCACTCTAAAGCTGCACAAGTTCCGATTATTGTTGCTATCAACAAAATTGATAAACCGGGTGCTAACCCAGAGCGCGTGATTGCTGAGCTGGCTGAATACGGTATTATTTCCACAGCCTGGGGCGGTGACTGTGAATTTGTTGAGATTTCAGCTAAATTCAATAAGAACATTGATGTTTTACTAGAAACAATTCTTTTAGTTGCTGAAGTAGAAGAGCTGAAGGCAGATCCAACAGTAAGAGCTATTGGTACCGTTATTGAAGCAAGGCTTGAT
Organism: Streptococcus porcinus; assembly: GCF_901542335.1. Taxonomy (NCBI): domain Bacteria; kingdom Bacillati; phylum Bacillota; class Bacilli; order Lactobacillales; family Streptococcaceae; genus Streptococcus; species Streptococcus porcinus. Next base: position 1,803,833 of record NZ_LR594036.1, on the reverse strand, counting down.
AAAGGAAAAGGTGCTGTAGCAACCCTTCTTGTTCAACAAGGGACACTACACGTTCAAGATCCAATCGTTATTGGTAACACCTTTGGTCGTGTCCGTGCTATGGCAAATGATCTCGGTCGTCGTGTAAAATCAGCCCTTCCATCAACGCCTGTTTCTATCACAGGTTTAAATGAAACACCTATGGCTGGCGATCATTTTGCTGTCTATGAAGATGAAAAAGCAGCTCGAGCAGCAGGTGAAGAGCGTGCCAAACGTGCTCTTCTTAAACAACGCCAAAATACGCAACGTGTCAGTCTTGATAATCTGTTTGATACTCTTAAAGCAGGTGAAATTAAGACAGTTAACGTAATTATTAAAGCAGATGTTCAAGGTTCAGTAGAAGCCTTAGCAGCTTCACTCCTCAAAATAGAGGTTGAAGGTGTTCGTGTTAATGTTGTTCATTCGGCTGTAGGCGCGATCAATGAATCAGACGTTACATTAGCTGAAGCTTCAAATGCTGTTATTATTGGTTTCAATGTCCGCCCTACTCCACAAGCACGTCAACAAGCTGAATCTGATGAAGTTGAAATTCGTCTTCATAGCATTATCTACAAAGTTATTGAAGAAGTAGAAGAAGCGATGAAAGGTAAACTAGATCCAGTCTTCAAAGAAAAAATTCTTGGGGAAGCTATTGTTCGTGAAACCTTTAAGGTATCTAAAGTTGGAACAATTGGTGGATTCATGGTTATTAATGGTAAGATAACACGCGACTCTAGTGTTCGTGTTATCCGTGATAGCGTGGTTGTTTTCGATGGCAAAATTGCTAGCTTGAAACATTATAAGGATGATGTTAAAGAAGTTGGTAATGCTCAAGAAGGTGGGTTAATGATTGAAAATTATAACGACCTCCAAGTTGATGACACACTTGAAGCTTATATCATGGAAGAAATTGTTAGAAAGTAAAATAACCTAACAATGATGAATGTCTTGATTACTAGAGTTAAGAATAAGAATGACTTGTTGTTCTCACTCATTAACCCTTAGAAAGGATAGTTTATGGCAAATCATCGAATAGACCGTGTTGGCATGGAAATAAAACGTGAAGTCAATGAGATTTTACAGAAGAAAGTCCGTGATCCTCGAGTAGAGGGAGTAACGATTACAGAAGTACAAATGCTTGGAGATTTATCAGCAGCAAAAGTGTACTATACTGTAATGAGTGATTTAGCTTCCGATAACCAAAAAGCTCAAATTGGACTTGAAAAAGCAACTGGGACTATTAAGCGTGAGTTAGGTCGTAACTTAACGATGTATAAAATTCCAGATCTCATTTTCGAAAAAGATAATTCCATTGCTTATGGTAATAAAATTGATCAACTCCTTAGGGATTTAGATGCTAAATCTAAGGATTAGAATGAAAAAGGAACTTCAAATGAGGTTCTTTTTTTGTTGTGGAAAACTTATTATTAAATATTTACAATTGTAGACATAAGGAGTATAATATGTTTACAGATGTAAACTAAAAACCATGATAAAATAAAGGAGGATAGGATGCTTAAAATTTCAGCCGCTGAATGGCAAGTTATGCGTATTATTTGGGCTAATAATGGCATAAAGAGTTCAGAGATTATAGCTATTCTGAAAGATAATAGTCATTGGTCTCAATCAACAATAAAAACACTCCTAGGAAGGTTGATTGACAAAGGTTTGGTTAAGAGACAAAGAGAAGGTCGTGCATTTATTTATCAAGCAAACATTCAGCAAACGACTTACCAAAAGAAAATGCTAGCTGATGACTTTAGCAGAATTTGTCAAAAAGAACACCCCGATTTATTATTAGATTTACTTGCCGATATGCCCATGACTGAGGAAGTTTTAGAAGCTTTTGAAAAACTTTTAAAAGAAAAGTCAGAAAAACTTGTTGCTGACATTCCTTGTAATTGTCGCCTTGGCCAGTGTAAATGCCACCAGAAAGTAGGTGATTAAATGACAAAAGAAGAAGTTTATCTTATTGATGGAATGACTTGCGCCTCTTGTGCCCTAACAGTCGAGAAGGCTGTTCAAAAATTACCAGCCACTGAAAAAGCAACAGTCAATTTAGCAACAGAAAAACTAACAATTTCCTATCAAGAGCAGACTATGAATGCAGAAGATATTACTAAGGTAATAGCTGATGCAGGATATCAGGCCAGTTTATATAGGTCTAACCAAAATGAAAGTCTCAGTCAAAGGCAAGAAAGGCAGAATAGAAAGCTTTGGAAGAGATTTTTATGGTCGGCTCTATTGACCTTGCCAGTTCTTTATGTCGCGATGGGTTCTATGCTAGGAGCTTGGCTTCCTAGTAGCCTAAATCCTAACTCACAACCCGGAAATTTTGCTCTGCTACAATTACTTTTTACCTTACCAGTCCTCTACCTAGCTAGAGACTACTATAAAAATGGTTTTACCTCCTTGTTTAGAGGTCATCCCAATATGGATAGCTTAGTTGCCTTAGCCACCAGTTTTGCTTTTGGCTATAGCTTATTTGCGACTCTTCAAATTTTTCAAGGGGAAAATCACTACCACCATAGTCTTTACTTTGAGTCCGTACTTGTTATTTTAACTTTGATTACCTTGGGTAACTTTTTTGAAAATAAATCAAAAAGTAGAACGTCTCAGGCTATTCAGAAACTGCTCTCTTTAAAACCAAATGAAGTAAGAATAGTCAAGGGTGAAAAGCAAGAATTAGTTCCCCTTGCACAAGTGAGTTTAGGTGACCATGTCATGATTAAACCAGGCGAAAAAATTCCTGTTGATGGACGTGTGGTTTCTGGCCAATCTTATGTCGATGAGGCTATGCTAACAGGTGAGAGTGTGGCAAGTAACAAACAAAAGGATAGTCTTGTCTATACCGGAACCATCAACGGACATGGAAATTTGATTGTAGAAGTTACAAAGCGAGAATCTGAAAGCTTTTTAGCACAAATTATTAGTCTAGTTGAAACTGCACAAGGGAGCAAGGCGCCAATAGCTAAAATTGCCGATCAAATATCAGGTATATTCGTACCCATTGTTATTCTTTTAGCGATACTAACTGGTCTGTTTTGGCTCTTTATCATGAAAGAAGACATTAGCTTTTCTTTGACAAGTGCCATAGCTGTATTGATTATAGCTTGTCCATGTGCTTTGGGGTTAGCAACACCAACAGCTATCATGGTAGGCTCTGGTCGCGCGGCTGAGAATGGGATTCTCTTCAAAGAAGGAGCACACCTCGAAAACTTGGCTAATATCAGAACTTTGGTATTTGACAAAACCGGTACCATTACTCAGGGACGACCACAAGTTAGTCAGATAGTGCTTTTAGATCAAACAGAAAAAACAATTTTGCAAGAAGTTGCTTCATTAGAGTCACTGTCTGAACATCCTTTAAGTCAGGCTATTCTCGCAAAAGCAGAGGCAGAAGAATGGGCTTTATTACCGGTCCGAGACTTTACAACGATTTCTGGCCAGGGTCTTAAAGGGGAAATTAAGAATCATACCCTACAAGTTGGCAATAGAAGATTAATGACTGAAAATGGTGTTATTTTTGATCAACCAATTGAGGAAAAGATTAAAGCCTTGCCACCTCAAGCGACAATTGTTTATGTGGCAAAAGATTATCAACTGAAAGCTCTGATTTTAATCGAAGATCAGATAAAGACAGACAGTCAAGCTACTATTGATGCACTTAAAGATTTAGGAATCAAACTAGCCTTGTTAACAGGAGACCAAAAGTCGACGGCTAAGGCAATTGCCCAAAAAGTAGGGATTGAAGAGGTCTATAGCGAGGTTTTACCCACACAAAAAGCAGCTATTATTGAATCTTTACAAGCTAA